>NZ_CP104043.1:300000-407296 GCF_025152745.1 Rhizobium sp. WSM4643 | reverse complement strand
AACACCCAATCCTTTTCGATGCGCTTTTCTTTCAACATAGCGTCAAAAAGCGTATCGAAAGTGACACGATTCGGGATTTGCAGCAACAACAGGGCTCGGATGCCACCCACAGGGCCGGTTGGCCGCGGCCAACTCCCGTTCTGCCCTTGCGACCACGAGGTTTTTTCGGCAAGACCGCCAGGACTCAACGGGGAGTATCCGCTTGAAGCATATCAATATCATCGGCATCGGCACGGGCAACCCGGAGCATCTCACCATACAGGCGATCAACGCGATGAACGCCGCCGATGTGGTTTTCCTGCCGGTCAAGGGCGCCGCCAAGGAAGAGCTCGCCGAGATCCGGCGGGATATCTGCGAACGTTATATCACGCGGCCGGCTGGCAGGATTTCAGAATTCGCGGTGCCGCAAAGGCGGACGGCAGACAAGACCTATGTGCAGAGCGTCGATACCTGGCACGGCGAGATCGCCCGCATTTACGAAGCGCTGATCTCGGGTCTCCCGGATGAGGGCAGCGGCGCCTTTCTCGTCTGGGGCGATCCCAGTCTATACGACAGCACTATCCGCATCATCGAACGCGTGCGGCGGGAAAGCAGCCTGGATTTCGATTACAGTGTCATTCCCGGCATCACCAGCATTCAGGCACTGGCGGCCAGCCACAGAATCCCGGTCAACCTCGTTGGCAAACCGATCGAGATCACCACAGGGCGCAGGCTGGCGCAGGACGGACTTCTGGCCGACAGCACCATCGTCATGCTCGACGGCGAACAGGCTTTTGCCAAGATCGATGATCCCGATGCCGAGATCTTCTGGGGGGCCTATCTCGGCACCAAGGATGAGATCGTCAGAGCAGGGCGACTTGGCGACATCGCCGGCGATATTCTGACGCTCAGGGCCGAGGCCAGGCAACGGCACGGATGGATCATGGACATCTATCTCCTGCGCAAGGGACGGGATTTCGAGGAATAGCGGTTCGAGCCTTGCCATCAGCTTTGCCGGGTGGCCGCGATCATGTAAGAAATGATCAGAGGATCGAGAATGAGCATCAAGGCCGCAAAGACGAGCGACAGGACAGGCGAGGCGGATCTGCACGGTCGCCCGGCGGAGATGCGTAGGCGCGGCGCCTGCCCCGCCCTTGCCGCCCCAATGCCGGCCGGCGACGGTTTGCTGGTCCGGCTGAGGCCGGCCGGCGGCGCGTTGACGCTGTCGCAGTTCGCAAGCCTTGCTCGCTCGGCCGCGGCCCATGGAAACAGCATTCTGGAAATCACCGCGCGCGGCAATCTGCAGATTCGCGGGCTGCGCGCCGAGACCGTCGGGCAGCTCGCCGCCGATATCGAAGCCGCCGAGATCACCGTGCCGGACGGGCCGGCGATCGAGACATCGCCGCTGCACGGCATCGACCCGGAAGAGACAAGCGATCCAGCCGCGATGGAAATGGCGTTGCGCAGCAAACTTCACGATCTGCTTGCCTCGCCGCGGCTCGCGCCGAAGCTCTCGCTTGTCGTCGACGGTGGTGGAACCTTCGGCTTGTCAGCACTGTCCGCCGATATTCGTGTCGTCGCTCAATCCCACACAGATTGGCTTGTCGCGATCAATGGCGACGGCGAAACTGCAACGCCGATCGCGATCGGCCCTGCGGAGGCGGCGATAGCGGCCGTCGGCGAAATTCTCAGCCTTTTGGCAGGCCTCGCGAAGGGCAGGCGGGCGAGAGATATCGATCCGGCGCTTCTGCAGGCGCGTTTTCCCGCGATGGATGGTATGCACTTCGTTCCGTCCCGCGCGGCAGGGATACCGCTTGCCGGCTTACACCGGCTTGACGACGGCAAAACCGTACTCGGCGTCAGGCCGGAATTCGGCCAGATGAAAGCGTCCGATCTGATCGCTTTGCTTGACCTGGCAAGGGCCCGTGGCGCAACCGCCATCCGGCTTGCGCCCGGTCGTGGTTTCTTCCTCATCGGGCTTTCCGCCGATACAGTGCCGGCGATGCAGATCGCCGCAGCTGGACATGGCTTCAGCACCCAGCCCGGAGAGAACAGTGAGCATATCGTCACCTGCGCCGGCGCCGGCGCCTGCGGTTCCGCCTTCTACCAGACAAGAGCTCTGGCGCGCCGCCTCATTGCCGCAGCACCTGCCCTTTTCGACAGTTCGCTGACGCTGCATCTGTCCGGCTGCGCCAAGGGCTGCGCTCATGCGCGGCCGGCGCTGACCCTGACCGGCTCGGCGGAAGGTTATGGCCTCATCCTCAATGGGCGTGCCGCGGATCTGCCGGACGAAGGGATCGCTGGCGGTCGGATCGATTTCGCTATAGAGAGGCTCGCCCGGGCCATCGAAGACAACAAAGACGCTGGCGAATCGACCGCCGCCTGCCTTACACGGCTTGGCGCAACCGGCGTTTCGAAGGCGCTGCGACAGGAATAGGAATGCCAGACTACGATTATATCCGCAGCGGCGATGCGATCTACGAGCGTTCCTTTGCCATTATCCGTGCCGAGGCCGATCTTTCGCGTTTCACCGACGATCAAGCCGAAATCGCCGTGCGCATGATCCATGCCTGCGGGCTGGTCGAGGCGGCGGAGCATTTCCTGTTCTCCGCCGATTTCGTCAGCGCGGCGCGCGACGCGCTGAAGGGTGGCGCGCCGATCTTCTGCGACGCGGAAATGGTATCTCAGGGTGTGACCCGGGCGCGGCTGCCAGCGCTGAACGAGGTGATCTGTACGCTGCGCGATCCCGCGACACCGGAGATTGCGCGCGAGACCGGCAATACGCGCTCGGCCGCCGCCATGCATCTCTGGCTCGATCGGCTCGGCGGCAGCGTTGTCGCGATCGGCAATGCACCGACAGCGCTCTTCCATCTGCTCGAACTCCTGCGCGACGGCGCCCCGAAACCCGCGGCGATCCTCGGCATGCCTGTGGGCTTCGTCGGCGCGGCGGAATCGAAGGATGCATTGGCGGAAAATTCCTACGGCGTACCCTTTGCCATCGTCCGCGGCCGGCTCGGCGGCAGCGCCATGACGGCAGCCGCCATCAATGCATTGGCGAGGCAGGGCCTATGACGACAAGCGGCCGTCTCATCGGCGTCGGCACGGGTCCCGGCGATCCGGAGCTCCTGACCATCAAGGCCGTCCGCGCCATCGAAGGTGCCGATGTGATTGCCTATTTCGCCAAACAGGGCAGGGGCGGCAACGGCAAGGCGATCGTCGAGCCGCTGCTGAAATCCGGGGTGACGCTGCTGCCGCTCTACTATCCGGTGACGACCGAGATCGACAAGAATGAGGAACGTTATCAAAGGTTGATCACCCAATTCTACGATCTGTCTGCCAAAGCTGTCGCCGGGCATCTCGATGCCGGGCTGACCGTCGCCGTTCTGAGCGAAGGCGATCCGCTCTTCTATGGGTCCTACATGCATCTGCATGTCCGGCTTTCCACACGCTACCCGACGGAAGTGATCCCGGGTATCAGCGCCATGTCGGGCTGCTGGTCGCTGGCCGGCATGCCGATCGTCCAGGGCGACGACGTGCTTTCCGTACTGCCCGGCACGATGGCCGAGGCCGAGCTGACGCGCCGCCTTGCCGATACGCAAGCCGCCGTCATCATGAAGGTCGGTCGCAACCTGCCGAAGATCCGCCGGGCGCTGGCAGCGGCCGGCCGGCTCGCCGAAGCCGTCTATGTCGAGCGCGGCACCATGGCGAATGCGGCGATGGAAAAGCTTGCCGACAAGACCGACGCCGATGCGCCGTATTTTTCGCTCGTGCTGGTGCCGGGCTGGGAGGGCAGCCGATGAGCGGCAGGCTTTTCGTGATCGGCACCGGTCCCGGCAACCCCGAGCAGATGACGCCGGAAGCGCTGGCCGCTGTCGATGCGGCGACGGATTTCTTCGGCTACGGCCCCTATCTCGACAGATTGCAGCTTCGCCACGATCAACTGCGGCATGCCTCGGACAATCGCGAGGAGCTCGAAAGGGCAGGGGCGGCCCTCGCCATGGCAGCGGATGGCGCCAAGGTCTGCGTCGTCTCCGGCGGCGACCCCGGCGTCTTCGCCATGGCGGCGGCCGTCTGCGAAGCGATCGAGAACGGGCCGGCGGCGTGGCGCGCGGTCGATCTCATCATCCTGCCTGGCATCACGGCGATGCTGGCGGTGGCGGCAAGAGCCGGAGCACCGCTCGGCCACGACTTCTGCGCCATCTCGCTGTCTGACAATCTAAAGCCTTGGAATATAATAGAAAACCGGCTTGTATTGGCGGCAAAGGCAGGTTTTGTCATCGCCCTCTACAATCCGATCAGCCGGGCACGGCCCTGGCAGCTCGGCGAAGCCTTCAAGCTGTTGCGTGATCATCTGCCTGCCGCAACGCCGGTTATTTTCGGGCGGGCGGCCGGGCGCCCGGACGAACGTATCGCCGTCCAGCAGCTGTCGCAGGCAGATGCGTCGATTGCCGATATGGCGACCTGCATCATCATCGGCTCGGCCGAGACACGCATCGTTACGCGGCCAGGCCGGCTGGACCTCGTCTATACACCGCGTTTCATGGCGGGGGGAAACAGGTGATCGATCACCGCCAGCGCCGCCTCGACAGTGTCGACCGCCTTGACGATCGGGGCCGGCGCGCGCGCCACCATCATCACCTCGATACCGAGCAGGCGGGCGGCCTCGATCTTCGCATAGGTGGCGGCACCGCCGCTATTCTTGGCGACGATGACGTCTATGTCGTGCTGCCTCAGAAGATCACATTCGCCTTCCAGCGTGAACGGACCCCGAGCGAGGACATAGTCGACATTATCAAGCGCAAGCGGCGGTTCGACGGGATCGACGCTGCGGACGAGGTAATGATGTTGCGGTCCGGCTTCCGCATGATGGGCGCCCTGCCGGCCCGTCGCCAGAAAGACATGGCGGGGGGAGGGGCCGAGCGCTTGGATGGCAGCCGGAATGCTCTGCACGTCCCGCCAGCGATCGCCGGCCACGCTTTGCCATTCAGGACGGCGCAGAGTGATCGCGGCAATGCCGGTGGTTTCGGCCGCAAAGGCGGCATTGGCCGAAATGCGCTCGGCGAAGGGGTGCGTGGCGTCGATCAGCAGGTCATATCCGCCGGCCTTGAGGAAATCGGCAAGTGCGGCAGCGCCGCCGAAACCGCCGATGCGAACGGAAACAGGCTGCGTGGCCGGTTTTTCGGTGCGGCCGGCAAGCGACAGCAGAACATCGTAATCGTCACGCGCCGCCAGCGCCTCGGCCAGCAGCCGCGCCTCGCTGGTGCCGCCGAGGATCAAGATGCGGGGTCTTCCCATGTCTGATGTCGCTCCTCCGTCCGGCCAGCGCTGGCTGACTATTATCGGCATCGGCGAAGATGGTCCAGAAGGGCTGGGTGAGGAGGCGAAGAGGCTGATTGCGACAGCACTTGCCGTCTTCGGCGGCGCGCGGCACCACGCACTTGCTGCGCCGCTGATCACCGGCGAAAGACTATCCTGGCAGAGCCCGTTCGAGCGCTCGGTCGAAGCCGTCGTTAAAAGGCGCGGCACGCCTGTTGTCGTGCTCGCCTCCGGCGATCCCTTTCTCTATGGCGTCGGCGCAACGCTCTCCCGCCATGTGGCGGCGGAAGAGATGCGCACCATCTCGGCGCCCTCGGCCTTCAGCCTTGCCGCATCCCGCCTTGGCTGGCCGCTGCAGGAGGTCGCAACGATCTCGCTGCATGGGCGGCCGATCGATCTGATCCGGCCGCAGCTGCACCGCGGACGGCGCATCATCGCGCTGACCTCGGACGAGAAGGGGCCTAGCGCTCTGGCTGCCCTGCTGACTGCTGCTGGCTTCGGTCAGTCGCGACTTACAGTGCTCGAGGCGCTTGGCGGCGCTCGGGAACGGCAAAGAAGTGTGGCGGCGGCGGATTTCGACCTCCTGGACATCGATCCCCTGAATGTCTGCGCACTTGATATCGCAGCAGGGGAGGGGGCACGCATTCTGCCTTTTGCCGCCGGGCTCGAGGATGAGTTGTTCGAGCATGATGGGCAGATCACCAAACGTGAAATCCGGGCGGTGACGCTTTCCGCACTCGCGCCGCGTCACGGCGAACTGCTCTGGGATATCGGCGCGGGATCGGGATCGATCGGAATCGAATGGATGCTTGCCGATCCCAGCCTCAAGGCAATCGCCGTCGAACAATCGCCGGAGCGGGCCGCACGTGTCGCCCGCAACGCAACCGCCTTCGGCGTGCCGCATCTTGCTGTCGTCGAAGGTGCGGCACCCCTCGCGCTGAAAGACCTGCCGGAGCCGGATGTGATCTTCCTCGGCGGCGGCGGTAGCGAACCGGGTGTTGTCGATACCGCGATTGCCGCGTTGAAGCGGGGAGGGCGGCTCGTTGCCAACGCCGTGACGCTGGAAATGGAAGCGGTGCTGCTCGCCGAACATGCAAAACGCGGCGGCTTCCTCACGCGGATCGAAATATCGCGCGCACAGCCTGTCGGCGGCATGAGCGGCTGGCGGCCGGCGATGCCGGTGACGCAGTGGCGCTGGACGAAAGGATAACGAGATGACGGTGCATTTCATCGGCGCGGGACCAGGTGCTGCAGATCTGATCACGGTGCGTGGCCGCGATCTCATCGCCCGATGCCCGGTCTGCCTTTATGCCGGCTCGATCGTCTCGCCCGAACTGCTGCAATATTGCCCGCCGGACGCACGCATCGTCGATACGGCGCCGATGTCGCTCGATGAGATCGAGGCGGAATATCTTCGCGCTGCCGCGGCCGGCCAGGATGTCGCCCGGCTGCATTCCGGCGATCTCTCGGTCTGGAGTGCGGTCGCCGAGCAGGTGCGCCGGCTGCAAAAACACGGCATCGACTATACGATGACGCCAGGCGTTCCGGCCTTTGCCGCCGCAGCGTCGGCGCTCGGCCGAGAGCTGACGATCCCGGCCGTGGCGCAGAGCCTGGTGCTGACCCGCGTTTCCGGCCGCGCGTCACCGATGCCGAACGACGAGACACTGGCGAAGTTCGGCGCGACGGGCGCCACGCTGGCGATCCATCTGGCCATCCACGCGCTGAAGCAAGTGGTCGAAGAGTTGACACCGCATTACGGCGCCGACTGCTCTGTCGCGATCGTCGTCAAGGCCTCTTGGCCGGACGAGCGGATCCTGCGCGGCACGCTTGCCGATATCGAGGCAAAGGTTGCCGCCGAACCGATCGAACGCACGGCGATCATCTTCGTCGGCCCCTCGCTCGCGGCCGAGGATTTCCGCGAAAGCTCACTCTATGATCCGGCCTATCAACGCCGGTTCAGAGGCAGGGAATAACGTTAGGCGATTGGCCGCGCCAGCGCGGCCAATCGTGACAAATCGTCCCCGCCCGGTCCCGACGCCGATGGCGCTATCAGGCGACGTTTCGCGCAGGTCTTAAACCCGCGCGCTGAGGTAATCCATGCTGGCACGAAGCGCACCGGCCGGGTCCTTGTCCGCATGAACTTCCGCTGCAAAGGGTTCAAAGGAGAACGGACCCTGATAGCCCGCCTGCAGCAGCGCCCTGATCTGCCCGGCATTGTCGAGCCGGTCGTCGCCGCCCACGAGCACGCGATGGGAATCGCGCATGTCGGCAACGGAAACGGAAGAATCGCTGACCCCGGAAATGTGGACGAGGCCGGCCAGCTCAGGGAAAATCGCCGCTTCGCCGGCAAGGTGATGGTGGAAGGTGTCGTGGACAAGCCTGAAGCTCGATTCCGCGCCGAGCTCCCTGATTGCCTCGGCCGCCTCGGTCTTCGAGCGCAGTGAGCAGATCTCGAAGCCGAGCGGCTCGACGAGACCGATGATGCCAGCTTCCTCCAGCATCGGCTTCAGCGCGGCCAGAGACTGGCGCAGGTTGGCCTGCCGCTCGCTATCAGCGCAGCCGGTGCCGTCGTTCTTCGGAACGAGGACGAGCGCCTTGGCGCCCGACGCGCCGGCATAATCGATCAGTTCCCGCGCTTCGGCGGCTCTCGTCGCGTTCCATCCATTGAAGCGCTGCAGGGCATTGATCGAGATGATCGTCAGGCCGTGCTCGGCGGCCGCCTCCTTGATCACCTCGGGATTGGTGCCGTCGAGGATGGCGTTGCCGGAAAGATCATTGCGGATCTCGACGGCATCGATGCCGAGCGATCGGGCCAGCGCGAAGAAATCGCCGATGGCCAGCGACGGCGCGGCCATATGGTTGAGCGCAAAACGGATCGACGTCATGATCGGTATCTCCTCCTGATCTCCGCGTCAGGGCGGAGCAGTCCTCGTGAATGGGTCGGCGAATCTCTATCGGAATTCGCGTCGCAATCCATCCGTCATCGCCGGCGTCCGCTTTCATTGCTGAGAGATTTTCGAACGAAATGATGGAATTCCATCATTGCTTAGATGTTCTCCGAAATATGAATTTCGAAAGGCAGGAAGAGTTGCCCGGGAACAGCCGTTTCACCGTTTTCGATGGCGCCTACCATCAGCACCATCAACTCCTTACAGAGAGCGGGCAGGGGGGTGCCGATCGCCATGGCGACGATATCGTCCGCAAGGCCGGCTTTGCTGTCGGGCGTCAGTTCGTTGACCACCAGGACGATCTTGCCGCCGACACCTTCTTCGCGGAATGCCGAAATTGCTCCCTCCATGCCGCCGCCGCAGACATAGAGGCCGACGAGATCGGGATGTTTTTGCAGCAGTGTCAACGTCGCTTCGTGGGTGATCTCGGCGGTCTCGAGATTGATCAGCGTGTCGACGACGTCGAAATCAGGCGCATTCTCGCGAAAATAGGAGCGGAAGCCGATTTCTCTGAGTTCATGGCCATGAAAGCGGTGACTGCCGACGAAACAGGCGACCTTGCCGGGCTTGTGCGCCGTACGCGCAATCGTCCAGGCGGCGGTGCGCCCGACCTTGCGGTTGTTGATGCCGACATAGGCGTCGCGCACGCCCGTGGCGAGGTCGGAGAGCAGCGAGAACACCGGAATGCCGCGCTCCTTCAACTCCTCGACCGCCGTCGTCACCGCCGGATAATCCGGGCCAACGAGAGCAACGGCCTGGTTGCGAGCACCGAGCGCCTTGATCTTTTCGACGATTGCTGCCGGAGTCGCGGCTGACGGAAAGTCGATTTGCGTCTGGATGCGCGCAGACGTCAACGCGCGCGCTGCGGTTTCGATCTCACGCACGAAGCTCTGATAGAAGGGCTGCATCGGCTTCTGCAGCAGGAATGCGAGCCTGTATTGCGGCAGATCTTCGAAGACGCGCTGCTTGATCAGGCCGACGGCGTGATAGCCGATCGACTGCGCTGCATCATAGACCCGTCGCGCCGTTTCCTCGCGCACGCGGTGGCGAGCGTTGAGAACGCGGTCGACGGTGGCGACACTGACGCCGGAGGCGCGGGCGAGATCGGAGATGGTGGGACGGCGCATCGGCGTTCCTGAGGGATTCAATCATGAATGCAAGCCATTCGTGATGGCTTTTGATAGATTATATCAAGCCTGCATTGAGCGCTTTCCAAAGTCAACCTATTCTCCCAGGCAAGGGCATAACGGGAGGCGGATCATGGCGACCCAGACGAAGAAACGTGACTACGACCTTCTCGGCGAAAGCGGCCGCACCGCCATCGAGACGGGGCTGGCGGCAGCCGAATGGTATCACACCGACATTCCGCGCAAGGAGATGAAGGCGCTGATGCAGCGCTCCGATGCGCCGGCGATCCGCGACACGATCATCTGGCTCGGCGCCATGGCAATCTTTGCCGGGCTCGGCATCTATTTCTGGGGCTCGTGGGTGGCCGTGCCCTTCTTCCTCGCCTATGGCGTGCTCTACGGCTCGGCCACCGACAGCCGCTGGCACGAATGCGGTCACGGCACCGCCTTCAAGACGCGCTGGATGAACGATGTCGTCTATCAGATCGCCTGCTTCATGATCATGCGCAACCCGGTGACATGGCGCTGGAGCCATGCGCGCCATCATACCGATACGGTGATCGTTGGCCGTGATCCCGAGATCGCCGTGATGCGGCCGCCGGATCTCTTCCGGGTGGTGCTTAATTTCTTCGGCATCCTCGATGCCTGGCACGCGATCGTCGATATGCTGCGCAATGCCTTCGGCGGCGTCAGCGCGGCGGAAAAGACCTTCATTCCCGAGATGGAGCAGCCGAAGGCGATCCGCATTGCCCGCATCTGGTTGGCGATCTATCTGGTGACGATCGCAACCGCAATCGCCATGGGCTCGATCCTGCCGCTGGTGCTCATCGGCCTGCCGCGCCTCTATGGCGCCTGGCACCATGTGCTAACCGGACTGCTGCAGCATGGCGGCCTTGCCGACAATGTCATCGATCATCGGTTGAACAGCCGTACGGTCTACATGAACCCGATCAGCCGCTTCATCTACTGGAACATGAACTACCACGTCGAACATCACATGTTTCCGATGGTGCCCTACCACGCGCTGCCCAAGCTGCACGCGATGATCAAACACGACCTGCCGGCGCCGAACCCGTCGATCTGGTCCGGCTATCGCGAGATGGTCCCGGCCTTCCTGCGCCAGCTGCGCAACGAGGATTATTTCCTGAAGCGCGACCTGCCGGCCACCGCGCGGCCCTATCGCGAGGAATTCCACAACGAGCTGGCCCCGGCCGCGCAATAAAGACAATCAAGGGAGGACAAGATGAGCGGAAACTGGATCCAGGTCTGCGACAAGGGCGAGATCGACGAAGAGGATGTCATCCGCTTCGATCACGACGGGCGCACCTTCGCGGTCTATCGCAGCCCGGACGACGAATTCTTCGCCACCGACGGGCTCTGCACGCATGAACATATCCATCTCGCCGACGGACTTGTCATGGATGAGATCATCGAATGTCCAAAGCATAACGGCCGCTTCAACTACAAGACGGGCGAAGCCAAGGGTGCACCGGTCTGCGTCAATCTCAAGATCTATCCGGTCAAGATCGAAGACGGTGCCGTCTTCATCTCGCTCTGAGGGAGGTTGGCGTGGTTCATTTCGTCATCCTGGGCGCCGGCGAATGCGGTGCGCGCGCCGCCTTCGCCTTGCGGGAAAAGGGCTTTGCCGGCGAGATAACGCTTGTTGGCGCCGAGCCGCTTCCGCCCTATGAACGGCCGCCGCTTTCGAAGGCCGGTCCCACCGATGCTAGCGATCCGAAATTCATCGCCGCGGCGGAAAAATACGCCGAAAACGGCATCCGGCTGCTCACTGGGCTGGAGGCCCGGGATTTCGATCCCGCATCCAGGATCGTCACGCTTTCGGACGGGACGGCGCGCTCCTACGACAAGCTCCTGCTTGCCACGGGTGCGGCCGCGCGTTCGCTCCCCGGTGCGCCGCATGGCAGCCGGCATATTCGCTCGCTGAGGACGCATCATGATGCGGAGGCGCTGCGCGATGCAATGAAGCCGGGCCGGCATATCGCCATCATCGGTGGCGGCTTCATCGGACTGGAGCTTGCGGCGACGGCGCGGCTGCTTGGCGCCGAGATCACCGTCATCGAGGGGCTGGAACGCGTGCTGAAGCGTGGCGTGCCGGAGGAGATCGCTCATCTGCTCACCGAACGCCATCGTGCCGAGGGCGTGGATATCCGCTGCGGCGTCTCCATCGAGGCGCTGACTGAGGAAAACGGCAAAGCCCTGATCCGATTGTCGACCGGCGAGGTGATCGAGGCCGATCTCGTGCTCGTCGGCATCGGCGCACGGCCGAATATCGAGATCGCCGAAAGAGCGGGCCTCGCAATCGACAATGGCATTGCCGTCGACACTTATCTCCAGACCTCCGCAGTTGATGTCTTTGCGGCCGGCGACTGCTGCTCCTTTCCACTGCCGATCTATGGCGGCCGGCGGGTGCGGCTGGAATCCTGGCGCAATGCCCAGGAGCAGGGCACATTGGCCGCGGCCAACATGCTCGGCCGTAACGAAGCCGTTTCATCAGTGCCGTGGTTCTGGTCGGATCAATACGACATGACGCTGCAGATATCAGGCCTTGCCGAAGGGGCAGCCATGCATCAGCGCCGCGATCTCGGCGCAGGCGCCTTCATTCTTTTCCATCTCGACGCCGACGGACGCTTGATTGCCGCAAGCGGCATCGGACCGGGCAATGCCGTGGCACGCGACATCAGGCTCGCCGAAATGCTGATCGCAGCGGGTGCCCATCCAAACCCGGCAGCACTCGCAGCCAGCGACATCAAGCTGAAATCCCTGCTGGCCGCCTGAGCTCTCCGATATTTTCAAAGGAATTGATGATGAAGAAACATAGACGCGCAACCGTCGCCGATCTGCTTGCGGAAAAAGGCAAGCGCCAGCTCACCATGCTGCGCGTCACCTCGCTGGAGGAGGCGGACGCCGCCGAAAAAGCGGGGATCGACATCGTCTCGGTACCGCCCTCGCTGCTCGGGCCAGTCTTTCGCGAAATCGCCCCCACTCTCTTTGCCATTCCGGGGCTCGAATATGGTGATCATGTCTCGGCCGAGGACTATCTGCGTGCGGCCTTCGCGGCGCTGAAGGCAGGAGGTGATGCGGTCTATTGTGCCGCAAGCCTGCAGACGATCCGGCGCATGCGCGATGAAGGAATCCCGGTCTGCGGCCATCTCGGATTGATCCCTTCAAAAGCGACCTGGACCGGCGGCTTCCGTGCCGTCGGCAAGACGGCGGCGAGTGCGGCCGAAATCTGGCGGCAGACCAAGGCCCTGGAAGAGGCCGGCGCCTTCGCCGCCGAAATCGAAGTCGTCCCGGGGGATATCGCTGCCGCCATCAGCAGCAACACCTCGATGCTGATGATCTCCATGGGGGCGGGCAGCGGCTGCGACGCCCAATATCTCTTCGCCAACGACGTGCTCGGCGCCAATCGCGACCACACTCCGCGCCACGCCAAGATCTATCGCGACTTTGCCGCCGAACACGATCGGCTGCAGCGCGAGCGCATCGCCGCCTTCACCGAATTTGCCGAGGATGTCAGGACCGGCGCCTATCCGGAAAAGCGCCATCTCGTCGGTATCGACGACGCGGAACTGGAAATCTTCCTGCAGCGGCTGAAAAGCGAGACGGGCAATAGTTGAGGGCGGCTTGCTCGACGCTTCCCCTTCTCCCCAGCGGGGAGAAGATGCCCGCCAGGGCAGATGAGGGGCGAGCGACGATAGGAGCGAGGCACTGAGCGTCAGCGAAGGGCAATCAACGCCATGCCGTGTAGAGCCCCCTTGTATCCGCCTGCCGGCACCTTCTCCCCGCTGGGGAGAAGGGGGAAGCCACCATTGGCTTCTGTGCCTGCCTGTGTCAGGAATTATCCGTTCGATTCATTCGGAACGGAGTATTCGGTCCCCTGTGACGATCGGCTTTGCGCATGCGGAATTGATTGCGGTGCTCGTCGCGGTGACGGGGGACGAACCGCGCGTCATGACCATCCGCTCCGGCAACGCGCTGCCATCTGGCCCTTTCGAGATGGGGCATCGCACCCTGCAATCGGGTCTGCGCGAATGGGTGCAGGAGCAGACGGAACATCCCGTCGGTTATCTCGAACAGCTCTATACCTTCGCCGATCGCGACCGGAACAACGACATCCCAGGCGGGCGGACGATCTCGATCAGCTATCTCGGCCTCGTCAACGAGCAGTCAGGTGCCGGCCGGCCGGGATGGCACGGCTGGTACGAATATTTCCCCTGGGAAGACCATCGGCAGGGACGGCCGGCCGTACTTGACGAGATCATGGCGCGTCTGGGGAGCTGGGCCGATGCCGATCCGGCAAGGCGCGACCATCGCCACCGCCGCGCGGATTTCACCTTCGGCCTCGACGGCGGCGGCTGGAACGAGGATCTGGCCCTGCAGCGTTACGAACTGCTTTACGAGGCGGGGCTCGTCTCGGAAGCCGGATGCGGGGCGGAGGCCAATCTCGGCCGGGCGATGTTTGCCGATCACCGCCGTATTCTCGCGACCGGCATCGCCCGGCTGCGCGCCAAGATCAAATACCGCCCTGTCGTCTTCGAGCTGATGCCGGAGAGTTTTACGCTGCTGAGGCTGCAGCGTACCATCGAGGCGCTCGCGGGGCTGACGCTGCACAAGCAGAACTTCCGCCGCCTCATCGAACAGCAGGAACTGGTCGAGGAAACCGGCGGCACCGAAAGCGAAACCGGCGGCAGGCCGGCCAAGCTTTTCCGCTTTCGCCACACCGTTCTCGAAGAACGGGCGCTGGCCGGAACGAAATTACCGCTCTCCCGCAATTGACATATACTCATCGTGAGAATATCTGTTTGCCTATGATATGCTCAAAGAGAGCATAATTAGGAGCCGGTCATGAATTATCCTGTTTCCGCATCCTCGCTCTACGAGCGCGTCAGCCGTGTCATTCCCAAAGCCGAATGGATGACGTTCGAAAATGACGTCGACGCGATCCTCGAGCTCAAGCGCCGCCGCAACGCCGTCATTCTCGCGCACAACTATCAGACACCGGAGATCTTCCACGGCGTGGCCGATATTGTCGGCGACAGCCTGGCACTTGCCCGCAAGGCGGTCGAGGTTGATGCCGATATCATCGTGCTTGCCGGCGTGCATTTCATGGCCGAGACCGCCAAGCTGCTGAACCCCGGGAAAACCGTGTTGATCCCGGATCTCGGCGCCGGCTGTTCGCTGGCGGATTCGATCACGCCCGAGGATATCGCGCTGCTGCGCCAGGCCCATCCAGGCGTGCCCATCGTCACCTATGTCAATACCTCGGCCGCAGTGAAGGCTGCCTCCGACATCTGCTGCACCTCGGGCAATGCCAAGCAGGTAGTAGAATCGCTCGGTGTGCCGAAGGTGTTGATGATCCCGGATGAATATCTCGCCCGCAACGTCGCCCGCGAGACTGACGTCGAGATCATCGCCTGGCATGGCCATTGCGAAGTGCATGAACTCTTCACCGCCGAGGACGTGCGCCAGCTGCGCGAAAACCATCCAGGCGTAACCGTGCTCGCCCATCCCGAATGCCCGCCCGAGGTGGTGGCCGAAGCTGATTTCGCCGGGTCTACCGCCGTCATGTCGGACTATGTCGGTAGGCAGAAGCCGGCGCGCGTCGTGCTGCTCACCGAATGCTCGATGAGCGACAATGTCGCCGTGCACCATCCCGATGTCGAGTTCATTCGCCCCTGCAATCTCTGCCCGCATATGAAGCGGATCACGCTCGCCAATATCCGCGCGGCCCTCGAGGAAAACCGCCACGAGGTCACCGTCGATCCGGCAATTGCGGTGGCCGCGCGCCGCGCCGTCGAGAGGATGCTGGCGATATGACCGAGATTCTCGAGCAGCTATCAGGACGCACGGTGATCGTCGGCAGCGGGCTTGCGGGGTTGATGACCGCGCTGACCCTGGCGCCTGAACCCTCGGTCATCGTCACCCGCGCGGCCCTTGGCGCGGAGACATCGAGCGCCTGGGCGCAGGGCGGCATCGCCGCCAGCATGGGCGCCGACGACAGCGCAGCGCTGCATCTTGCCGATACGCTTGCTGCCGGCGACGGGCTCTGCGATCCCACGATCGCCGCCGGTATCATCACCGAGGCCCCGGCGGCGATCGCCGCGCTGGAGCAAGCTGGCGTGCGTTTCGACCGGAATGCCGCCGGTGAATTTTCGCTCGGGCTGGAGGCGGCCCATAATCGCCGCCGTATCGTCCATGCCGAAGGCGACGGTTCGGGTGCTGCGATCATCGCCGCGCTGATCGAGGCGGTGATGAAAACGCCAGCTATAACAGTGCTCGAAGGTTTCGAGGCGCGGCGGATTCTGATGGACGGCGAAAAGGTCGCCGGCCTGCTCTGCGCGACCGCGAATGGCGCCGTCATGCTGCCGACATCGAAGGTTGTGCTTGCCACCGGCGGCATTGGCGGGCTTTACGATGCGACCACCAATCCGATGGGCAATTTCGGCCAGGGGATCGCGCTCGCGGCAAGGGCCGGTGCCGCGCTCGCCGATATGGAATTCGTCCAGTTCCATCCGACCGCGCTCGATTCACGCCGCCGGCCGCTGGCGCTGATCAGCGAAGCGGTGCGCGGGGAGGGGGCCTTGCTCGTCAACGAGCGCGGCGAACGGTTCATGGCCCGCATATCCGGTGCCGAGCTTGCGCCGCGCGACGTGGTGGCGCGGGCGATCAGCGCCGAAATCGCCCGCGGCGGCAGGGTCTTCCTAGACGCCCGCGCGGCTCTCGGCAGCCGCTTTGCCGCACGCTTTCCTGTCATCTCGAGCCTTTGCGGCGAGGCCGGCATCGATCCGGCGAAAGACGTCATTCCGGTGCGCCCGGCCGTTCACTATCACATGGGCGGCGTGGCCACGGATGCAAATGGCCGCAGCTCGGTTCCCGGCCTCTGGGTTGCGGGAGAGGCGGCCTCGACCGGCCTGCACGGCGCAAACCGGCTTGCCAGCAATTCGCTGCTGGAGGCGGCTGTCATGGGCATGCGGGCTGCACGCGACATTTCAGGCATGCCCGCAGGCGCCACCGGCACCATCTTCGCCGAGAGACTGCCAGTGGCTGCCGATGCATCGCTCGTCCGGCCGATCGTCTCGCGCCATCTCGGCGTGCTGCGCAATGCCGGCGCCATTCAGGGCGCGATCGCCGCACTGCTGCCGCTTGCCGAAGGCAACGGCCCTGCCGCCGATCCGGCCATCGTCGCGCTGCTGATCGCCGTCTTTTCCAGCCTGCGGATGGAATCGCGCGGCGCCCATGCCCGCACCGATTTTCCGCTGAAGCTCGCCAATGCCAACCGGCGCCGGATGTACCTTTCCGACGTTCTGGAGATCGCCCGCGCGACGCCACCCTATGCCCTTGCCCCGCTCTTTACTCTTGCAAGGAGTGCCTGAGATGAACCTCGTTCCCCTTTCGCGCCTGATCGTCGAGCCGCTGGTGCGGGCAGCCCTGCTCGAAGATCTCGGTCTTGCCGGCGACATCACCTCGGCCTCGGTGATCCCTAGGGATCATCGCTCGACGGTGGTGATGGCGGCCCGTCAGCCGGGCGTGATCGCCGGTCTCGATGCCGCCGAACTCGCTTTCGCTCTTGTCGACCCGGAGATCGCCATGCGCCGTCATCTTCAGGATGGCGATGCGGTCAAGCCCGGCGACGTGATCGCCACCATCGAAGGTCCCTCGCGTGGGCTGCTGAGCGGCGAGCGCACCGCGCTGAATTTCCTCGGCCATCTCTCCGGCATTGCGACCGTGACGGCTGAGATTGCCGCCGCCATCCGCGGCACGAGAGCCTCCGTCGCCTGTACGCGCAAGACGACGCCGGGCCTCAGGGCGCTGGAAAAATATGCCGTGCGGGCCGGCGGCGGCATGAACCACCGTTTCGCGCTTTATGACGCCGTGCTGATCAAGGATAATCACGTCGCCATCGCCGGCGGCGTCGCTGAAGCGATCCGCCGGGCAAGGGCCGGCGTCGGCCATATGGTGAAGATCGAGGTCGAGGTGGACACCCTCGATCAGCTGCGTGACGCGATGGAGACCGGCGTCGACGCCGTGCTGCTCGACAATATGACACCGGATCAGCTGCGCGAAGCCGTCGCCATCGTCGCCGGCCGAGCGATCACCGAGGCATCCGGCCGTGTCACGCCGATAACGGCCGCCGCAATCGCGGCTTCCGGTGTCGACCTCATTTCGGTCGGCTGGCTGACACACAGTGCGCCGGTGCTGGATATCGCGCTCGATTTCGTCGAGGCCGCGGTCGCAACGGAGAATAGCCTGAAACGGATTGCACAGGTTCTGTGATCCCTCAGGCCTGTTCACGCCGTAAATAGCCTTCCGCCGAACGAAAACCGCGCCCCAAGCAAGTGTTGGCAAAGCATCTCCTCCCCGTGTGGCGCGAGAATATGCAAATATTCGATGAAACTTCTTCTTTTTAAAGCAAAACCGCTATGCGCCGGCCTCTTATGGCTCTAACATGGTTTGGACTGGCCGGTGTGCTTGTGCGCCTTGGCTTTCAGGGGTGAGAATCGAGATGCGACGGACATCCGGCAGATGCTGACGAACAGGCTGTGCCTGCTCGGAAGACCGCGATTGCTGGCGGCGGGGAAGGAACTCCCCTTGCCGGAGAAGTCTTATTTTCTCCTCGCCATGCTCGCCGCCGAACCCAATTTCGAACTCGACCGCGAAACCGTCAGGCGGCAGCTCTGGCAATCGGAGCTGCCGGAAAAACGCGCCGGCAGCCTGCGCCAACTGCTGGCACGAATCGAGCAGAGCGTTCCCGCCGGCCTTCCACAGCTGCTTGCCGCGACCCGAACCCATATCGGCCTTGCCGATGGCTGGGAGGTCGACGTTCACATCCTCAAACAGAAAGGGCCGCTCGCACTCGAAGACGGCGGCCTGCTGAACGGCGAATTGCTCGAAGGCGTCAAATCGCCGACGCAGGGCGCCGAGGACTGGCTGACCTTTGAGCGCCAGCGCATCGACGAACTGCGCTCCGCCCATCTGACCCGGTTGGTCGAAATCGCCGAAGACAGATCGGACGAAGAGCAGATCACGCTTGCCAGGCGCCTGCTGGAACTCGATCCTGCCAGCGAGACGGCCTATCGCGCCTTGATGCGCACCTATGTCAGGATGAACGATCCGGCAGCGGCGCGTCAGGCCTATCTGAAGTGCAAGAGCCAGTTGAAGGACGACTTCGACACCGAGCCGGAAGAAAGCACCACCGCTCTTGCCCGCGAACTTAACCTGGCGCCGGCGGCACAGGCGACGTCGGGACATCCACAGTCGGCGCTTAATCTTTCCGTCAATCCGGTCGGCCAGCCGCGCATCATCATTCTGCCGCCGGAAAGTATCTTCACCGATCCGCTGATGGAGCGCGTCGGCAGGGCCCTTCTCGAAGACGTCACCATCGGCCTTAGCCAGCAGCGCGGCTTCAAGGTGATCGCGGCGCATACCAGCCTGGAGATCCTCAGCCGTTCGATCGATCCGTCGCGTGCCGTGCCCGGTCCGCTCGACCTCAGCTTCGACTATGCGGTCTACGTCACCATCCAGGGCCGCGACGAGGATGTCTTTGCGACCTGTCGGCTGACGCGGACGACGACATCGGAGGTAATCTGGGCCATCGAACTGCCGCTGGTCATGCAGAAGATCAGCGAATCCTTCGCGCATCTGACGCGGCGGATCGTCTCCTCGCTCGCCGACACGATCGAACGCCACGAACTGGCGATGCCGATCGGCGAGGCGCCGCCGTCCGCCTACCGTCTCTACCTGGAAGGCAAACGGCTGATTGCCCAGACCGATCTGCAGCATCTGCGCCAGGCGCGCAAATGGTTCAAATCCTCGCTCAATCGCTACGAACATTTCTCCGCCGCCCATGCCGGCATGTCGCGCGCGCTCGGCATGGAATGGCTGATCCGCGGCATGCGGGACAAGGAACTGCTCGACGAGGCGAACGGTGCTGCCCGGCAGGCCCAGCAGTCCGACCCGAACAGCGGCCGGGCCTACCGCGAGCTCGGCTTCGTGGCGCTTTATCGCCGCCGCTTCGACGAAAGCCTGGAATATTTCCAGCAGGCTCAGGATCTCAATCCCAACGATGCCGACATCCTCGCCGATTTCGCCGACGCGCTTTCCCATGATGGCGATTTCGATCGAGCACTGGAGCTCAGCCGCGCGGCCTTTAAACTCAATCCGCTGCCGCCGGACTATTATTACTGGAACCTCGGCGGCATCCACTTCATGCGCGAAGAATATGAAATGGCGATCGAGGCGCTGGAGCCGGTGAAGGCGAAGCAGGCAACAGCCCGTCTGCTCGCCGCCTCGCATGCCATGGCAGGCGATACGGGCAAAGCCAGGAATTACGCCAGGGTAGTGCTGGAAAACTTCCCCGATTTCCGCAGCGAGGACATCCGTCATTTCGTCCCCGATCGCGATCCCGCCTATACGGAACCGCTGATACAGGGCCTGCAACTTGCTGGTCTTCCCTGATTGCACGGCCTTTTAACGAAGCCTGTAACGCTTAAATGACGGAGGCAATGTTTCTTTCCGATGGTTAACGGCAGCAAGGCGCTGCCCAACCAATCGGAGATGGAACATGAAGACGAATGCTGAAACCACCGCAGCTCAGACACAGTCGCTGCGTTTTTCTGCTGCCGCCAGGGCAGCCCTGAAGCAGGACGAACTCAACGTTTCCGCCAATGCGCTCGAGAGCCTGACGCATGCGCTGAGGTTCCGCTAAGGAACAGATCGGTATGTCCGCTTTCACCGACCTTGAAACGCTTGCCGGTGACCTTAAACGATCATCGGCCGGTGTCAGCGATTATCATGACCGCGCCGTCACGCCGGCTCAGACCCTCGCGGCCATCAGGCCGCATCTGCGCGAATTCGGCATCACGCGCGTCGGTCTGCTGACAGCACTCGACGTCCTGAACATCCCCGTCGCCTTCGCGACGAGGCCGAACAGCCATACGCTCTCGGTGTTTCAGGGCAAGGGCATCGACAATGATGCCGCCATGACCTCGGCGGCGATGGAAGCGGTCGAGACGCGGATCGCCGAAATTGCCCCCGCCGACCTGACGCAGGCGACGATCGACAGCATGCGGGCGGAGCATGCGGCGATGATCGATCTCGAAAATGTCGCACGCTGCGCGCCCGATGAGATCGGCAGCAGTCCTATTCCCTGGTGCACGGGGCTCGACATCCTTTCCGGCAGCAGCGTCTTCGTGCCCTGGTGGCTCGTCGGACTCGACCATCGCGGCGAGAGGCCGGCGGGCTTCGAGCAGTCGAGCGATGGGCTCGCCTCCGGCAACACGCCGTCCGAAGCGGTCCTGCATGGGCTTTGTGAGCTGGTGGAGCGCGACGCCTGGGCCTTGACCCAGCTGAAATCGCCTGAGCGGCTGAAGGAGAGCCGCATCGACCCCGCCTCCTTCGGCGATGCGGTCATCGACGTCATGACCGACCGAATCACGCGCGCCGGCATGAAACTGCTGCTGCTCGACATGACGACGGATATCGGCGTTCCCGCCTTTCTGGCCGTCATCATGCCAGGCAATCTTTCCGACCGTGTCGACGCGCGCTGGTCGCATGTCTGCGGTGGCTGCGGCTGCCATCCCGACCCCGTGCGCGCCGCGCTGCGCGCCATCACCGAAGCGGCGCAGAGCCGGCTGACCGCGATTGCCGGCAGCCGCGACGATTTCTCGCCGCGCATCTATCAGCGTCTAGACCGGAGTGCGGCGATGCAGCAGGTGGTCGAACTCTGCGAGGGCGACGGCCGGATGCGCTCGTTCCAGGCCCGCCATCGCCGCCCGGCGACGATCCAGGAATCCATCGGCCATATTGCCGACCGGCTGACGGCGACCGGCATCGAGCAGATCGTCGTCGTGCCGTTTCCGCATCGAGCCCTGCCGATCTCGGTCGTCAGAGTGATCGTGCCGGGACTGGAAGTCGACATCTCGGGCCAATACATCCAACTCGGCATGCGCGCGGTCAACACCATAAGAGGAGCCGAATCATGAAGGTGCTATTCGTCGGCCCGAGTCTTGGCAGCGATCTTGCCGCGGCAAGAGCCATGTCTCCTTCCATCGATTTCCGGCCGCCGGCCGCCGCCGGCGACATCCTGAAGGCCGTTCGGGACGGCGCCACCGCGATCGGCCTCGTCGACGGCTATTTCGGCGATCTGCCTTCGGTCTGGCACAAGGAAATATTGTACGCACTCGAACATGATGTCGCCGTTGCCGGCGGGGCCAGCATGGGAGCGCTCAGGGCAGCCGAATGTGCCCCCTTCGGTATGATCGGGCTCGGCTCGATCTTCGAAGATTACGAGTCCGGACGGCTGCTCGACGATGAGGCCGTCGCACTGGTGCATGCACCGCAGGAGCTCGGCTGGCTGCCGCTTTCCGTTCCCTGGGTCGATTTCGAGCCGACGATCGATGCGCTTTACGCCAGCGGAGAGATTACGCCCGGCGAGCGCAAGAAGCTGCTGCTGGCCGGCCGGTTTCTGCATTTCTCCGAGCGCACCTATGCGAAGGTGGCCGACGAGTGCCATTTCCGCAAACCGCGCCGCGATCATATCCTCGCCGCTATCCGCGGCAGCCGCGTCGAGCGCAAGCTCAACGACGCGCGACTGGTATTGGACTGGCTGCGCCGGGATAAATTCCTCCCCGTCGACCGCGACTGGCGCTTTGCCGCGACCTCACATTGGGAGCTCTTGCACGCCGAAGTCACGCGCAATGCGGTTCCTGTAACGCTTGAATAACGGTCGCGGCGGAAAGATGCAGCACTGATGGAATCGTAGGGTTCTACGACCAAAGAGGCGGGAACGATGTTTGATCAACACAACGAGGGTACCGGCAGCGAATACGCAAGGATCTTCCGGCTGCTGTCGGCAGCCAAGGAGGAGGCTGAAAAGCTGCGGTTGCGCAATCTGATGCACCTGACGAACATGGCGCTGCTGCAAGTCGTCATCGATTGGGACGGCATAGATCCCGACAGGGAGCTTGACGTCAATCTCGAGAAACTGCTCGGCAGCAAAGCCAAGATCGCAATGAAGGATGCCAGCGAGAATCTAATCCTGATCGATCGCCATTGAGCGCGATCGATTGTTATTGATCCTCATGCCTCATGCGGTCCGTTGGGATCGCGTGAAGGACCCTATTCAGCCGCTTCAGAGTCCAACTGTTCAGTGTGGGCAATCGCCTGGACGAGCTTCAGGATCTTCTTGCGAAGCGCTTCGTTCTTGATCGAAAAGAACGCCGCATTGAGAAGCACGCCTTCGCGCGAAATAACGAATTCCTCGCTCGGAGCGGGGTTGTCGTTGGCCGTATCAGGGGTCGACATGTCGTCGAAAAATGTCCTGACGTCGACCTTCAGCGCGCCGGCGATTTCGACCAGCATGCTGGCGGAAACGCGGTTGGAACCCTTTTCGTATTTCTGGATCTGCTGGAACGTTACGCCGACGCGATCGCCCAGTTCCGTCTGAGAAACTTTCCTCAACAGACGCTGGATACGGATCGTCTTTCCGACGTGAACATCGACGGAATGCGGTGCTTCTTTCATCTCATTTTCCCTTCTGAAGGCAGCGGACAAGGGGGTATTCGCCATATCCGTGTCAACAACTTTTAGCCGAGATAAATAAGGCTAGCAATTGCTTGCATGCAGATAGCGTTAAGGCAGAATATCGCACCTTTTTTGTCCGTGAATGGTACAAAAAACATGCCGAAATGGCACGTCGACGAGATCCGTTGCTTCATTTTGTAACGTCAGAGCGACCAGAGGCGTTGTGCGTTGGCAAAAAGCAACTTGGAACGCTCAGCCTCGCTCACGCCGGAAAGCATCGCATGGGTCGCTGCGACCCAGGTAGAGAGGCCGCCACCGCGCGTGCAGACCGGCCAGTCGCTGCCCCAGACGACGCGGTCCCAGCCGAAACTGGCGATCACATGTTCGATATAGGGCCGCAGCGTTTGCGCCGCCCATGTCTTCGCATCGGCATAGGCGACGACGCCGGAGACCTTGCAGACGACGTTCGGCCGCTGGGCAATCTCTGATATGCCCGCCTTCCATGGCTGGAAGGCGTCCGAGCGGATATCCGGTACGCCGCAATGGTCGAGCACGAACTGCACGTCGGGCGCAAGATCGACGAGGGCGGTCACACGGCCCGCCTGATGCGGCAACGTGCAAAGGTCGAAGGTCAGGCCGCTGCCGCTGATGCGCCTGATATTTTCACGGAACAGGGCGCCTTCGGAGACATCATCAGGCACGACATGCAGCACGCGGCGGAACCCCTTGACGAAGGGATCGGCCTTTTGCCGCTCAAGATAGGCGGCAAAGCCTTCCTCTTCCGGCCGGCAGGAGACAATGGCGCCGGCAATCAGACTGCCTTCCTTCTTAGAGATAGTGACGACGTGGTCGGTCTCGGCCTGCATGGCGGCGGGATCGACGTCGACCTCCATGTGCAGCGCCGTGGTGATGCCGCAGCGCCGGGCTTCAGTCGCATAGCTTTCGTAAAGAAAATCATGATCGAGATCAGGCGCGCCGGAGAGCCAGGGATAGGGCAGGGCCGACCGGTCGATGATGTGCAGATGAGTGTCGATGAACACGCTCTTCTCCTCCCCAGAGTGGGTTTTGCGGCAACCTATCCCCGGTGAATGGATTGTTCAAATAGAAATTCCCAGGCCTCAGGCGGGGTTGACGACATTGACGCCGGCAAGCAGCGAAAGCTGGGCTGCGGTCTTCTGCACCAGTGTGATCGCCTGCGTAATGTCGGGAGCGGACGGCGCATTGACGAGCGCGATAAAGGGGCAGGTAAGAGCGGCGATGCAGCGGCGGTCCGGTCCAAGAACGGGAGCGGAAAGATTGTAGACGCCTGATGTCTGGGCGCTCGCCATCATCTCGTAACCGCGCTCGCGGATCTGGTCGAGACGGTCGTAGAATTCAGGCCCGAGTTCGATCTCCGCGCGGCTGCGCACATGTTCCGAAATCATCATCTCCCGCTCTTCCTCGCTGCGGAAGGCAAGCAGCACATGTCCCGAACCGGTGTCGAAGAGGCTGATATGGGCACCGACGCGGATCGAGAATCCCCAATAGTCCGGCGCCTCCTGCTGGGCGATGACGACGGCAGCACCGCGATCGAAGACGGCAAGATGGTTGGCCTGGCGCGTGCGCTGGGCGAGATCGCGCATCAACGGCGTGGCGTAGGAGGCGAGGCGGCGCACCGGCGCGTGCAGTTGGGCAAGGCCGAAGAGCTTCAGCGTCAGCGAGTAGCGGTCGCCGTCCAGCCGGGTGACGTAACCGCGACGCACCAAGCGATCGAGCATGCGATAGAATTCGTTGGGGCTGCGGTCGAGCCGTTTGGCGATTTCGGCCTGGGTGAGGCCGCTGTCGACGCTGGCGAGCAATTCCAGGATATCGAGGCCCTTGTCGAGGGCAGGAGCGCGGTAGCGGTCGGACTCGTCGGTCTCCATTCCTTCCTCCTGTGAATATCATTCTGCATATACGCAGAACCGCAGCCGGAAAAGGAAAACTTCGCACTTGACCCTTGGCCAATCGTCTGTTTGTCTATAAACAGACAACTCATCACTGAAAAGTCGATCGAAAACGAGCGGCTGAGGTATCGAAGGCGCCCGAGCGGCAGGATCATAAGCAAGCCGGGGACAGGGAGGAAGACCATGCAGCGCATGGGAATGGTCATCGGCCCTGCCGCCGGCGGAGATCGCCGAAAAAGCAGCCAATCGGCTGAATCTCCCGCTGATCTGCCTGTGCAACAGCGCCAACTCCTCCATTTAACGCAGAGAGCCGTGCACCTGCGGAAGCAGACCGGCGCGCTCCATCACGACCGAGCTTCGCCAAGACATCAGCCGCACTCCATCGTCCAGCGTAGACAATTCCAGAAAAGGCCCGTGACATGACAAATAGACTTTCCGGCAAGACCGTTCTCATCACTGCCTCCGGTCAGGGCATCGGCCGGGCGACGGCGGCAGCCTTTGCCGCGATCGGCGCCAAGGTTCACGCGACCGATATCAACACCGAGGCGTTGGCGACGCTTGCCGCCGAAACCGGGGTTTCCACCCACAAGCTGAACGTGCTCGAAGAGGATGCGGTCAAGGCCCTCGTCGCCGAGATCGGAGCCGTCGACGTACTGTTCAACTGCGCCGGCTTCGTTCATGCCGGCTCGATCCTCGAGATGAAGGATTCCGATCTCGAATTCGCCTTCGACCTCAACGTCAAGGCGATGATCCGCACCATCCGGGCCGTGCTGCCGGGCATGATCGAACGCAAGGACGGAGCGATCATCAACATGGCTTCCGTCGCCTCCAGCATCAAGGGCGTGCCGAACCGCTTCGCCTACGGCGTCACCAAGGCGGCGGTGATCGGGCTCACCAAAGCCGTCGCCGCAGATTATGTCGGCCAAGGCATCCGCTGCAACGCCATCTGCCCCGGCACGGTGGAAAGCCCGTCGCTGCAGGACCGCATGCGGGCGCAGGGCGATTACGATGCGGCCCGCGCCGCCTTCATCGCCCGCCAGCCGATGGGCCGGCTCGGCTCGCCGGAGGAGATCGCCGATCTCGCCGTCTATCTCGCCGGCGCGACCTACACGTCGGGCCAGGCGATCGCCATCGACGGCGGCTGGACGATCTGATTTCAGCTGATGCGGCCGCCCACTGCAATCGGCTCTATATAATCGGTCCATATCATCGGGAGGAACAACCATGATCCGCATCACCGACCTTCGTGTCTTCGATCTCCGCTTTCCCACCTCGCAAAGCCTGGACGGATCCGATGCGATGAATCCCGATCCGGATTATTCGGCGGCTTACGTCATTCTCGATACGGATGCGCCGGATCTTACCGGCCACGGCCTGACCTTCACCATCGGCCGCGGCAACGACATTTGCTGCATGGCGATCGAGGCTATGCGCCACCTCATCGTCGGCGCAGACCTTGCCGAGGTTCTCGCCCATCCCGGCACCTTCTGGCGGCATCTGACCAGCGATAGCCAGTTGCGCTGGATCGGCCCGGAAAAGGGCGCCATTCACCTGGCGACCGGCGCGGTCGTCAATGCCGTCTGGGATCTGCTCGCCAAGCAGGCCGGCAAGCCCGTCTGGCGGCTCGTCGCCGAGATGTCGCCGGAAGAGATCGCCGATATCGTCGATTACCGCTATCTCACCGACGTGCTGACGCGCGACGAGGCGGTCGAGATCCTGAAGCGCGCCGAGGCGGGCAAGGCGGAACGCATCGCCATCCTGGAAAAGGAGGGCTACGCCTGCTACACGACCTCGGCCGGCTGGCTCGGCTATGGCGACGAAAAGCTGCGCCGCCTTTGCCAGGAAGCGATCGACGCCGGTTTCAACCATATCAAGATGAAGGTCGGCCGCGATCTCGAAGACGATATCCGCCGTCTGAGGATCGCCCGCGAGGTGATCGGTCCCGATCGTTACCTGATGATCGACGCCAACCAGGTATGGGACGTCGGCCAGGCGATCGACTGGGTGAAGGCGCTCTCCTTCGCCAAGCCCTTCTTCATCGAGGAACCCACAAGCCCCGATGATGTCGCCGGCCACCGCAAGATCCGCCAGGCGATCGCCCCGGTGAAGGTCGCGACCGGCGAGATGTGCCAGAACCGCATCATGTTCAAGCAGTTCATCGCCGAGGGCGCAATCGACATCGTGCAGATCGATTCCTGCCGCATGGGCGGGCTGAACGAGGTCCTCTCCGTACTGCTGATCGCCGCCAAGTTCGGCCTGCCGGTCTGGCCGCATGCCGGCGGTGTCGGCCTCTGTGAATATGTGCAGCATCTGTCGATGATCGATTACGTCGCGGTGTCGGGGACCAAGGAAGGCCGCGTCATCGAATATGTCGATCATCTGCACGAACACTTCCTCGACCCCTGCCTGATCGAGAACGCCGCCTACATGCCGCCCACCCTGCCGGGCTTCTCCATCGAGATGAAACCGGCCTCGATCAGCACCTATACGTTTCGCGGCTAGGGCATCGACATTCAGCGCCCTCGAAGATCGTCCCGAGCGAGGCGCAGCCATTGATCGGACGTGAACTGCCGCCGATACCGCCAGCCTATTCATCCCGGCAGACCAGCGAGCCTCAAACCCTCGCGGAGCCGCAGCACATCATGCTCGTTATTGAGATATGAGACATCAACAAGCCAGTTAACATAGTCGGCGGGACCTGCCGTCGACGCTCCGCACCACCTTGTCCTAATTGCATCAAGGAATATTTTTCCGCATTTCTCAGCGTCATCGATCCGACCGAGGTGACCGTAGGACGCTGCGCGCCATGCCATGTCTCGCGGCTCTCTTTCGGGCGTGTCAAAAGTCCGCTGTTCCAGAAGAGTGGCGGCCTCACCGTATCTTTCCGCAAGGAACAGAAGACGGGATTTGTAATAGTTGTACCAACTGGGATGGAGCGGGTTCAGCCGGTAGGCGACCTCGGCGCCGGCCAAGCCTTTGACCGGCCGCCCCAACGCTCCTTGCATCCCAGCCCAGAGGATCAGAATAGTGGCATCATTGGGATTCATCGATTTTGCGAGGTCGAGATGATGCTCCGCCCTTTTGAAGTCTCGCCAGGTCAAACAAATGTAACCCAGAGTGCACTGTACCCGAGGATCGCTTGGGTCCAAGGCGAATGCCGTTTCGGCCGAGCGAAGCGCCTTGATCCGGTTATCATCGCGTTCCCTTGGGATACCAAGGCCTCCTTCCGAGGCGCGGTTAAGGTAGATATAGGCGAGACCTGTATAGGCGCGGGCGAAGGTTGGATCCGCCTTGGCAGCGCTTTCAAACAGTGCCTCGGCGCGCTCCTGTGCTCCCGGCCGGAAGTCGTCGGAGAGGCGGTTGCCCTGTAGGAACAGATCGTAGGCTCGCATGTCTTCCGGACGGCGTCTTCTAGAGGTGAGCTCGTTGTCGTCTATGACGCGTTGGGCGACCATGGCGACGATGCTGCGCGCTATCTCTTCCTGGGTGGAGAAGATATTCTCTATGGACGCGTCGTAACGCTCTGCCCAGCGATGAGTGCCGCCTTTTGTCTCGACAAGCTGAACCGCAAGCCGGATCCGATGGCCCGCTCGTCTGATGCTTCCCTCGACCACGTAATCCGCGCCGAGAATGTGTCCGATCTCGCGCAGGTCACCCGTGCGGCCGCCCAAAGCGAACGACGAGGTTCTTGCGATCACCATGAGTTCGGTGAACCTGGCCAGCTCGATGATGATGTCTTCGGTGATTCCATCGCTGAAATACGTCTGCTCAGGGTCACCGCCCATGTTTTCAAATGGAAGGACTGCGATAGTTGGTCCGGTCGATCTTGAGAGGTTGGAAACGGCAAACTTCGACCCGCTCAGCGGAAGATGGTACGCCTTGATCGGGCGCGTGATGTTCTTGAGGCGCTGCTCTCCCGCGTATTCGATCGTGGCGTCGATTTTCCCCGCAAGATGTTCATACGCTGCGCCTGAGATCAGAACGTCACCCGGCGGACACAGCTGCTCCAATCGCGCCGCCACATTAACTCCGTCCCCTAAGATGTCGTCACCGTCTACCACAACGTCGCCGAGATTGATTCCTACGCGAAAGACGATCTTGCTCTTCGGATCGACGAGGTGCTGTTGGCTCGCCACGGACTTCTGCATTGCGATCGCACAAGAAACAGCCTCGACCACCGAGGTGAACTCCGCGACCAGACCATCGCCCATCAGTTTGACGACACGTCCAGCATGAGCAGCGATAACCGGACGTAACGACGATGTCATCAAGCTGCCGAGAGCCGCAAGCGTTCCGTTCTCGTCCGCCTCGACCAAGCGAGAATAGCCGACGACGTCCGCGATTAGAATAGCTGCGAGCCTTCTCTGCAACGGTCCCCTCCGGTCCTCGCCCATGTATTCGGGCCCACGAATTCAACACCACCATGATACATCGGGCTAGCCGAGGATGGAAACTCCCTCATGACGGGAGCACGATGCGAGGATTGAAAGTGTTTCAGCATCCTCTTTGCTAAAGCATGCCTCGCTAAAATGTGCAGCTGTTTTGCGATAAAGATATTCGGAAACAAAGGTCTCTGCAGACTACTGTCGCCGGAATGCACCAAGCTGACAGACAAGAGGTTCCAAGAAAACGTCATCAGAATTGACGTATCTGCCCTCATCCGCATGTTTGTTCTCTGATTTCCATAGTCTTTCCCGCCAGAGACAGGCTTCCAATCTGCAAGAACTGCTCCAATTCTCTTGGAGGCGGCGCGGCTTGCTTTTTAGGGCGCCGAGGAATAGTTTTGAACTGTGAATGCGGAGGGGGCCAAGCACCAGCAGGCCAGCAAATTTTATTGAAGCTAGACAATAGAATGTTTGCGATCGAGCCATGCCCAAGTTTCACCACGTCAAGAGACTGTGCGCTTATCTGCTGATCATCGCAGCAATGCTGCTGTCGATCGGCACGGCATTTGCCGCCATCAAAGAAGAGAGCGGCCGCCGCGTCGCCCTGGTCATCGGCAACTCGGTCTATAAGACGCTGCCCTCGCTTCCCAATCCTGCCAATGACGTCGAAGAGGTCGCCAGCACGTTGCGTGCGGCCGGATTCGACGTGACGATCGGCGTCAATGTCGACCGCATCGGGCTCGAGGATACGGTGCGCCGTTTCCTGCGTTCGACCAGCAATGCCGAGGCCGGCCTGATCTATTATTCGGGCCACGGCATCCAGGTGGGCGGTCAGAATTTCCTTGTACCAGTCGATGCGACACTGGAGACGCCCTATGACGTCGAGACGCAGACGATGCCGCTCGACCTCATTCTGAACCATCTCAAGCAGAATTCGCGGGTGCAACTGATATTCCTCGACGCCTGCCGCAACAATCCCTTCAACGCCCAGAAATTCTGGATGGCGGAAAAACTGGAACCGGTCGGCGCCACACGCGGACTTGCGCGCATCGATAGCGATCTCGGCAGTCTGATCGCCTTTTCCACAGAACCCGGCCAGGTGGCGCTCGATGGCACCGGGGCGCTGAGCCCCTATTCCGAATCCTTCATCAAGCGGGCGAGCGAACCCAACAAGGAAATCCGCCAGGTCCTGACCGATGTGCGCCGTGATGTCATCGCCATGACTAACGGCAAGCAGGTCCCCTGGGAAAATTCCTCGCTGATGGACAGTTTCTATTTCATTCCGGCGCCGCCGCCGCCGAGCGTCGAATCGATGCAGCAGGTGAGCGTGCCGGAGGGTGCGGCCACGACCAAATTGCCGATCGCCCCGCCGCATGACGAGACCGGCTCGGCGCTGCTCGTCACTCTCAATCAGCTTCCCAAAACCGGCAAGCTCAGCTTCGACGGCAAGCCGATCGAGCAGGGCGCGAAGATGCCTGCCGCGGCACTGACGGCACTGAGCTATGATTCATCAGGTGTTGCCGCCGGAACCGTCGGCCTCATCGGCTATACCGTCAGCGACCCCTATGGCCAGGCGACGCAGGGTGTCGTCGCGATCACCGTCTCGGCGGATGCCGGCGCAAAGCTCGCCCAACTCGAGCAGGAAAAGCAGGTGCGGCTGGCCGATGCCGACGCCTATCTGAAGACGTTGCCGCGTGACGTGAGCACGACGATCGGGGTCGGCCCCGTAAAGGCCGGCCTGCCTGAAGTACCGGCATCGGCAGCGGAGATGACCTTCAAGGTCGCCGCCCTGCCCGACAAGGGCACGCTGCGCGCCGGAGACCGAGTGATCGGGCTGGGTCACGTGTTGGAGTCCGCGGATATTCCATTGCTCTCTTACGAACCGCAGATCGGCACCGAAAACCAGCCTTACGCTCTGACGCTGCAAGCCGCCAATGAGGATCTGCCGCCGGCGACCGTCACCTTCAAGCCGGCGCTTGACCCCTGCGACACAGCAGCCGCATCCCCCCTCGACCTGCAGGGCGTGACAGCAGGCAAGCTGCCGAACGAGATCGAACCGGACATAGCGCTGCCGGCCTGCACGGACGCGGTGAAGGCCTATCCTGAGGTGGCGCGTTTCGTCTATCAGCTCGGCCGCGCCCAGCTTGCCAACCGTGACGCGAAAACGGCTTTCACGACGATCAAGAAGGCGATGGATGCCGGGCATGTCCGGGCGATCTATGAACTGTCGAGCCTTTACGAGTTCGGCGCCTCCGTTCCGCGTGACGCCGCCAAGGCAAGCGAGATCGCCAAGGGTGGCGCGGCCAAGGGCGATCCCTTTGCCCTGCACAGCTACGGCAAGGCCCTCTACTACGGTCGCGGCACCAAGGGCGATCAGCAGCTGGGGTTGCGCTTGATGCTGCAGGCGGCCGATCTCGGTCATACCTACGCAATGAACGAACTCGGCTACATCTTCCTGAACGGCATCAACGTTCCGGCCGACCCGGAGCGCGCTATCCGCTTCTACGAAGCCGGTGTCCAGCGCAACGACATCTATTCGCTGAACAATCTTGCACTCGTCTACCGTTTCGGAAAAGGTGCTCCGCAGGATCTCCCGAAAGCGCTCGACCTTTTCACCCGGGCGGCAGAGGGCGGTCAGCCCTATGCCCCGACCAATCTCGGGCGCATGTACCGCGACGGTATCGGCGTTGCCGCGGATAAGGCCGAAGCGGTGAAGTGGCTGGAGATGGGCGCGGAACGCGGCGACTATTGGGGTGCGCTCGACCGCGCCGTGCTGGCGAAGGAAGAAGGCTCGGACGCTGACAGCCTTGCAACGGCGGCACGTTATTTCGCGCTGGCGACCGCCATCAACATGCCGGGCAGCGGCGATCCGAAGAACCAGGCAAAGGCGGCACTCAAGACCTTGCCTAGTGCTGCAAAGAAGATAGCGGAAAAAACCTTCGTTATCGAGTTGACCACTCAGGAGCAAAAGGCGCTTCCGAAGACCAAGTCGCTCGACGACAGGCTCGTTCAACTTGCCAAGGCGACATGGGTAAAGCGAAATCCGAGGTACGATCTCTTCTAAACGGCGGTCTGGGGGCGCCCTACATGAACAGCAAGCTCATCATCCGTATTCTCTTGTGCTCGACATTCATCGCAGGCTCAGGCGCAATCCTGCAGAGCTGCATCTTCGACCCAGGTGCCAGGACACTGTTCTCCACTGAAGAGCCGGCCACGCCTGCCAGGAAAACCACGCCCACCGTCAAAAGAGTCGCCGCAACGAGCAATCAACCGGCTTTCGCCCGTTCCGAGAATAGTTCCGGTGGGAATTCCAACTCTGGCGGCGGCATGGGCGGCGGCTCTGGCTCTAGCGGTTCTTCTGATTCGAGCAGTTCATCCAGCTCCAGCAGTTCATCCAGCTCCAGCGGGGGCTGGTCCGATCGCCGCTTGAAGACCGATATCCGTCGGCTCGGCACCTCGGCTCAGGGCATCCCGGTCTATGCCTTCCGCTACATCTGGGGCGGCCCGATGTTCGTTGGTACGATGGCGCAGGATCTGTTGGCGATCAGGCCCGAGGCAGTGATTAAAACCGCATCGGGCTACTACATGGTCGATTACGCCAAGCTCGATATTGCGATGATCTCGCTGCCTGAGGATGCGTCTTGCCTGATGGCTGAAGCTGCGATGGCGCTTGCGACGCGGGCGGCACGGGTACGTTCTCGGGGCTGCGTCCAGCCGGCAGCGTAATCGAGAAGGCCGAGCGCGTGCCGATACCGCAGGACAGGGATACCGTGACCGGGAGCGCTCTCGTCAGTCAGGCTGCGACCCTTGTTGGCGTTCTCGTCGGCGTTGCGCTCCCGACCTATCTGCGGCTTGAGCCCGGCAAGGCAATGGCGCTTGCGGTGTTCTGCCTTCTCCTCGCGTGGATCGTCGTCGACCGCGCGCTCACTGCTCGTTCGACCTGGGCATCGCGAAGGAGAAGAGACGAGGCTCCCGCCATCTTCTGGCGGCGTGTCGGGACAAAACTTGTCGGCCTCGCCGCGCTTTTTGGCGTAGTCGTCATCGCCTGCTCGGTCTTTCCGTTTTTTACGCAGTCCTCGGCGGTCCGGTGGATTATCGAGGCCGGCCACACGACCATCCCGATCTTCATCGCGCTTGCCGGCGCCACCATTCTCTACGTTGTGGTCACCGATCTGGTCGCCGAAGAGCCCGACGATTATCTCAATCAGGTTGGGCGCGTTGTGCTGATGCAGGATTTTCGCGAGGAGGACGTGCTGTTCGCATTGCGCCTGCTCGCAATCAAATGCTTCTTTCTCGTGTTGATGTTCTCGGGCGGCATGGCGGCACTTTCCGATCTTGCCGACAAACCGGCCTGGGCATTTCCTCCGCTCTCGGCCGCCTGGTTCGAGGGCCTGTTGCGGCTTGCCTTTCTTCTCGACACCGTGCTTGCCGCCGGCGGTTATATCGCCACCTTCAAGCTTTTCGGCTGGCATGTCAGGGCAACGGAGACAACAGCACTCGGCTGGCTCGTCTGCCTCATTTGTTATGAGCCGTTCTTCCCTGCGATCTCGCATGCCTTCGTACCCTATGGCGACGGGCCGGGCTGGGAGACGGTGATCCGGGAAGGGTCGGCCGTCTTCATCCTCTGGAGCGTCGCAACGCTGTTCTGCACCGTGATCTATGTCTGGGCGACCGTTGCCTTCGGGCCGCGATTTTCCAACCTCACCCATCGCGGCATCATCACGTCAGGCCCCTACCGCTTCATCAAACATCCGGCCTATGTCTCGAAGAACATTGCCTGGTGGCTGTTTGCGGCTCCCAGCTTCATCGCCAGCGGCCTTGCGGAAGGGCTTGCCCGGGCAGGGATGCTGGCGATCGTCAGTCTTATCTACGTCATGCGCGCCCGCGCCGAAGAACGCATGCTGAGCCGGGATCCCGCCTATCGGGACTATGCCGAGAGCGTCGCGGCACATGGGCTTTTGGCAATGGCGAAGCGGCGGTTGGCGCCGACCGCGCCGCGCGTCTGAAAAGACGCGTGGAGGACGCAGGCCAGGCGAGCTTGACGGAAACGCATCCCCAATCTCCGTCATCCGGGCCTTGAGCCACGCCTGCCCGGTTGGCTCCAATGGCTGCCCCTCACCCTAGCCCTCTCCCCGTAAAACGGGGAGAGGGGACGTGCCATACGAGAGGCCTGTGGGGACGGAGAGGTTGCGGCGTGTCCCCTTCGCCCCGTTTACGGGGAGAAGGTGCCGGCAGGCGGATGAGGGGCAGCCGGCGATCCTCCCGCCCTTCAACCATCCAGCCCCTTAAAACGCACCGGCTGGTAGCCGCGCATCAACAGGCTGCCGAGCGAATAGGTATTGCGGCAGACGCGGCCCTTGCAGGCATTCGGCGAGGCCTCCATCACTTCCACCTTGCGGTCGTCGGTGAAGCGCATGAACAACAGCACATGCGAGCCTGGCTTGTTCAGCGCGTCGCCCGGCCGCATCGACCAGGGATCGGAGAGGCGCCTGGTGATCCCGGGGATTGCGCGCGTCGAGACATGCATCTTCAGGCCCCAGGCGTCGCTGACGAAGCCGGAGCAGTCGACGCCGAGGATGTTGGATTGCGGCGCGCTCTTGGTGCAGACATTGCCGGCGGTCTGGCCCTTTTCGACGCCGCCGATGAAATTCTCGAGCGGCGTCTTGCAGCCCCAGCAATAGGGAACACCCTTGACCGTCTGCCCGCGCTTGCCGATCAGGTAGATCGGACGGCGCAGCCGGTTCATGTTGACGCAGCCAGGCCCCGGATCCCCGCCGTAGGCAGTCGGCGTCACCATCCAGTTCAGCGTCTCGAAGCCGATGGCCCGCTCGATGACGTCGCTGCGCGATTTCGGCACGATCGCCACCTTCGGCGTCTTGCCGGGCTTACCGGCATCCAATTGTTTTGCGGGCAGGGCGGCGGCAAGCTTGCGGCCGGGTTCCCGGCCGTCGAGCCGCAGCACCTGCGCCCGGCTTTCCTGCGATCTCAAATAGAGCACGTCGCCGCGCGGGCCGATCGCCACGAAGCGCCGGGAGAATACCGTCCCCGGGTCGATCGGCAGGTCGTAGACCCGGTCCATCGCCCCATTCGGCGTGAAGCGCACCACCAGCATGCCGGTGCGCTCGGGCCGGTCGGCGGGTACGAGCTCGACCAGCGCATAGGGCCTGCCTGTCGTGTCGATGTCGAGAAGTTCGACGGTGCCGATGCGGCCTTCCGAGGCGAGCTGCAGCGAGAGAAAGTTCTCCTCCGAGCTGCTGCGCCGCAGCAGGATTTCCGCCTTGTCGTTTGCAACAGCCGAGACCTCGGCAACGATATCGCCGAGCCCGCGGCTCGGCACATACTGAATGACCGGCGGGCGGGCCTCGGGCCGGCTGGTGCTGCGGCCGATCTCGTCGATGATGCTGTTCAGTGGACCCGGCGATATCGAGCCCATCGAGGCGAAGACCGAGCGGGTGTAGTCGTCGGCATCGCCGCCGTCGACGGCGCGCAGCGTCTGCGACCGGCCGTCGGCATCGGTGGAGCGCTCGAGCGGCACGACGCCGTCCGACCAGAGGTAGAGTTCGTTGTGGACGACGGCGAGATCCTCGGGCGCAGCATTTTCCGGCAGCGGCAGGATCTCAGGCTCTGCCTGCGAGCGTTCGGCATCGATGGCGAGCACGCGGCCATTGTTCTGGTCGAGGATGTAGATGGTGCCGTCGTCACCGATGGTGATCGCCGCCGGCCCGGATGCCTCGACTTCCTCGTTGGAAGAGATGATGCCGACCGAACGAGCGCCGTCGCCGCCACGAAGCTCGATCATCACAGTGTCTTTGGCGAAAACCGGCGAGGCGACCGCAAGTGCCGCGGCAAACAAAATATGCGACCCAAAACCACGCATTGCCTCGACCCCCAGAACAGGATGATTTTAGGCCGATCCGGCCTAAAATCTGAATCCTGTTCTCAATTAAAGCAAGAGCATGATGTCGTCCGAAAACCGCTCACACTTTTCGGCATCATGCTCTGTGACCGTCAAGTCTTTAAAATGGTAGGATAGTTGTGCCTCGTCAGCAAGCTATTGCTTTCCAAACGATTTGGAGATCTCCGCCGGCGATAGTACAAGAACATCGTCTCGAAGATTTGTCGGCAGGGAGTGCTTATGCTGGAATGGAACGGTGACGAACTGGCGCTCGATATAAGCTTGCTGGAGCAGGTTCGCGCGGCAAGGATCAACTTCTCCGATCGCGTCTGCGCGGCCTCGGCCAGCAAGGATGACAAGCATCTGGTGCAGCTGCGCTCGGAGCCGACCTATCTGATGGCCGAGTTCCTCTATTCGATGAAGGTCTTCGGCATCAGCACTGCCGAAGATATCGAACGCTTCGCCGATCTGCACAATGATTACGTGGTTTCGCTGACCCGCGATCCGGCCAAGCTGCAGCGCCTGGGGCTCTCGCAGGATCGGGCGCTCGCCTCGATGTTCACCGCCGACACCAAGCCGCGGCTGATCCAGAACTGGGCGGAGAAAGCCGGCGCGATCGACCAGTCCAACCTCGCCCGTTTCCTGGTCGCGGTGATGTCGAGCGAGACCTGCCGCAAGACGCTGATCGATTTCGAGACGGCGGGCTTCATGCAGCGCAAGCGCTCGCCCTACGGTACCATGGTCGTCTGGTCGACGGGCATGATCGAGGAGATCTTCGGCGAGATGCTACGCGACCTGCGCCTTAACCTGCAGCAATTGAAGATCCTCTGATGCATGTCGCCCGGGTTAACGACATTGCATAAAACACGGAGCGAAAGCGCAGCTGCCAGTCGATTTCAACCCTCCAAATCGATTGGCACTGAGCACCGTTGCCATCCTTCCGGCCTCTCCCTATTGTCGTGCTGCTTGCCCTATTGCGGCGCATCAGGTTGATAACGGATTTGACGACGATGACGAAATCCTGGCTCATAACCTTGTCGATCGGCCTTCTGCTGGCGCTGCAGATCCCCCAGCTTGCCTATTCCGGCCCGGCCGAAGACGCGCTTGCGGCGAGAAACCCGTCGCTGGCAGCGCTGCGCCAACATGACGAAAAGGCCTTTGCTGCGGCGACGGCGATCATCGCCAAACACGAAACCGCCAAGGGGCTGGCACCCGGCGAGGACAAGCTGCCCGACGCGAACTCGCCCGGCCGGGACATGGGTTCAGGCCCCGGCAAGGAATTCACGGTCGACAATCCGGATATTCTCTGGCTCTACAATTCCTCGCCCGAGGGAATGAGCGACCTGATCTCGATTTTGAAATCAGCCGGGCAGAAACCCAAGAACTAACCGCGACCTTGCAGTCGAGCGGACTATAAAACGCGCCGGATATTGCCCGGCGTGAGTCTTGCTCACGTCTTTGCCTTGGCGGCTTCTTGCAGGCTCCAAATAATTTGTAACCCTCCCTCAAGCAAGACAGGCAAAGCCATCCCAATTTCGCCGGTCAGTGCTATTCTCATCTTCAACACAGTGTGAGATTGTTCGAAGAGGAGGTTTTCCAATGCCGAACCGCAAAGCCATCCTAGCCGCAGCCACCTTTCTTTCGTTCTTTTCGGTGGTTCCCGCCGTCGAGGCGCAGAACGAACGCACATTGACAGAAGCGCCCGCACAAAGCGGGCCTGTCAGCATCACCTTCGATCGCGCTGAAGCCAAATACGCCGTCGGCGAAGTTGTCGGCCTCTTCATTCAGTCGACCGAGAACGCCTATGTCACGGTGCTGAATGTCTCTCCGAACGGTTCTGTGGTGAAGCTTTTCCCGAACAAGTACCAGACCGACGCCCTTGTCGGCGCCGGCAAGCGCGTGCAGGTGCCAGATCCCGCAAGCGGCGCCCGCCTGCAGGTTTCCGGCCCGGTCGGCCAGGAGCAGATCAAAGTCTTCTATTCCTCCAAGCCGCTGACGATCTTTGCCGATCTCGGCGGCAGCGGCGCCGGCATGTTCCGCTCCGTCGACGGCGGCATGGAAGCCGTCTCCCGTAGTCTCGAAGAGGCCCGCAGCCTCGGCACCAAGATCAGCAGCAAGACGCTGACGCTGACGACGGTCGACAGCTTGCCCGCGGTGCCGCCCGTCGCAGCCGCCCCTGCCGCGAAACCCGCACCGGTCGAGCAGGCTGCCAAGCCGCCCGTTGCGCCGAAACCCGCAGCCGCTCCGAAGCCGGTGACGACACAGGAAGTCGCCAAGAAGCCGGAAACGGTGGTGGAAAAGCCGAAGCCCGTTACCCCGAAAAAGCTCACGCCGAAGCCTGTCGAGCAGGCAACACAACAGCCGCCGAAGAAATACAAGATCGTCACCAATCTGGCGCCCGGCCAGGAGCTTGCCGCCGACGAACTGCAACTGATCGGTCCGGCCGGCACCACCTCATCCACCAACCCGACCGAATATAAACAGCCGACCACGCAGTATAAGCAGCCAACCCAGACGTCCCAGACGAAGATGCCCAAACTGCCGATGCCGCAGATCAAGATGCCGCAATTCAAGCTGCCCGGCGGTTTCAGTATCAAGATGCCGCAGCTGAACCTTGGCCGTTCGGCCGAACCTGGCCAAGCCGGCGAGGAGGTCGAGATGGCAAACGCCGATACGCCCGTTTGCACCGCCCTTCTCGACAAGCTGAACACGGCCGTTGCCGCCAAGGATATCACGGCTGCCGCCGCTGAAGCCGACACGATCGCCGTCAGTGCCGACTGCGGGCAGTTCCAGGTGAATGCCCAGCGCCGCGTCGCAGCGCTCAGGCTTTCCGCTGCCCAGGAGATGATGGCCGCCAACCAGCCGGTCGCCGATTACGAGCCGCTGCTTGTCGCCGCCGACAGTCCGCAGGTGCTCTGGCAGGCCTCCGCCACGCTCGGCGAGATCTATTTCTCCGCCCGCCGCTTTGCCGATGCCGCCGCCGACTACCAGCAGGCGATCGAGATCATCAAGAACGAGACCCGCACGCCGAAGGCGCCGCCGGCCGAGACGATCTCCGATCTCATCCAGCGCGCCGCCCAGGCCCGCATCCTTGCCGCCAACCCGACCAGCGACCATCCTGAAGGCAGCTTCGTGCCGGCCGAGAAGGATCACCGCAGCGGCGTGCTCGGCGGCATCTATTCCGAGAATGTGCGCGGCATCGTGCCGGTCTCCATTCCGGTTCCGATCACCTTCGATTTCAACAAGTCGAGCTTCACCTCGATCGGCACCGAAGCCGCTGAGGAATTGCTGGAGGCGCTGAAGGAGCAGAAGCCCGGACGCGTCATCCTTATCGGCCATACCGACCATCGCGGCGGTGACGACTACAATCAGAAACTTTCCGAACGCCGCGCCCAGGCCGTCGCCGACTTCCTGAAGAGCAAAGGCATCGACGCGACGATCGACGCCGAGGGCCGCGGAGCCTCCGAGCCGGTGGACGTGACCGCAACCGCAAACCTCACCGAAGACGACGTCGATGCGCTGAACCGCCGCGTCGAATGGCGCCGCGAATAGCTGGGGCGAGGGGAGTTTGGCCATGTCCGCATCCGTTTCCATGGCCGCAGCACTTGCCCTCCTCACCATGGCGGCCACCGATAGCCTGGCAAGGGTGATCGAAGCGCCGGAGCGCGGCGCGGTCAGGGCCGTGCTGATCGGCATCGACCTCTACCGCAACGTTCCGCCGTTGCATGGCGCTGTCGCCGATGCCGAAGACCTTTCCCTTTCGCTGCGCTCGGTCGGCGTCGAAGATATGACGCTGCTGAAGAATGGTGCGGCCGACCGCGAGGGCATCTTCCACGCGATCGAGGCCGTCACGGAACGGGCAGGGCCCGGTGACCTCGTCGTACTCGGCATCGCCGGCCACGGGTCGAGTGAGCCGGAGCGCGTCAAGGGCTCGAAACCGAGCGGCCGCGACGAGGTCTATGTGCTCGCCGGCTTCGACACCCGTCTTCCCGGATCACGGGAACGCATCTTCGGCGACGAATTCAAGGCGCTGATCCGCAATCTGGAGACCAAGGGCGCCGATGTCGTCTTCATCGCCGATACCTGCCATGCCGGCGGCATGACCCGCGACGTCGATCCGCGCGGCGCCGAGATCACATGGCGTCAAGCGCCGTCCTATACGATCGAGGAGGACGACCTCGCGCCGATTTCGACGACGGCGGATGCGCTGTCCACCGTCTTCGATTTCAAGCGGTTGACCTTTCTAGCCGCCGTCGACGAGAACACCAAGTCGCCCGAGATATCAATTCCAGGCATTCCGCAAAAACGCGGCGCGCTGAGCTATGCCACCGCTCGCGCTTTCGAAGGGGCGGCCGACCGCAACGGCGACGGCGCCGTCAGCCGCCGCGAGCTCTTCGAATATGTGCGCCAGGCGGTTTACCAGTTCACCGATCAGCGGCAGAACATCTTTACCGAAAGTCCGCCCGGAACCGATCTCGATCGTGCCGTCGTCTATAATTACCAAGGGGCGGGGGCGCAGGCGGCGACGGAGAAACCAAACGCTCCGCTGCCCGCCGAGCCCGCACCGATCAGCGTTGCCGCCCTCGGCTCCGAGCCGGTGCTGCAGGGGATTGCATCAGCCGTCACGCCGTTCAAGCTAACGCAGGGTGCTAATGCCGAACTCGTCTTCGATCCCGAAAAACGCGAGGCGATCGCCGGCGGCGATGTCGTCGCCTCCGCCATCGGCGCCGGCGACATGCCCTTCGTCGTCGACCGGATGGCCGCGCTCGATACCCTCAAGCGGCTGTCCGAGACAAACCCGCAGACCGTACGCGTGACGCCTTCCGACACCCTCCATCGTGAAGGCGAGCGGGTCGGCGTCACAGTTTCGGATTTATCAGGCCGCAAGCTCGTGCTCTTCGACGTCACCGGCGATGGAACCGTGCAGTTCCTCTATCCCAATGAGAAGGAGGTCGATGCTGCGATGTCTCAGACCTTCGATCTCGATCTTTCCGTCGTCGCACCTTTCGGCACGGACCTGCTCGTCGCCGTCACCTCTGAAACCCCGATGCCCGAACTTGTGGAATTCCTGAAGCAGAACGACAGGCGTCGCACCGCCGGCAATATCGCCAAACGCCTCGGCGAATTCCTGCCCGAGGGCGCACGTGTCGGATTTACGGTCCTCTATACCTCCGCCGGAGCCAAGCTATGAGCACGTCGATCAGCAGGGTCCTCACTATTGCGTCGGTCATGCTGCTTCTGGCTACTCCCGTGCTGGCGCAGCAGGACACCGATTTTGCCGGCGAGGATGGCGGACGTGTCATCGGCGGCCAGGCGGCCAAGAAGGGCGAATGGCCCTGGCAGGTGAAGATCCTGGCGCCCGATCCCGAACAGCGCGGCCGCTTCGGCGGCCATTGCGGCGGTTCGCTGATCGCACCGCGGTGGATATTGACGGCCGCCCATTGCGTCACCAGCGGCCGCTCCGGCAAGCAGGATCTCTTCGCCCGCGACCTGCTGATCGTCGAGGGCAAGTCGAAGATCGACAAGGTGATCGCGGTCGACGGGCCGGACAAGCCGGGGCTTGCCGTGGAAGACGTGATCATTCACGAAGATTTCGACCGCAAGGTCTTCGCCAATGACATCGCCCTGATCAAGCTGAGCGAGCCCGCCAAATCGAAGCCGGCGATCCTTGCCTCGGCCTCGGACGACGAGGTGGAGGCCGCCGGCCACCCGGCCGTCGTCACCGGCTGGGGTTACACCAAGGCCGATCACGGCTGGGACGACAAATATCTGCCGACCGAGCTGCAGGAAGTGGAACTGCCGATCGTCCCGCGCGAGGACTGCCGCGCCGCCTATCGCGACAGCTCGATGCGGATGAACCCGATCGATGAGCGCAATGTCTGCGCCGGTTACGCCGAAGGCGGCAAGGATGCCTGCCAGGGCGACAGCGGCGGGCCGCTCGTCGCCCAGCGTCCCGACAAGCGCTGGATCCAGCTCGGCATCGTCAGCTGGGGCGCCGGCTGCGCCGAGGCCGAGCATTACGGCGTCTATACCCGTGTGGCCGCCTTCCGCGACTGGATCGCCGCAAAGACCGACGGCGACGTGCCTGACGTTGAAGGGCCCGCTGCCGACGATCAGGTCGCGTCCACCACGACCAGTGGCGGCACGCAGCAGAGGCAGTCCGGACAGGAAGAAGCCAATCTCGCCATCACCACTCCGCCGGCTGGCGATACCGCGCCAGCCGCGACGACCGAAACGCCTGCTGCCGACACGCCCGCCAGCGATACCTTGCCGGCTGACAAGCCCGTCACCGACGAACCCGCCGTGCAGCCGCCGGTCGCCCAGATGCCGGTGATCGAAAGCTCGCCCGGCGATCGCGCACTGCTGATCGGCATCGACGAGTACGAGATGCGCGAGGCCAAACTGACCGGCTCCGCGACCGATGTGAAGGCGATGCAGGTCTTCCTCGTCAAGACGCTCGCCTATCGCCCGGAGCAGATTCATACGCTGACCAACCGCAAGGCGACCCGCGAAGCGATCCTGGCCGAGATCGACGACTGGCTGGTGCGCCAGTCGACACCCGGAAGCCGTGTCTTCCTCTATTTCAGCGGCCAGGGCTCGGAAGAAATGGGCGCCGATGAAACGACGAGCCCGACGCTGGTTGCAGTCGATGCCAAGCTGGTGCGCGAGGGCGGCAAGGTGACGGTCACCAACCAGATTCGCGAAACCGAGATCGCCGCACGGCTGAACAGCCTCAAGGACCGCCGTGTGACGCTGCTGATCGATGCCTGCCATGTCGGGCCCGGCAGCCGCAGCGCTGTGGCCGCACCCTCCGGCACCGTGCGTTGCCTCGGCCCGGCGCTGGCAGCGCTCGAACCGCCGAACAAATCAGGCAAGGAAGCAAAATTCTCCTTCGGCGGCGAAAGTGCGATGGTCTGGTCGGCAGTCAACGCAGGGCAGTGGGCGCTCGTCGACCGCGAGGCCAAGCCGCCGGTCGGCGTCTTCACCCGCCGCTTCATCGAAGGCGTGCAGGATGGCGTGGCACGCGCCGCCGACAAGCCGAATGTCAGCAATGCCGCCCTTCTCGATTATGTCCGGCGCAAATCGGACGAATATTGCCGGACGCATGCGGAGGATTGCCGCTTCACGCCGGTGCCGCAATTTTATGGCCAGCCGGATGCGCTCGGCCGGGATGTGATCACCGGTGAGGAGGCGAAGACGCCGGTCGCCGCCGTCGAAAACACGCTGAAGAGCGACAATGAGGCCGGCGTCGCCGTCGACGTGCTGCCCGGCACCGCGGTCAGCATCGGCGACAAGGTGGCGATGCGCGTCTCGACCAAAACGTCCGGTTACTTGATCCTGGTCGATATCGACGCCTCCGGCAAGCTGACGCAGCTTTACCCGAACAAGCGCTCGATGGGGCTGAAACCATCAGCCAAAAGCGGCGACAACCGGCTCGATCCGGCCCGGCCGGTCGTCGTGCCCGATGCGCGCAATCCCTATACCGGCTTCGAATATGTGGTGGAGGGGCCGGCTGGCGTCGGCATGGTCGTTGCCATCCTCAGCGACAAGCCGATCGAAGTGCTCGACCTGCCCGATGTGCCAACGCCGCTCGTCGGCCAGCGCGCCGCCTTCAACTATGTCTACGATCTCGCCCGAAGCCTCAGGATCGTCGGCGACGACGAAACCGGCGCCCAAGGCAAATGGTCGTTCGATTCCAAATTCTATCGCGTCCGCTGAACAGGAGCGAACCATGCCGAAATCCACTCTGCTGGCGGGTCTTGCCGCTTCCCTGATGGCGCTTGCCCCGGCCGCCCCTGCCGGCAACTCCGGCGACAGCAAGGCGATGCTTGCCGCGCAAACCGGGCTTGCCGCCGAACTGATCGACCGCAGCCTGGCAAAGGAGGGTGCTGCCAATATCATGGTGTCGCCGGCAAGCCTTGCCGCAGCACTCGGCCTTGCAAGCCTCGGCGCCTCCGATGCGGCCAAGGCCTCGATCGCCAAGGGCCTCGGCTTCGGCGGCGAGGTGAAGGGACCGGAAACGGCGTTCGAGGCGATGTCCCCGGAAAAGCCGGCAGCGGCGGATGCGCCTTTGGCGATGGCGGTCGCGATCGTCTTCGACGACAAGCTGGTGCTTGTTCCCGATGCGCTCTCGATGCTCGCCGGCCACCACATCAAACCCTCGATCGAGGATCTCGACGGACCGAAATCGGTCGAGCACATCAACGGTTGGGTCAAGGACGCCACCAGGGGCGCCATTCCGTCAATTCTCGACGCACCGCCCGGCGGCGGCTTCGTCAGCCTCGGCGCGCTCTCCTTCAAGGCGCGCTGGAAGACGTCGTTCGAGAAGGAGAGCCCGGCAAGCCCCTTTCAGCGGCCGGATGGCTCGACAATTTCGGTACCGATGATGCATCTTGCCGGCGATGGCCAAAAATTCCGCTCCGACGAGAAATTCACCGCCGTCGACCTTGCCTATGCCGGCGAGGGCTACAGCATGGTCGTGGTGGCGGCGCGCTCCGGCAAGGGTGTCGGCGGGGCGGACCTGAAGGCGCTCGCTTCCTGGCTGCAAGGGGAAAAATTTGAGGCCGCCAGGGGCGAAATCTTCCTGCCACGCTTTTCCCTGAACGACGGGCGTGATTTGATGCCGGTACTCAATGCGATGGGAGTGGCGCCCGAGAAGGCCAAGGATGCGGGGTTCCCGGGGTTCACCAAGGAAAACATCCGCTTGTCGCGCGTCCTGCAGAAGACGATGATCAAGGTTGACGAAAACGGTACGGAGGCGGCAGCGGCCACGGCTGTGGTCACGGAACGCAGCATCGATCCGAAGCTTGTTCGCGTGGTCGCCGATGCCCGTTTTGCCTTCGCGCTTCGCGACACAAAGACCGGCCTGCTGCTGGCCGCAGGCCTGATCGGTGATCCGCTTCTGGCGGGCGAATAGAATTCGGTTTCATGAATGCAATGAATGCAGGGGGACACGTGCATGAGAAGTGATCTGATCGCCCGCTACACGATCGGCGAACCGATCTATGAAAACGAATTCATCGTCTATCCCGCTCAGGACAAGCGGATGGACCATGCGGTCTTCATCGTCACGCCCGATGTGGCGTTGAAACTGGACAAGGCTCGTTTCGAGCGGGTCTGGACCTCAATCAACGAGGCCAAATCTCTGACGGCGCGGCGCTTCGTCGAAATCGAGGATCTCATTCCGCCGTCGCCGGAAGACGACAATTTCTATATCGTCGAGAAGCGGCCGTCGAAAACGCTGCACCAATATCTCGACGAAACGGAGATGGTGGCTTACGAGCGCGCCGTCGAGATCGGCCGCCACATCCTCGAAGGCCTGGCGACATTGCACGGCGCCGGTTACGCCCACAATGCCCTGACGGACCAATGCATCTATGTGTCGGAGGATTATTCCGGCCTGTCGGTCCGGATCGGCAACCTGCACCTGATCTCGAAGATCGGCGAGCACATCATCCCGCCCTATGTGCCGGAATTCGGCGCGCCGGAAATCTATGCGAGCGGCAGCTTCTCCGCCTCATCCGCGCTCGACATCTACGCCATGGGCATGATCGCCTATAAGCTTTTCCTGCCGCGGCAGACCTATGCCAGCGTCTTCGACAGCGTCATGGTCTGGGAGGACGAACACCAGCGCGAGCAGAGCTGGAAGAACATCCATCTCGACCCTTCCAACGTCTTTCCCCGCCTGGACGTGCTGGTTCCGGGTTTTCCCGAGGGGCTTGCAAGCCTTGTCGAAAGGATGCTGAGCCGCGACCCGGCCCAGCGACCGCGCATGGGCGCCGATGCGCTGGGCGAATTCGCGCGCGTCACGACCGGCATCCAGCCGATGTCGTGGGATCCGCGCGGCGGCATGCAACAGCAGCAGGAGGCGCCGAAACCGATAAAGTGGACGCTTGCCAAACTGTCGATGATCGGCGCGCTGCTCCTGATCTGCATCGGCGTCGGTGTCGTCACCATCCCGAAGCTGCTCCGCCCGGACCCAAAACTTGTCGCCGACGTCGGCACATGGAAGAAGGAGGCCGAAAGCCGCAAGCAGAAGGCGATCGCCGCCAAGGCGCCGGAGCGCGCTTCCGGTGATCAGGCAAAGCTCGCCTATGACACGGGCGCTGCGGCGCTGACATCGGCCGATGCGCTGCTCAAGGACGAAGACTATGAAAAGGCGCTTCCGGGCTTCCAGACGGCCGCCATCAATCTCGGCAACGCGCTGATCGGCATCTCCAAGGAGAATGCCGAGAAGGCGAAAGCTGCTGCTTCAGCCGCCGGCGGCGACAAGGCCCCAGGTTTTGCCGAGGCAGACACCAAGATGAAGACCGCCGCCGACGCGGCCACCGCCAAGCAGATGCATGCTGCGGTCGACGCCTACGACGCATCGAAAACAACATTCGACGATCTCGCCAAGGCGCTCACCGCGCTGGCGGCGGCCGAAAAGGACGCCGCGGCAAAGCGCGAAACGGTCGATCGCATCGGCGCCGGCGATAGCCCCGACGTCAAAAAGGCGAGCGGGCTGATGACCGAGGCCAAGACCAAGGCCGAGCAATGGCAGATGCCGGCCGCAACGTCAGGCTATGGCGACGCCGCCAAACTGTTCGACGCCGTCATCGCCGATGTCATGGCGGCAAAGGACGAGGCGACGGCGCTGAAGCAGAAAGTCGCCGATCTCAACGCCTCGATCGCCACCCGCGCCGGTGCGGCCGATCCGACGCTTGCGGCCCTCGCCCCGAAGATCGGCGAAGCCGACGGCCGCTACGCCGCGGAAGCCTATAAGCTCGCGGTCGTTGCCTACCAGCCGATCCTTGCCGATCTCGAGGCGCTGTCGGCACGCGGCTTCTGCCCGGTTTCGCAGACCCTTGCCTTCGAAACCGTCCCGGCCGGAAGCTATTCACTGGAGAACGTCCGGCTGATGACCTCCTCGATGAAGGAGCTCGGCGGCATGCTCGGCGTTGCCAATGGCGCCGTGAAGATCGACAAGTCCTTCTGCATGCAGACGAAGGCGGTCACCCGTGCCGAGATGGCGGAATATTACACCGCCAATTCCGACCCCGCCGCAGCAAAGGCCTATGCCGACAATCCGCAGCAGCCGGCCGACGACGTGCCGCTTGCCGTGGCGCAGAATTATACCGCCTGGCTGTCGAAGCAGCTGAACGACCCCGTCCACCTGCCGTCGGCGACGGAATGGATGGCAAGTGCGGCGAAGATCACTCCGGAAAAACTGCCCGACAATGGCGATATCATCCTGCAGTGGAGCGCCACCCCCTGCGAAGCCGGCGGCAACGTCGCCTTCATGGCGCAGGAGGGCTCGACCTTCGTCGTCTGCTCCGACGCGTCAGCCGGCGGCATCTTCCGGGTTACTGCAGAATTGCGGTGAGCGCGGCGAAAAATGGGACCGAATAGGGAAGTTTTGCGCGCCGTTTCTGCTTCATTTGGCAGCTCGCGTTCAAGCCGCATCATTCGACAAATTTCAATTCCAAATTTCAAAATACGCGCGTATATTGAACTGGGGACTGCAGTATCCGTGCCTTGAGGGGTCGAGGACAATGTGCTGGAACACATCATCAGCATTCACGCCGGTTGGGTTTGCCTTGCGAGGCCCGGCATCTCGCAAGATCGTATGGACGCTGGGCGACGCGGCGCGTCTCCTGATCAACGACTGGCCTTGCGATGACGGCGAGGAATATGTGGCTGCCGTCAAAGCCTGCGTCGACGCATTGAGCGGGAAGATTGCCCCGGAACAATTCCGGGAAGCGCTTCTGCGTGCGGCCGACGAGGCCGGTATCGCTACTCTATCGCTCGTCCGGCAGGGAATTGGAGAGCGACGACCGGACCTTCCCCCAATGATGCCAACATAGGCCTTGTTCCCAGGGTACCCGCCTATCGACGTTACATTTGCGCCAGGAGCAGTCTTGGGCTCGGCGTGAAGGAACGACGGCCCTTACTTGACCGTGATGGCAATGCCGCTGAGATCGGCGTTGACTTGCAGGCCTACCTGCTTGCCTGAGAGCTCGAGTTGGGCGCCCTTGTCATTGGTCATGACAATTACCTGTGCCCCTTTGCCGACCGCGCCGCCACCGCCCGCCGCACCGTAGACCCCCGTCACATCCCGGGCGCGGCGAATGTGGCGAACGGCACCATGAAAATAGGTCTTAGAAGCCCCGAAAGCGAGGCCGCCCGAAATGCCGCCGACAGAGATGGGATAGTGGCGACCATGGAAGGTCAGCGTGCCCTCGCCTCCAGAACCACCCACAAAGAAGGCAGCCTTGTAGACTGAGAAGTTGATCGTGCCGCTGTCGGCATGCGCGGAGCCGGCAAAGCTGATTGCTGCTGCAGCGATAACCGCAGCCGCGACTGAACGAAATCCGGATGAAATCTTCATGATGCGAGTCTCCTCAAAATCGAGGCTTACCCAGCCAGGAGGGAACGTAAGCGCCATGCCAAAGTCACTGCTGAAACAGTCTCGCTCGTCATTAGTTCCAAACACGCGGCCAGAATCCGGCTGCGAAAAGGCCGTCACAAAGCGAGGCGGATGGCAAACATAGTCTCGGTGGCAGGGCCGGTGGCAGCTAAGGCTTCGCTGACACAGGATTGCCTGCACGAACCCACAACCTTTGACCGCGTTGAGCATTCTTGAACAAGTACCTCTCCAAATGAAGCGCGCCAGCATCAAGCTCGTCTGCCCCTTCTGGCAACAGCATTCATTCTATGCAAAAAGGGAGGCACCAGTTGCATCTGAGTCTGGAGTTATTTGTCGAGAGCCCTGAAAAATCGCTTGATTTCTATCGGCGGGTTCTGGGCTTTGAAGTCCAGGGCTCGCCAGGCACCGAATACACGATGTTGAAAAACGGTGACGCGGTGATCGCGATCAATTCGCGTAGCGTCCTTTCGACCGATCATCCGCTACGGATCGATACCGGCCAGAGAGCTGGCCTCGGCGTCGAGATCGTCTTGAAGGTCGCTGACGTTGAGGGTGTCTATCGCACGGCAAAAGAGAGCGGCTGGCCGGTCTCCGATCTTGCTCTACAGCCTTGGGGGCTGCATGATTTTCGTCTTGTCGATCCTGACGGCTATTATGTCAGAGTGACCAGTCGTCATCCGAGCTGATGTCCAGGCGTTTGAACAGTGGTTCATCCATCGGCGGCTCCAATTTTCTTCGACAGTCTAGACACACGGTTGGCTCCGACCTTGCGATAAGGGTCATCGCGCAGCGGTGGCAGGACTGGCAATCACCGTCTAGCGACCGGCTTCACCGCAGCCCGCCGCTGCAGCGCGAAGCGCGCCGCCGAGCAGTTGATGTCGGGGACGAGATCGTAGGTCTGCTGGTAGAGGCTCTGCGCCAGCGTGTTGTTGCCGCGGTTTTCCGAGGCAAGGGCTGCAAGGGCGGTGCGTTTGTAAGCCTCGACGATCGGCTGGGCGGCCTTTGCCAGCGCGGCGTCGTCAGACGGTTCGGCTGCCAGCGAAAGGGCGGCATAGGTTGCCTCGCCGTCCCTACCGACGCGGCCGCCGACGGCCCCGTTGAAACTTTGCTCGGAAACCTCACGCATGCGGCGGGCATTCTTGATGCATGTCGGAATGCGGGCCGCTTCGGCATTGATGCGCTCGGCCGTCGGGCCAGTTTCCGCGCTGCTGCCGCCGGACAGGATCACGTAGCCGATGATGCCGACGATGGCGAGATAGACGACCCCCATGCCGGCCAGGAAGGCCGGCTGTTTGAGGAGCGATTTTTTCGGCCTGCCATCACTTGCCTTGGAGGTCTGCTTCTTCGGTGCTTCCTTGGCGGCGGCCTTGACGACGAATTGGAATTCGACGTCCTTGCCGAGACGGAAGCTGTCGCCTGATTTCAGCGAGGCCGTCTGCAACAGCGCTTCGCCGCGCAGCATGATCGGGTTCAGCCCCATGCGGCGAATGATGAAGCCGCCATCGCTCTGCCGCTCGATACGCGCATGGATCGGCCCCAGAAACGGATCGTCGACGACGATATCGGCATTAGCCGCCCGGCCGATCGACATTTCCGGCCGGTCGAGCACATGGCTGCGGCTCTGGCCGCCGGGACCGGTCTGCAGAAGGCTTGGTTTGTTTCCGCGAAAGAAGGAAAAAAAGGCCATGATCAGAACATCCCACTCGACATCATCTCGACAATTGCAGGCGCCAGCACCAGAAGCAGGATCGACACGACGATCATCATCGCCGGCATGACGATCTTGGCCTTCAGCTTTTCACTGGCCCTGTCGGCCTTTTCCCAGCGGCGGAAGCGCAGGTCGCGCGCATGTTCGCGCAACAGCTCGACACGGTTGCTGCCCTCGACTTCGCCCTGGATCACGGCGCGGATGACGCGGATGACCTCCTCGGCGGTCATGCGGCGCTCCAGCCGCTGCAACGCCTCGATCATGCCGGTGCCGAGCGCCACGTCCTTCAGCGTCTGTTCGATTTCCTCGCTCATGACGGTGCCGGGTGCGGCCTCGGCATAGAGCCTCAGGCTTTCTGGCAAGGTCGCCTGCGCCTGCTGCGTCATGACGACGAGATCGAGGAAGTAGGGGAATTCGCGCGAAATGCGTTCCTTGCGGTCCTGCGCCTTGTCGTCGGCGACGACCCAGAAATAGATGGCGGGGATCAGGCCGAGGATCAGCCCGGCCACCAGCCCGCCGATCACGCTGCCGCTGGCGATGCCGAACAGCAGGCCGAGCACGACGAAACCGAAGAGGCTTAAGACCACGAGAAGCGCGATATATTCCCGCCCCGTGACGCCGCCGAACGGCCGACCGGCATAGATCAGCTTCTGCTCGAGTTGCGCGCCGTAATCGGCCAGGAGCGGCTCGAAATGCGTCAGCACGAATTCGACCGGGGTGCGCATGCCGATGCTGTCGACGATATTGGGTGGCGGGCCATCGCCGCCGGCGGACCGGCGCACCACGTGAATGCTGCCGAGCAGATCGCCGATCCACCAGACGAACAGCGCAGCGGTGATCCCGGCAAAGACGACGGCAATCGGGGCGAGGGGTATCTGAGATATCATACCGACACCTTCATCATCGAGCGCATCCAGAAGAAACCGGTGGCATAGAGAATGGCGCCGACGATCGCGATGACGATGCCGATGGCGTTGCCGAACACCTTGTCGATCAGTTCAGGCTGGCCGAAGAAGATCATCAGGATCATGAACAGCGCACCGCCGTTGACGACGCGGAAATTCATCCGCGCCTGCGACGACGAGGTCGTGATCTTCTGATCGAGCTTCCAGATTTCCTTGAATGATTTCGACATTTCGGTCAGCGGTTCGGAAATGTCGCCGCCTTGGCGGGCAAAGAGGCCGAGGGCCGCATCGACCATCTTGAAATGCAGGCTCGGCACGTTGCGGCCGTGGCGGTCGAGCGCCTCGACCAGGCCGATGCCGAGCTTCTGTTCGCGGGCGATCCGCTCGAACTCGCGCGAGGCCGGCATCTGGCCGGTATCGGCCACCGCATTGACGGCGATGGCGAGCGGCTTGCCGGTGCGCACCGCCGAGACGATCTGGTCGACGGCGTAGGGAAGCTGCGATTCGATCTGCAGCCAGCGACGCTGCAGAAAATATCGGATCACGCCCTTGGGGAGGAAGATCGCGACGGGAATTGCGACGATGAAACCGAAGATCGGCCCGAAGATCAGTGAGATCACCACGAAGACGACGATCGCCGTGATGCCGTAGGCGAGGATCATCGTATAGGGCGGAACGGCATCGCGCCCGAAGACCTGTGCTGCCTCGCTGGCGAGCGCAATGTCACGTTCGGTGGCGCGCAGCAACGGCGCCGGCCAGCGCACCGGCGCGCCCCAGACGAGCAGTCCCACTGTGACCGCGCCGAGGGCGACCGTAAAAATCTGCAGAATGCTGATATCCATGGCTTCCCCCTCAGAGCAATTCCAGGAAAAGTGCGAAGCGGTTTCCGTCCTGAATTGCGTAAAAACAAAAGCCTAGAGCGGTTCTGGAACCGCACTAGACGAACATGTCCAGTTTTTCGATCTCGCCGTCGTCGTTGAACTCGACGAGCTCGGCGACGAAGCTCGGCAGGTAGCCGGTGAAGGCATGCACGGCTTGGCCGCCGGCGCGGCCGACGAGATTGAAGATCGGCTCGACAATGATGAGGCCGGTATCCGGATCGATGCCGATTACCTCCGATATCTCGGTGACGGCGCGCCGGCCGTTCGCCAGGCGGTTGAGCTGCACGACGAGCTCGACGGCGGCAACGATCTGCTGGCGGATCGCCATGACAGGCAGCGAGCTCTGCCCCTGCAGCACCATCACTTCCAGGCGGGTCATCATGTCCTGCGGTGTGTTGGCATGCGCCGTTGTCATCGAGCCGGCATGGCCGGTGTTCATCGCCTGCAGCATGTCGATCGCCTCCGCACCACGGCACTCGCCGACGATGATGCGGTCGGGACGCATGCGCAGCGCGTTTCGCACGAGGTCGCGGATGGTGACGCTGGTCTCGGACTCCGCCGTCTTCGGCCGCGATTGCAGATAGACGACGTGGATCCCATCGAGCTGCAGTTCCGACGTGTCCTCGACGGCAACGACGCGCTCGCCGACCGGGATGAACTGAGACAGGCTGTTCAAGAGCGTCGTCTTGCCGGAGCCTGTGCCGCCTGAGACGACGATGTTCTTGCGCGAGCGGACGGCTGCCTCGAGGAAGGCACGCATCGGCTCGCTGAGCGCGCCGGCGGTCACCAGCTTGCTGATATCGAGCCGCGACTTGCCGCCGAACTTGCGGATGGTCAGGCAAGCGCCCTTGACCGCCAGCGGCGGAATGACGGCGTTGACGCGCGAGCCGTCCGGCATGCGGAAGTCGGCCATCGCCTCGCTTTCGTTGATCGAGCGGTTGGAATCGACGGCGATGCGCTCGATCACCTTCATCAACTGCCGCTCGTTGGCGAAGGCGAAGGGGTAGCGCTCCAGCAGGCCGAATTTCTCGACGTAGATCTCGTCGTAGCGCGTCACCATGATTTCCGAGATGACATCGAGATCCATCAGTTCGGAGATCGTCCCCCAGCGATACATCAGCTCCTCGATATTGGAGCGCAGGTGCATATGGGCGATCTCGTAGCGGTCGCCGGCGTTGAATAGAGCCTGCCGGGACTGGAAAGCGGCGCTGAACCGCGTGTCGAGCTGGGCGAAGTCCGAGCGGGTGGATTCGAAGTTCAGCTTGAGCTGCAGGGCCGAAATCAGCGCCTTGCCGACATCGAACAGGCGGCGATTGTCCTGCTCCTCACGCGAGAGGCTTGCGGCATTCGACGAGGCGTCACGCCGCCCCGTCCGGGCGATGCGTTTTGCCAGCCACCGATAGACGGCGTTCTTGATGACGAGGATGACGAGATCCTGCGGCGCGCCGTCGAGCGCCTCCTTGATGAACATGTCGAGACGCTCACGGATACGGGTGCGCGTCTCCTCGCGGCCGAAATCGGAGGATTTTACCAGCCGGTCATACTGCGTGTCCTTCAGCAGGCGCTCGTGAATTTCCATCTGCAAGGCGAGCACGCGTTCCTGATCGGGAAACTGCGTGACCGCTACGGGGGCGGCGGCCGGCTCGACGAGCTCGATCGTGACGTTCGGCACCCAGATCGACATGCCGGCCGAAACCGCAACCGGCGTGCCGGCTCGAAGCGGCTGATCGTCGACGCGCGTCGGGTTGCGGCCGTGATGCTGCACCGACCAGCCCTGGCCCGATTTCCGCAGCACGAATTGCGGCGAAGAGACATGGCTGCCGCGCAGCCGCACGACGCCCGCGCCAGCGGGCAACGTCAGCGTGCTGCTTTCGCCGACGAAATAGGTCTCGTTCGCCGAGAGCGGGATCACCTCCCGGCCGCTGCCGTCCTCATAGGAAATCTTCAACAGCATGGCTCATTCCCCCGCGACGGTCACATCCGCGTCCAGTTGATGCTCGGCAGGTCCTCGACGGTATTGTCGGCCGGATTGCGCAGCACGAGATTGAGGCTGCCGTTCGACTGGCCCATCGCAAAGATCAGCATTTCGGCTTCCGACGGCGTCACTTCGACGGTCACATTGTTGTAAGTGCTGTTGGCCTTGGTGACTGCACCCTCCGCCGTCGTCGCCGCGCCGACGGCCAGCACTTTGACATTCTGCAGGAAGGTGCGGGTGACGACGCGGGTGCGCGAGCTGATGCCGAGTTTATAGTCCTGCGCCTGTTTGCGGTAAGCGTTGACATCGTTCTCGTCGGCGCCCGGATACTGGGTGAGATAGTTCTTCAGCATCTGCTCGACCGGTGACTGCGGCTGGGCTGGAGCCTGCGGCTGTCCGGCTACGGCCGGCGCCTGGCCAGGAACGGTGGGCTGACCTGGCACGGGAGCGGGCTGGCCAGGGGCTCCCGGCTGGGCTGCTGCGGCCGGCGCCACGGGCTCGACCGGTTCGTCGACCGTGCCGAGGATATCGACATAGCTGCCCGGCTCGACGAAATGGCCGACTGCCGAGGCGGCGTTGACGGGAAGGGTCAGTGCCCGCTTGCCGGGTGCGATCATCGTCGTCAGGCGTCCGCCGTCGTTATCGTCGAAATACTGGAAGAGCAGCACCGAGCCGGCCGGAATGTCGGCGGCGGCCGTCCTGTCCTTCAACCATTCCTGATAGGCGCTGGCCGCGGGAACCGCGAGCTTGGCGAGCGCCCCGAAGCTTTCCGGCAGCATCACCGGTTCGGCGAGCATGTCGGGCGTGATCGCCTGACCTCGCGTCACCTTCCTGTCGGGCTGGAGCCGCATGAAGGCATAGGCCACCTGCTCGTTCTTGACGCTCTCGGTCCAGAAGTAGAGCAGAACGCCGGTGATGAGCCCGACGATGACGGCCGCGATGAGCTTCCAGTTCATGGTGTTGTTCCTTCGACGAAGGGTTGCCTGATTTGGATGACTTCGACGGTCCGGCCGTCGGTTTTACTGCGGGTGTACAAGACATTGGCCTCGACGCTGCCGCGCCGGCCATAAAGTGCTGTGACCCCGCCGTGCTGCGCCGGCGGCGTCTCGATGGTGAAGCCGTCGCGGGCGAGAAGATCGGCGCGCTGATCCGACCAGCGGGTGGCCGACAACGTGCCTTTAGACACGACCGTACGCGACGTGTGGCCCGTGTCGCGATCGCCGATATCGCTCAGCACCTCGACACCGGCCGGCGGACGCAGCGACATCGGCAGCTTGCTGACATCGGCCGCAGCCGCGAAGGCCGGCAGCGTCGCCGCGACATCCTCGAAGCGGCTCATCAGCACCTCGGTCCTCGGCGCGTCGGCGGGACGGCGGATCATGATCGAGACGCCGGGGATCGGCGCCCTTGCCGAGGGATTGGCCGGATCCTGGCGTCTGAGATAGTCGAGGGCCGCCTCGCCGTCGCCGTCGAAGAACCGCACCACCACGGCAAGATCGTCGCGGATGCGGCTCATCTTCGGGACGATCAGCATGTTGGCGGCGATGACGTCAGTCAGTTCTTGCCTGTCATTGCTTTTCGGCATGGCGGGCCTTGTATTGACGGCCAGCACCCGCAGCCATTCGTCGGTGATATCGGAAATGCTGCGATCGCTCTGATAGGGCGTGAATTCAAGCGGCTGGCCGTTGATGACGAGATCGCGCGGCGCCCGTTCCGGCGCGCCGACAATTCCGGCCAGCATCGAATTCAGCGTCACCCTCAAATCCTTGTAGATCTCGGCGCGGCCTGGTGTGGCCATGGCGGCGGCGAGCCCGATGACGAGCGCCAAACCGGTGAGATGGCCGAGGGGATGATGGGAGATGCGCGAGCCCTGTCTCATCTTATTTCGCTCCCGGAAAGACGCCGTCGAACAGATCGCCGGAATCGTCGGCGACATCGCGGATTTCGCGGCGGAGCGTCGGATCGTAGCCGTGGCTCGTGGTGTCATTGTTGTGCGAGGCAAACAGCGTCGAATCGTCCACCGTGAACGCATCCTTCCAGCGGAGGCTCCTGATCGTATCGAGATCGTCGGAATCCCTGAACTTGTAGACGCGGTCGGCTGTCGCGGTGACCAGTTGCGGCTTCTCATTGGCGAGGTCACCGACCATGTCGCCGAAGTCGCGGCCGTCGCTCTTCAAGGTATTTTGAACATCGTCCCAGACAAAGGTGCGCTGCGGGTCGCCATCGCCTTCATGCGATGGTGTGCGCGAGCAGTTGATGGCGTCGCCCCCGGGCACTGCCGGCAGAGCCGGGATCGGGACGACATTCGAGAAATCCGACGTGCAGTCCAGCCCATTTGCCTCGGCGAAGGCGGCGTTGCGCATCGCAAGCATGGTTCCGACCTTCTTGGTGGAAATCTTGTTCGCGTGGATGACGAAAATCACGATCAGCAAGATAACAGGCGCGGCGAGCACAAATTCGATCGAGGCCAGACCGCGCCTGTCGCGGTGCAGCCGCATCAGCAGCCCGCGGCCAGCAGGACCGCCCATAGGCTCAGTGTGTGTTGACGGCAGCCCAGGCATTGGCTCCTCCTCGATCGAAGACGCGGGTCAAGCCGGTAAAGCTGTCAGCCGCCGGGCTCTGCTTGATGGTGTTGGAAACCTCACCGATATCGTCGGCAAGCGTGGCGGGCGCAAGCGATGCCAGCCAGTCCTGAGTGTAGAGATCGAAGGCCGTGTAATTGTGGACCCAGCTCTGCGCGAGCGCGTAGGCGGACGGTGTCTTGTCCTTGAAGATGCGGATCTGCAGCCTGGCGCGCGGGGCGCGGGAAACGATCGCCAGCGTCTGGTAGTCGTCGAGCTGCTCGCCTCCAAAAGGCGTGAAGTTGAAGGGGATGCGTCCTTTCAGCCAGTAAGGCTTCGGGAAGGAGATGACGGGCAGGGGAGCACCCGCCACGGAAATCGCGCCACCGGCTGGGCCGCAGACCTGGTTCCAGATCATGTCGAACTTGCGGGTGAAATCGTTCTCGTCCTTCGTCTGGGCATCGGAATAGCGCGGCGGCACGTCGATCGGTAGCTGGAAGGGGTTGGTGATGCCGAAGCCAACGCCGAAGACCTTGTCCGCCAGCCAGAAGCTGACATCGAGCGCTGCTTCCTCCAGCCAGCTCAGATCGCCGGCATATTGCTCGACGATCGCCTTGAACGGAACCTTGCTGAGATAGGCCGGGCCGAAGGCTTCGTAGAAGATGTAGAACTCCACCAGCGCATCGTCGACGCCGCTTTCGTGGTTGACCCAGTCTCGGATATGGCTGCCATCAACTCCGCCTGCCGTTAGCGGGCCCTTGCCGTTGGGGAACCCACGATTGGCAAACTCGCCGCGCATCAGAAACGGGTCCTGTCCCTGGGTGCCGTTGGCCATCGCAAGGCACATTTCAGCATAGGCCGAGGCGGGATTGATGCCGTCACGATCGACCGGCAGGTTACCGCCGGCGCCCTCTCCGGCGTCGTTGCAGGACTCACACGGCGGATGAAAGACGACGTGATCCGACTTGTTCAAGCGCACCAGATGCAGGGCTTCGTTGCTGACGCGCTGCGGAAAGCTTTCGACGAGGTAGTCGTTCAGTTCGTTCATCGCATCGATGATGTCGCTGGACTTCTCGATGAGGCCCAAAGGATTGTATTTGACTTGCGCCGCCACCGTATATCCGATCGCCTTGGCCGCTTCCAACGCCCGGAACCCCTGGAACGCCAGGCAAGCCCCATAGATGATGCCACCGACGATCGGGACTTTTTGCCAGCCGGGGCAATATGGCATTGGCGGAAGCGGAGGCAGCAGGGACGCTGGCCCGAAGCCTTCCGTGAACGAATATTCGGCGAGTTTCGCCAGAATGACACCCGAGCGCAGGGCAAGTTCCGCCGTCGTCAGCTGAAAGGCGACCGACGTCGCCATGACAACGGTTGCCTGCGACGAGGCAACATTGTTCATCGCCATGATGTTGAGATAGCGCGCCTCCCAGTCGGCATGGACGAGAGCGGCGGCATCGGCCGTGTCCTGGGTGCGCTGCTTGTCGTAGATCATCTGTCCCGTATTCAGGATCCAGACGATCATCAGGGCAAGCGCGATCGTCATATAGAGGATGATCGGCGACAGGAAGCCGCGTTCGTCGCGGTGCAGGCGTTTGATGAGGGCCGGTGTCATAGCAGGTTCACCTCCGCCGTCGAGATCGTATAGTAGCGGCCGTCCTTCCTCTGACCGCGGGCAAAAACCCAGCCGGCATATTCGAGCAGCAGGAAGCGCGCTTCCACCTTGGCGGTGACCGGCACATGCGGCGAGCGGTTGATGGCGGCATAGAGCGCCATCGGCGCGCGGTCGACGGTCACCGTGACGTTCTGCGGATCGAACATGTAGCGGGCCTGGTTGCGCATCGCCCGCCAGTTCTTCGAAAGACCCGAGGCATCGGCAAGGCTTTTCAGCGCCTCTTCCGGCGGCTGGCAGGCGCCGACGCATTTCAGCTGGTCGTAGGGTGCGGCCGGGATCAGCGCCAGGCGGGCGGCAAGATCGGCCTTGCCGGCGGCGGCATCGTTATCGCAGGTCTTGACGTCGATGATGCTCCGGATGGTGATCGGCAGGGGCGGGCAGAAATAGACGCGGGCGCTGCGCGCCGCCGCATAGGCGGCATAGTGGGTGAAGAGGTGGTTCTTGGCCAGGATCGTGAACTGGAAGACCACGAACATGAAGAAGACGAAGACCGGTGTCACAAGAACGAAATCCATCATCGTCGTGCTGCCGGAGGTATCGCCGTGCAGCTCCGATATCCGGCGCCGGCGGGCGGAAAGCCGCGGCAGCAGCAGCATCGAGGCAAGCAGCATCATGGCGATCGCAAAGGTACCGAAGAGCGCGCCGTGATCCTCTGGGATCCAGAAGGTCCGTGAGTGCAGGATCGAACTCCAGAAGGCGCCGTCGAAGATGGGGCGTTCGAGTTCCGCGCGCATTGCCGTTACCTCACGAGTGAAAGAGGGGTGAAATCAGGCATGAAAAGGCACCAGAGAAGTCCGAGAGCAGCGGCAACGCCGAAGCGCACGGTATGATGTGTCTCGCGCGGCTTCAGCACGGAAGCGGCGTCGCGGAAACCGGCGGGCAGGAGAAGCGCAAACAGTCCGACCGTTCGCGCCAGCACGCTCCACTGAACACGCCGCGCCATGGAGAAAACGGCAATCACGCCGCCGACCATGAGCGATGCAAGGGTGACGTCGATGGCGGGCCAGAGGCCGAGAATGGCGCCGAGCGCCGCCATCAGCTTGACGTCGCCGCCGCCGCAGCTTCCGGCTGCGAAGGCGATGAGAAAGATCAGGCCGGCTGCAAGGAGGCCTGCGAAGGCAAGCCCTGTTCCTGCGAGACCGCCGCTGACTGCCGCCAACATGAACCCGGCAAGCAGGCAGGGATAGGTGACGGCGTTCGGGATATGACCGTGGCGATGGTCGAGCACCGCCGCGGTCATGGTGCAGGCGACGGCAAGAGCCGCCGCCGCAGGCATCAGGGTCAGATCATAGGTCGTATCCATGATCCCGACCCGCTTATTGACCCGGCTCAGGAATTCTCTCGGCATCCGAGAGCGCCGTGTTCTTTTCATTGAACCATTCGCCGATCTGCTTACCGAATGCGAGCAGAAGCAGCATCAGCGGAATGACGATCAGGGCGACGGCCAGGACGATCTGGGCCATGTCGCCACGCTCGTCCTTGTGAAGTGCAATTGCGAGAGTCTTGAGTTTACCAAACATGTGATTACTCCTCATTCCCAGGTTTGTTTCGGTTCGAAGCCCTGATGAAGATGAACCAAGCATACGCCATCGATCCGAACGAGCATGTTGCTCGATCCAACGATATTTTCTGCTTCAGCTTATCTTCCCCGGCTGCCAACGTTTGTTGAACAACACCATTAAGACCCAAGAGTGCGCCCAAGGCCAGCCCTCCGTCAAGCAAACGAAACGAAGGGTTCCAATTGTCTTGGAGGCATCGCCGGCACAATCGCAGTTGACGTCATATTTTTTCAACTAACCGCTTGAACGGGCTAAGATTTTAGCTGCGTGGCCGAAGTTTTTGCCAACCTGGCGAGGCCTCGTCTACTGCTCCATAATTGGTCAATTCTTTCAAAGCGATAGAAGAAACAGCATATGGCGATCATAATGACTGCCTCCGCGGGGCCCGGCCATGGCGTTGTTTGGCGATCTGGATTAAGCTTTCGGAAAATGGCGGATGTCGCCCGCCAGTCGATCCGGAGAGAGAACGATGGAAACGATGAGCAGCATCTTAATACTTGGATTGGTCCTCATTCCACTGATGATGTTCTTTCCGACCGCGGTCCAGATGATGGCGACACTGTTCGGCATGAGCACGGTCCTGGTCGGGATGCCGCTCTGATGAAGGCCGTTTCCGACGACGCTGCCGAACAGGCAACCTTCCAGGTCCTGACCCGGGCGCTGGACAAGCTGCTCGGGCCGATCCGTTTTCTCCTCGACGATCCGAGCGTGTCCGAAATCCTGATCAACGGGACATCCGACATCTTCGTCGAAAGGCGAGGCAAGCTCGAACGCGCCGATACGCGTTTTGCCAGTCGCGAAGATCTGGAATCGGCCGCGCGCAGCATCGCGCAATTCTCAGGCAAGCGACTGACCCCCGAGGAGCCGAGCATCGAGGCGCGCCTGCCGGATGGTTCGCGCGTGCAGATGATCCAGCCGCCGGCCGCCCGCACCGGGCTCTGCATCTCCATTCGCCGCTTCCTGAAAGAACATCGCAGCATCCGCGACCTCGTCACCCAGGGCAGCCTGACGGAGGAATCGCTGTCGCTGCTGCAGGCGGCCGTCGGGCTGCAGAAGAACGTCATCATCTCCGGCGGCACCGGCACCGGCAAGACGACGATGCTGAACGCGCTGTCGGAAGCCTTTGCCGACCACGAGCGCGTCATCGTCATCGAGGACACGTCCGAACTGCAGATCCGCAAGGAACACGTGGTCTATCTCGAAGTGACCAAGCCCGACCGTTTCGGTCGCGGCGGCGCCAGCATCCGCGACCTGTTCCGCTCGTCGCTGCGCATGCGGCCCGACCGGATCATCGTCGGCGAGTGCCGCGGCGGCGAGGCGCTTGATATGATCCAGGCGATGACCTCAGGCCACAGCGGCAGCCTTTCGACGGTGCACGCGAACACACCCTATGACTCCCTGCACCGGCTGGAAACGCTGGCGCTGATGTCGGATATCGACATGCCGCTTCGGCCGCTGCGCGCCCAGATCGCCTCGGCGGTCGACGTCGTCGTGCAGATCGCCCGCTTCAAGCGCACCGGCCGGCGTCGGGTGATCGAGATCTCCGAGATCAAGGGCCTGAACAATGACGGCCAGTATATCGTCGAAAGCATCTACAAGCTCGAGGGCGACGGTCATTCCAATCCCGACGGCGCACTGCTCTGGACCGGTGTCGTGCCGAGCTTTGCCGCCGATGCAGTGGAAGAGCTGCAAGGCGCGGATCGCCCCGAATGGGTCGGTGCCGCCGCGCTGCAAATGGCTTAATAACGATCCCAGACCCTCCTCTGTTAGACGCCATCCTTTTCGGCGCTCGCCGCCATATGCGCGAGATCGTCCCAGAGGCTTTCGGCAAAGCTGCGCAGGACCGTCAGTTCGAAGCTGTCATCGCCGGTGCGGACGATCTGCACGGAGAGATGACCGACCATCGTCATGGCCGAATGGCCTTCCGGAAAGACGGAAGGATCGAGATCGACGGCTGTGCCTCGTGACAGAAGTGCGCGCGAACAACGGCCGGAAACGCCGATGCGCACGCGCCCGTGGCTCTGGTCCATGACGAAGGCCTTTCCCGCAAGCGCTGCCGCGAGAGCATCGAGGCTGGCGGGCATGAGCGGCTCATCGCCGGCGACGAACCATTGCCGGAAACCCGCCTTGCGGATCGAACTTTTCGCAAAGCCTGCTTTCACCAATTCCGCGGCGAGCGCGGATGGCTCGATGGCGCCGAGCACATGCAGGAGATGGCCCTCCGGCGAGGCTTCAAGCTGGACGCCCGCCTCTGAGGTGCTTTTGTATGCCGTTCCGGCCAGAACCGGTTTGTGTTGCGGAAGATCACGCATGGAGCTTCTCGTTTTCGGGATCGATGAAGACGGGATGGCAGAGCACCGCATCGGTAAATTCGTTGCGCAGGCCGTTCCAGACCGTCACCCTTTCACCGATGCGTTCCGGCCCACGCTTGACAAGCGCCAAGCCGATCGTATGGCCGAGCCCCGGCGAAAAGGCGCTTGATGTGACGTAGCCCTGGTCATTTTCGAGCGTCGCCGCAACGCCGTCGGCAAGAATATGCGAGCCGGTGCGGAAGCCGCTTGCCGGATTAAGCGGCTTGACGCCGACGAGGCGCGGCCGCTCGGGATCCTGCAGCCCTTGGCGCGCCAGCATTGCCTTTCCGATGAAATCCGGCTTGGTTGATGAGACCATGCGGCCGAAACCGAGATCGCCAGGCGTCACCGTACCGTTGATCTCTGCATGGGTGACATGGCCCTTCTCGATGCGCATGACGCCGAGCGCTTCGGCGCCATAGGCGCAGATGCCGTGCTTCTCCCCTGATACCATGATCGCATCGGCAACGCCTTCGCCGTAACCGGCCGGTACTGCCAGCTCGTAGGCGAGTTCGCCGGAGAAGGAGATCCGGAAGAGCCGGCCTTCGAGGCGGCCGCCGAAGAGGGTGACCTTGCGGGCACTCATGAAGGGGAAAGCCGCATCCGACAGGTCCTCGTCGACGATCTCCTGAAGAATGGGGCGCGACTTCGGCCCGGCAACGGCCATTTGCGCCCATTGATCGGTCGAGGAGGCGAAGCAGACGTCGAGATCGGGCCAGAGCGTCTGGGCGCAGAATTCGAGATGGGTCAAAACGCCGGCGGCCAGCGCCGTCGTCGTCGTCATGAAGAAATGCTCGTCACTGAACCGGCTGGTGGTGCCGTCATCATAGATGAAGCCGTCCTCGCGCAGCATGATGCCGTAACGCGCCCTGCCCAAAGCAAGCTTGGCGAAGCCGTTGCAATAGATGCGATCGAGGAAGGCCGCGGCATCCTTGCCAAAGATTTCGATCTTGCCGAGGGTCGAGACGTCGCAGAGGCCGGCGTTCATCCTGATGTTCAGCACCTCGCGGTCGACGCTTTGGCGCCATGTCGTCTCGCCGGCGCGCGGGAACCAGGACGAGCGATACCAGAGGCCGGTTTCGACGAAGACCGCGCCGTTCTTCTCGGCCCAGCCATGCAGCGGCGATTTGCGGGCCGGCTGGAAATGTTTGCCGCGCGATGTCCCGGTCAAGGCGCCGAAGGAAACCGGTGTATAGAAGGGCCGGAAGGTCGTCGTTCCCACCTCGGCGGGCGACACGCCGCGCGCCTCGGCAAGAATGCCGATGGCGTTGATATTGGAAAGCTTGCCCTGGTCGGTCGCCATGCCTGATGTGGTGTAACGCTTGGCGAGCTCGACATGGCCGTAGCCTTCGCGGACGGCGAGGCCGAGGTCCTTGAGATGCACGTCGTTCTGGTAATCGACGAAAGCCTTGCCCTTCGAACCCTTCACCGACCAGAGCGGTTTTGCCTGTGCAGCCGTCTCGGAAGCCGCGCCAAAGGCCGGCTCCGCCGCTGTGAAACCGATTGCCTTCAACGCGGCAGCTGCCTTTGCGGCGCCATCGCCGAGGCAGGTCGCGGTTTGCGCGATGCCGGCAGCCGAGCCGGCAACGGTCAGTCCTTCCTGCTGGACAGGCGCCAGAAACGCCGAGGCCTCGTGCGACCATTGCGGTTTTCCACCGCGATGACAGGCAAGATGAATTATCGGGCTCCAGCCGCCCGACATGGCAAGCGCATCGGCTTCGATCCGATGGATGCCGTCTGCGGTCTTGACGGTGACGCCGCGCAGGCGCTTGCCGCCAAACGCATCGATGACCCTGGCACCCTTCAGCACGTCGGCGCGCCCCTGCCAACTCCCACCTCCATCCGCGCGGCTGTCGACGATCGCCGCGACCGCGAGGCCGGCGGCTTCAAGATCGGCGGCGGTGCTGTAACCGGCGTCGTTGGTGGTGAAGATGACCGTGCTTCTGCCGGGCGCGACCGCCTGCCGGTTGAGATAGCTGCGCATCGCGCCTGCCATCATCACGCCGGGAATATCGTTGCCGCCGAAGACGAGCGGCCGCTCTTCTGCGCCGGTTGCAAGGATCGCCTGGCGGGCGACGATGCGCCACAATCGTTCGACCGGGCGTTCCGGATCGGGCATCGCCACATGCTTCTGCACCCGTTCGACGGCGCCGAAGACATTGTCGTCGTACCAGCCGAACACCGTCATGCGCGGCAGACGCCGCACATTCGGAAGTCCCTCCAGTTCGGAAAGCAGCTCTCTCAGAAGCGCGCCCGCCGGCTTGCCGTCGACAGAACCGCTGTCGGAAAGCAGGCTGCCGCCCAGTTCGGGGCCCTCGTCGGCGAGGATGACGCGCGCCCCGGCACGGCCAGCTGTCAGCGCTGCGGCAAGACCGGCCGGGCCGGCGCCGATCACCAGCAGATCGCAATGCGCCCAGCATTTCTCGTAGGAATCGGGATCGGCCTCGTAGGAGGCCCTGCCGAGGCCCGCCGCCTTGCGGATCACCGGCTCGTAGAGCTTTTCCCAGAGGGCCGCCGGCCACATGAAGGTCTTGTAGTAGAAACCGGCGCTGAGGAAGGGCGACAGCAACCCGTTGACCGCGCCGACGTCGAAGCCGAGCGAGGGCCAGCGGTTCTGGCTCCTTGCCGTCAGCCCCTGGTAGAGCTCGATCATCGTTGCGCGTGTATTCGGCTCGGTGCGCCCGCCGTTGCCTGTCGTCACCAGCGCGTTCGGTTCGGCAGCGCCCGCCGTCAGAATGCCGCGTGGCCGGTGATATTTGAAGCTGCGGCCGACGAGCTGGACGCCGTTGGCAAGCAGCGCCGAGGCGAGTGTGTCGCCCGGATGGCCTTCGAGCGGCCGGCCGTCAAAGGTGAAGCCGAGCGAAGTCGTGCGGTCGATGCGGCCGCCGGAGGAAAGACGGAAGCTCGTCATGCCGGTTCTCCGCCGAGCTTGGAAAGGGCGGCGTCGCGGACGCCATGGACCGCATGGGTGACGGTATCGCGTTCGACGATCAGCCAGCGCCGGCATCCGGAGGAGTGGTGCCAGAATTCGCTGTGCCGGCCCCTCGGATTATCGCGCAGATAGACATAATCGAACCAAGCATCCGCACCGGCATCCGGCGCCGGCCTGATAAGGCCCGCATCGCCGCGGATCGAGAACTCCTCCTTCGGTCGGGCGCCGCAATGGGGACAGGAAATCAGGCTTGCCATCGTCAAATGTCCTCAGTGCAGGTTGGGCTGGGCGCCGACGCCCTTTTCGTCGATCGGATAGCCGCGCGCGAAACGATCGAGCCGGAAGGCGCGGGCGGTCTGATGCGGCGTATTGCGGGCGATCAGATGGGCGTAGCAGAAGCCGGAGGCCGGTGTGGCCTTGAAGCCGCCGTAACACCAGCCGGCGTTGAGATAGAGATTGTCGATATGGGTGCGGTCGATGATCGGCGAGCCGTCCATGCTCATATCCATGACGCCGCCCCAGGAGCGCAGATAGCGCACGCGCGACAGCGACGGGATCAGCGCCAGCCCGGCTTCGGCGACGTGCTCGACCGAAGCGAGATTGCCGCGCTGGGCATAGGAATTGTAGCCGTCGATATCGCCGCCGAAGACCAGGCCGCCCTTGTCCGACTGGGACGCGTAGAAATGCCCGGCGCCGAAGGTGACGACCGTGTCGATGAACGGCTTCAGTCCTTCGGAAACGAAGGCCTGCAGCACATGGCTTTCGATCGGCAGCCGCAGGCCGGCCATATCGGCAACGACGGTGGAATTGCCGGCGGCGGCCAGCGCCAGCTTGCCGCAGCCGATGAAACCCTTGCTGGTCTCGACGCCGGTAATCTGACCGTTTTCGCTGCGGATGCCGGTCACCTCGCACTGGGTGATGATGTCGACGCCGCGTTGATCGGCGCCGCGCGCATAACCCCAGGCGACCGCATCATGGCGCACCGTGCCGCCGCGCGGCTGAAACAGGCCGCCCATGATCGGGAAACGGGCATTGTCGAAGCCGAGGAAGGGCAATTTCTTGCGCACCGCCTGCCGGTCGAGAAGCTCGGCGTCGACGCCGTGCAGCCGCATGGCGTTGCCGCGGCGCGTATAGGCGTCGCGCTGGGCGTCGGAATGGAAGAGGTTGAGCACGCCGCGCTGCGAGACCATGGCGTTGAAGTTGAAGTCCTGCTCCAGCCCTTCCCAGAGCTTCATCGACAGCTCGTAGAAAGGATTATTGCCCGGCAACAAGTAGTTCGAGCGAATGATCGTCGTGTTCCTGCCGATATTGCCGGAGCCGAGATAGCCCTTTTCGAGGACGGCGACATTGGTGACGCCGAATTCCTTGGCAAGATAATAGGCGGTGGCAAGACCATGGCCGCCGCCACCGACGATGATGACGTCGTAATGCGGCTTCGGCGCCGGGTCGCGCCAGGCAGGCAACCAGCTTTTGTTGCCGCGAAGGCCGTTGAGGAAAATCGAAAGAGCGGAATAGCGCATGGGTCAATCCCAAATGAACAACTGCATGATGCCAGAAAGAGGCGGGCAGACTTGTACAATAAGGACATAAATGGCTAAGAAAGAGACATGTCCTCACTTGATAGCAGAAATGCCCAGACGATCGGCTTCATCCTTATCCCGGGATTTGCGCTGATGTCCTATGCCTCGGCGACGGAACCGCTCAGGGCGGCAAATCTCTTGGCGGGACGTGAGATCTATCGGCTGCAGATCTTCTCGCCGGATGGCGCAGCGGCACTCTCCTCCTCGGGCGTCAGCGTCCCCGCCGAACCTCTCCCTGTCAGGGGCTCGGGGCTCGGAACGGCCTTCGTCTGCGCCGGCGGCTTGCCCCGCGACTGGCGGTATCCCGGCGTGCTTTCCTGCTTGCGGCAGTTGTCGCGCGAAGGTGTGAGGATCGGCGGCATCTCGGGCGGTTCTTATCTGATGGCCGCCGCCGGACTGCTTAGCGGCCGCGACTTCACCATCCATTGGGAGCATGCCGCAGCCCTTCTCGAAGCCTTCCCGGACCTCACGCCGCGCCAGGCGCGCTTCCTGATCGACGGCAACAGGATTACCTGCGGCGGCGGCATCGCACCGCTCGACATGATGCATGTGCTGATCGCCGAGCGCATGGGGCCGGATTTCGCCCGCCGGGTCAGCGACTGGTATCTTCATACGGAGGTCAACGAGCCGGCTGCACCCCAGCGCGCCTCGCTGGCGCAGCGCTATGGCGTCTATCATCCCGGCCTGCTCAGCGTTCTCGAACGGATGGAGGAGACGATCGAGATGCCGCTCGAGCGCGCCGCCATGGCGCGCATTGCCGGCGTCACCACCCGCCATCTCGACCGGCTCTTTTCGGCTCACCTCGGCAGTACCTTCCTCGAGCAGTACCGCAGGATCAGGCTGCAGCATGCCCATCGGCTGCTGAAGCAGAGCCCGCTTTCCGTCTCGGAAATCGCGGTGGCCACCGGCTTTTCCAGCCTGAGCCATTTTTCCCGGATGTTCCGTGCCCTCTACGGCATCGCTCCGCGCGCGGCGCGGCGGGAATAGGTTTTCTTCACGGTTGAGGAATTTTCACTATGGCGATAGGGTTGCCTTGAACAAAAGAGAAGGCGGCAGGGGAAAACCTATGAAACCCAAGCGTGAAGCGGCAGAGCAACCGGAACAGGCGCTTGGCGGACGCGCTCCCTTTTCCCAGGACCCGCACGCCGTTCGCGAGCCGAAGGAAAACAACCTCGAAATGGCGATCGGCCATGAGGTGCGCGCCTACCGCAAAAAACTCGGCATTACCGTCACCGATCTGGCGGCGGCGACCGGCATTTCGCTCGGCATGCTGTCGAAGATCGAGAACGGCAACATCTCACCGTCACTGACGACGCTGCAATCGCTGTCGCGGGCGCTCGGCGTGCCGCTGACGGCCTTCTTCCGCCGTTTCGAGGAGCCGCGCAACGCCGTCTTCGTCAAGGCAGGCCAAGGCATCGAGCTCGAACGGCGCGGCACGCGCGCCGGTCATCAATATAATGTGCTCGGTCATATCGACAACAATACCAGCGGCGTCATCGTCGAGCCCTATCTCATCACCCTGACGACCGACTCCGACATCTTCCCGACCTTCCAGCACGAGGGGATGGAATTTCTCTATATGCTTGAGGGCGAAGTCGTTTACCGCCACGGCGACCAGCTTTTTCAGATGCAGCCCGGCGATAGTCTGTTCTTCGACGCCGATGCGCCGCATGGGCCGGAGCAGCTGGTGAAACTGCCGAGCAAATACCTCTCGATCATCAGCTATCCACAGCAGAGCTCGAAAAGCTGACTTGCCTCAAAAGAAAAAATCTTTCTTCCCAGTTGAAAACTCAAAATAGACCTGCTAGTCCTTTTTCAACACGAACGGAGGTCTGGTCATGTGCGGAATTGTGGGTCTCTTCCTCAAGGATAAAAGTCTCGAACCGGAGCTCGGGGCATTGCTGTCCTCCATGCTGGTGACGATGACGGATCGGGGGCCGGACAGCGCCGGTATTGCGATCTATGGCGACGCCAGCGGCAACAGCGGCAAGATCACCATCCAGTCGTCCAATCCGAAGAAGGATTTCGCCGGCCTCGAGGCCGAGCTCGGCCAGGCGGTTGGCGCATCGGTCGCCGTCCAGGTGAAGAGCACGCATGCCGTCATCACGCTTGCGAGGGACCTGCTCGAAACGGGCAAGGCAGCCGTTTCGGAACTGCGTCCGAACGTTCGCATCATGAGCAGCGGCGACGCCATCGAGATCTATAAGGAAACGGGTCTGCCGAAGGATGTCGTCTCGCGCTTCGCGGTCAATTCGATGGCCGGCACCCACGGCATCGGCCATACCCGCATGGCGACGGAATCAGCCGTCACGACGCTCGGCGCCCATCCTTTCTCCACCGGCTCCGACCAATGCCTGGTGCATAATGGCTCGCTGTCCAACCACAACAATCTGCGCCGCGAACTGAAGCGCGAGGGCATGACCTTCGAAACCGAAAACGACACCGAGGTCGCCGCCGCCTATCTGACGGCAGAGATGGCCAAGGGCAAGAATCTCGGCCAGGCGCTGGAAGGCGCGGTGGATGACCTCGACGGCTTCTTCACCTTCGTCGTCGGCACGAAATCCGGCTTCGGCGTCGTGCGCGATGCGATCGCCTGCAAGCCCGCCGTCATGGCCGAAACGGACCAGTACGTCGCCTTCGGTTCCGAATACCGGGCGCTCGTCAACCTACCCGGCATCGAGAATGCCCGGGTCTGGGAGCCGGAGCCTGCAACCGTCTATTTCTGGGATCACCAGAAGGTCGCTTGACCGGCGCCTCATGCCTATTCTCCAAGGGTTATCGAAACATGCCTGTCATTGATCTTGCCACTACGCCGTTGCGCGAACTCAACAGCGCCCTGCACAACATCCAGAACGGTTCGAACGATCTTTCCTTCGAAGTCGTCAATCCGCGCGGCAGCCATTCGGTTGCCGTCGGCATCGATGCGCCCGTCACGGTCGATGTGAAGGGGTCCGTCGGCTATTACTGCGCCGGGATGAATGATGGCGGGACCGTCACCGTTCACGGTTCGGCAGGTCCGGGCGTTGCGGAAAACATGATGTCTGGAACCGTCGTCATCGAGGGCGATGCCAGCCAGTATGCCGGCGCAACCGGCCGCGGCGGCCTCCTTGTCATCAAGGGCAATGCGGCATCGCGCTGCGGCATCTCGATGAAAGGCATCGACATCGTCGTTCATGGCAATATCGGTCACATGTCCGCCTTCATGGGCCAGTCCGGCCACCTCGTGGTACTCGGCGATGCCGGCGATGCGCTTGGAGATTCGCTCTACGAGGCAAAGCTCTTCGTGCGCGGTTCGGTCAAGAGCCTGGGTGCCGATTGCATCGAAAAGGAGCTGCGTCCCGAGCATCTGACGAAGCTGGCGGAACTTCTCGAAAAGGCGGGCGTGACCGAAGTGAGGCCCGAGGAATTCAAGCGTTACGGCTCCGCCCGCAAGCTGTACAACTTCAATATCGACAACGCCGACGCGTATTAAGGCGAGGGACCACCATGAGCTATCACAACCCCTATACCCCGCCGCGTAAGTCAGCGACCTTCGACGATTACACGCTGGCGGAAATCCGCCGCGCCGCGGCGACCGGCATTTACGACATTCGTGGCGCCGGCACCAAACGGAAGGTGCCGCATTTCGACGACCTGCTGTTTCTCGGCGCATCGATCTCGCGCTATCCGCTCGAAGGTTACCGCGAGAAGTGCGACACATCGGTCGTCCTCGGCGCCCGCTTCGCCAAAAAGCCAATTCACCTGAAGACGCCGATCACCATTGCCGGCATGAGCTTCGGCGCGCTCTCCGGCAATGCCAAGGAAGCGCTCGGACGCGGCGCGACGATTGCCGGAACCTCCACCACGACAGGCGACGGCGGGATGACCGATGAAGAGCGCGGCCATTCGCAGACGCTGGTCTACCAGTATCTGCCGTCGCGATACGGCATGAATCCCAAAGACCTGCGTCGCGCCGATGCGATCGAGGTGGTTGTCGGTCAAGGCGCAAAACCCGGCGGCGGCGGCATGCTGCTCGGCCAGAAGATCTCCGATCGCGTCGCCAACATGCGCAACCTGCCGAAGGGCATCGACCAGCGCTCGGCCTGCCGCCATCCGGATTGGACTGGCCCGGACGACCTCGAAATCAAGATCCTGGAACTGCGCGAGATTACCGACTGGGAAAAGCCGATCTATGTGAAGGTCGGCGGCGCGCGGCCCTATTACGATACAGCGCTTGCCGTGAAGGCCGGCGCCGACGTGGTGGTGCTCGATGGCATGCAGGGCGGAACCGCCGCGACCCAGGATGTCTTCATCGAGAATGTCGGCATGCCGACGCTCGCCTGCATCCGCCCCGCGGTCCAGGCGCTGCAGGATCTCGGCATGCATCGCAAGGTGCAACTGATCATCTCGGGCGGCATCCGTTCGGGCGCCGACGTGGCCAAGGCACTGGCGCTGGGCGCCGATGCCGTTGCCATCGGCACGGCGGCACTCGTTGCGATCGGCGACAACGATCCGCACTGGGAAGAAGAATATCAAAAGCTCGGCACAACGGCCGGCGCCTATGACGACTGGCACGAAGGCAAAGACCCGGCCGGCATCACGACGCAGGATCCGGAACTGATGAAGCGGCTTGATCCGATCGCCGCCGGCCGCCGTCTCGCCAACTATCTGAAGGTGATGACGCTGGAAGCCCAGACCATCGCGCGCGCCTGCGGCAAGAACCACCTGCACAACCTGGAACCGGAAGATCTTTGCGCCCTGACGATGGAGGCCGCCGCCATGGCGCAGATCCCGCTCGCCGGCACAAACTGGTATCCCGGCAAGGGAGGCTACTGATTTCTACTACCGGCCGGGCAAATGTCCCGGCCGTCTCGCATCCATAACCAAAGTGTCTCCAAGAAATCCAAAGGGGAACGAGAATGACACTGGACCTTGCTGCTTTTGCCAGAGACAAAGGCATCAAATATTTCATGATCAGCTATACCGACCTGTTCGGCGGCCAACGCGCCAAGCTGGTTCCCGCAGAAGCCATCGCCGATATGCAGAAGGATGGCGCCGGCTTTGCGGGCTTCGCAACATGGCTCGATTTGACGCCTGCCCATCCCGACCTGTTCGCGCTTCCCGATGCTTCCTCCGTCATCCAACTGCCTTGGAAGAAAGACGTCGCATGGGTTGCTGCCGACTGCGTCATGGACGATCAGCCTGTCGAACAGGCACCGCGTGTGGTGCTGAAAAGACTGGTCGCTGAAGCTGCGAAAGAAGGGCTCCGTGTGAAAACCGGCGTGGAGCCCGAATTCTTTCTCATCTCCTCGGACGGCTCGGTGATTTCAGACCAGTTCGATACAGCCGAAAAGCCCTGCTACGATCAGCAGGCCGTGATGCGTCGGTATGACGTCATCGCCGAGATTTGCGACTACATGCTCGAGCTCGGCTGGAAGCCCTATCAGAACGACCACGAGGACGCGAACGGCCAGTTCGAGATGAACTGGGAATATGACGACGCGCTTCAGACGGCCGACAAGCACTCCTTCTTCAAGTTCATGGTCAAGTCGGTCGCCGAAAAACACGGCCTTCGCGCCACCTTCATGCCGAAGCCCTTCAAAGGCCTGACCGGAAACGGCTGCCATGCTCACATCTCGGTCTGGGACATCGATGGCAAGGTCAACGCCTTCGCGGACAAGGAAATGGCCTTTGGGCTTTCCGCTCAGGGTAAAACCTTCCTCGGCGGCATCATGAAGCACGCCTCCGCGCTGGCCGCGATCACCAATCCGACGGTCAATTCCTACAAGCGCATCAACGCGCCGCGCACGACATCGGGCGCCACCTGGGCGCCGAACACCGTGACCTGGACAGGCAACAACCGCACCCACATGGTGCGCGTGCCGGGACCGGGCCGCTTCGAGCTGCGCCTGCCTGATGGTGCGGTCAATCCCTACCTGCTGCAGGCGATCATCATCGCTGCCGGCCTTGACGGCATCCGCAGCCAAGCCGATCCCGGCCGGCACTACGATATCGACATGTATGCCGAGGGGTATCTGGTGAAGGATGCGCCGCGCCTGCCGCTTAACCTGCTCGATGCGCTGCGTGCCTATGATGCCGACGAGGGCTTGAAGCAGGCGATCGGGGCCGAGTTTTCCGCCGCTTATCTCAAGCTCAAGCATCAGGAATGGAATGCCTACTGCTCGCATTTCACCCAGTGGGAACGCGACAGTACGCTCGACATTTGAATGGACGGACGTTCTGAAGACACGCTCATCACGCCGGAGCGGACAGGCTCCGGCGTCATCTAGCCCTCTGCGCTTGGGATAGCGAAGGAAGCGACAGCATGAAGAGTTTCGTACTCACCGTATCCTGCAAGTCGACGCGCGGCATCGTGGCGGCGATTTCGAGCTATCTGGCCGACAAGGGCTGCAACATCATCGACAGTTCCCAGTTCGACGATCTCGATACCGGCAAGTTCTTCATGCGCGTCAGCTTCATTTCGGAAGAGGGGCTTTCGGGTGCCGATATCGACGCCGGTTTCGCGGCCGTCGCCGCGCCCTTCGCGATGGATTACGATTTTCACGACAGCGAAAAGCGCATGAAGGTGCTGTTGATGGTGTCGCGCTTCGGCCATTGTCTGAACGACCTGCTTTACCGCTGGAAGATCGGCGCCCTGCCGATCGATATCGTCGGCGTCGTCTCCAACCATTTCGACTACCAGAAGGTCGTGGTCAACCACGACATCCCCTTCCATCATATTCCGGTCACCAAGGCCAACAAGGTACAGGCCGAGGCCCATATCCTTGATGTGGCCGAGCAGACCGGCACGGAGTTGATCGTGCTGGCGCGCTACATGCAGATCCTGTCGGATGCAATGTGCCAAAAAATGTCCGGGAAGATCATCAACATCCATCATTCCTTCCTGCCGAGCTTCAAGGGCGCCAACCCTTACAAGCAGGCCTATCAACGCGGCGTGAAGCTGATCGGCGCGACGGCGCATTACGTCACCGCCGATCTCGACGAAGGCCCGATCATCGAGCAGGACACGGCGCGGATCACCCATGCGCAGTCGCCCGACGACTATGTCTCGATCGGCCGCGATGTCGAAAGCCAGGTGCTGGCCCGTGCCATCCACGCCCATATCCACCACCGCACCTTCATCAACGGCAACCGCACCGTGGTTTTCCCGGCAAGCCCCGGAAGTTACGCGTCGGAGCGGATGGGCTGAGAGATGATTGGCGTCATCGCACCCATCGCGCCGCAGGACAGATACCGTCAAAGTTTTGGGAAATGCATGCCGGACGGGCTTGCCACGGCGCGAAAGACTTATATAGTCAGGAAATAAATATTCCGTAGAGGAAATAAAAGGGAACGGACAATGGCTTTATCATGGCGTTTCTCCGTCTTGGCGGATCGGCATCGTGCTCTGGGATCGAAGCTCGAGGACTGGAGCGGCATGGGCACCGCCTGGACCTACGACAAGGACATGTCGGAAGAACATGTCGCCGTCCGCACCAAGGCCGGCATCATGGATGTCTCGGGCCTGAAGAAGGTCCACCTGGTCGGGCCGCACGCCATCGCCGTGCTCGACTATATTACCAGCCGCGACCTGACGAAGATCTACCCCGGCCGCTCGGTCTATGCGACCATGCTGAACGAGCGCGGCCACTTCACCGACGACTGCATCGTCTATCGCACCGGCCCGAATTCGTGGATGCTGGTGCATGGCTCCGGCTCCGGCCACGAGGAACTCGTCAAGCAGGCGGCCGGCCGCAATTGCGCCGTGCTCTTCGATGACGACCTGCATGACCTGTCGCTGCAGGGGCCGATTGCGGTCGATTATCTCGCCAAATATGTGCCCGGCATCCGCGATCTCAAATATTTCCATCATATGCAGACGACACTGTTCGGCGCACCGGTGATGATCTCGCGCACCGGCTACACCGGCGAGCGCGGCTACGAAATCTTCGTGCGCGGCCAGGACGCCGTCATGGTCTGGGACCGGATCGTCGAGGAAGGCAAGGAGATGGGCATCATCCCCTGCTGCTTCTCCGTGCTCGATATGCTGCGGGTCGAAAGCTACCTGCTCTTCTACCCCTACGACAATTCGCAGATGTATCCCTTCGCCGACCAGCCGCCCGGCGACAGCCTCTGGGAACTCGGCCTCGACTTTACCGTCAGCCCCGGCAAGACGGGCTTCCGCGGCGCCGAGGAACATGCGCGCCTCAAGGGCAAGGAACGCTTCAAGATTTTCGGCATGCTGATCGATGCCGAAGGACCGGCCGATCTCGGCGACGACGTCTTTGCCGACGGCAAAAAGGTCGGCGTCATCACCTGCCCGAGCTATTCGTCGCTGACGAAGAGATCCATGGCGATTGCCCGCCTGGACGTTGACAAGGCAGTGCATGGGACGAAACTCGAGGTCCGCGGCAAGACCGTGAAGGCAAGCGCCACCGCCCACACGCTTCCCTTCGACGATCCGGAAAAGAAAAAGCGGATTGCCGTAGGTTAGGGAGCACGCGCATGCTCGTTGCAGGCATCAAGAGCCGACCAGTCTACACGGGCCTGACCATCCAGCCGCGCGCCCGGCGGCACATTTTCGCGCTCGAAGGGGAGGGCGCCAAGGCTCTGCTCGATCAGCAGCCGGGGCTTGACGAAACGGCGCTTTCCCGCAGCGAAATCCTCTATGTCGCCCGCGGCTCGCAGGGTACCGGCCTGGACGAGGCGCTGGCCCGCCTCGGCGCCGACATGTTCTTCACGGCGCCGACGATCGCCACGCTGCTCTTCCGATTGAAGGGGTCGCTCGCCACCGCCCATATGGGCACACGGCTTTATCTGTCGGGCACGGAAGGCTTCATCGGCCAGGCAATGCTGGTGGCGCTGGATTACGGCATGGACCATGCCTCCGTCATCACCGAGCATCGCGGTTCGCTCGCCCGGCGTGTGCAATGCGTCCATTGCAAGGGTATCACCGACGACGTCACCACCAGCCCTTTCACCTGTAGCCATTGCGGGCTGCCGCTTCTGGTGCGCGACCATTATTCGCGCCGGCTCGCCGCCTTCCAGGGCGTCAATATCGACGCGGAAGAACCGGGCAGCGCGCCTGACCCGGAGGAGTTATTCCTTTGAGCGGTGGTACTGAAATTCCTGTCCGCGTGACGCGGATCACGCCGATCGCCGAGCGCGTCAAGCGGTTCCGTTTCGAGCGCCTTGACGGCAAGCCGATGCCTTATTTCTCCGGCGGTGCCCACGTCATCGTTTTGATGAACGATGGCGGCCATATGCGCCGCAATGCTTATTCGCTGATGTCGCCGCCGCATGATTGCGAAGCCTATGAAATCAGCGTGCTGCACGTCGAGGATTCGCGCGGCGGCTCCACCTTCATGCATGAGAAGCTCAGTGAAGGCGACGAGTTGAAGGTCAGTTATCCCGTCAACCTCTTCCAGCCGGACTGGCGCGGGCGCAAGCACCTTCTGATCGCCGGCGGCATCGGCATTACCCCCTTCATCGCGATGATGGAGCAGTTTTCCCGCGAAGGCGCCAATTTCGAGCTGCATTATGCCATCCGTACGCGCGACCGCGGCGCCTATTGGCGGGAACTCACCGAGCGCTATGGCGGACATCGCATCAAGATCTATTGCGATGCCGAAGGCGACGCCATGCCCCTGACGAGCCTGCTCGGCACCCAGCCGCTCGGCACGCATCTTTATGTCTGCGGCCCATCCGGGATGATCGACGGCGTGCTGAAGGCGGGACTGGACGCCGGCTGGCCGGAACAGAACCTGCACTCGGAACGGTTCCTGTCGTCGCTGCCCGGCAAGCCCTTCGCGATCGATCTGCTGCGGTCCGGCAAGACCGTGAAGGTTGGCCATCACGAGAGCATGCTGGAAGCAATCGAGGCGGCGGGTGTCGACGCGCCCTTCCTCTGTCGCGGCGGCGCCTGCGGTCAATGCGAGACCGGGGTCGTCACCTGCGACGGCAAGCTGCTGCACCATGACGTCTATCTGACGAACGAAGAAAAAGCATCCGGCCGCAAGGTGATGATCTGCGTTTCCCGCTTCGAGGGAAACACGCTGCATCTTGATCTCTAGCGGCATCGGAAGCGGAACAAGGAGACCGGACATGGCAATCGTCTTCAAGCAGGAAACCTTCCGGAACGATTTCAGCTATCGGAACAGCCCCGAGAACATTCGGCGTTTCCCGTTTCCCTTCGACCGCGACGAATACATGTATTCCGTCAATATGGAGCCGCATGTGCACGGCCGGGCGGGAACCGTCTATGAAAGCCTGATCGATGTCGACGAGCATTATGTCGCCGAGATGCACGACCGGGCGCTGGTGCTGAAGGAAGATCCGCTACGCTATCAGGCCCTGCCGCACATGATGAGCGCGCAATGGGATACGCTCGAACTTTTGATGGAAGAGCAGGCGGCGGGTTACCCCGATCATTTCACGCTCATCCGTAACGGCGACCAGTGGCGCTGGATCAACCGCCCGCTCGGCATCGACGACAGCTTCACCTTTGGCGATGCCTCGACGCTGCCCTATGAGCCCTTCGAATATATCACCCGCCAGGCCCAGGGCGATTTCTGCATCGTCGACCAACGCGACGGCAATCTCTGGATGGACGCCGGCATGGTGACGACGCAGGCCGACTGGTCGCTCGATTTCGATATCGGCATGAACTTCATGGAATGGCACGGGCCGGTGCCGCTCGCCCACCAGATCGGCGTCTTCGACCGGGCGCTGAAATTCCTGTTGAACCTGCAGCAGGGCAAGCCGACACGGCGCTTCAACTGGACGATGACGATCAATCCTCGGCTCGACACCAGCCCGGAGAATTATCACAAATGGGGTCCTGACCGCACCACGGTGACGCCAGAGAATGTCGGCGAGAAGGTGCATCTGCGCGTCGAAGTGCAGAGCCTGTGGCGCCTGCCGCGCTCGAACGCCATCCTCTTCGTCATCCGCTGCTACCTGATGAACATGGAAGAGCTCGTCACCGTGCCGAAATGGGCGCGCCGCTTCCCGCGCGTGCTGAAGACGCTGCCGCCCGAGCTCATCGACTACAAGGGCCTCACCCGCTTCCGCGAGACGACGATCGAGTGGCTTTCCAAATATGACGACGGGGCGCCGACCAGCCCCGGCATCTATCCGGACTGACACGCAGGACAATGCGATATAATCAAGAGGGGAATGCTTCATGACAAGAGTAGCCGTCATCGGTGCCGGGCCCTCCGGGCTGGCGCAGCTGCGCGCCTTTCAATCGGCCGCGCAGAAGGGCGCCGAGATCCCGGAGATCGTCTGCTTCGAAAAGCAGTCGGACTGGGGCGGGCTCTGGAACTATACCTGGCGCACCGGGCTCGACGAATATGGCGAGCCGGTCCACGGCAGCATGTATCGTTACCTCTGGTCGAACGGACCGAAGGAATGCCTCGAATTTGCCGACTATTCCTTCGAGGAGCATTTCGGCAAGCCGATCGCTTCCTATCCGCCGCGCGCCGTGCTCTGGGATTATATCAAGGGCCGCGTCGAGAAGGCGAATGTTCGCCACTGGGTGCGCTTCAGCACGCCGGTTCGCATGGTCCGCTTCGACGATCAGACGAAGAAATTCACGGTGACGGCGCATAACCGCATCGAGGACCGGATGTATGACGAGGAGTTCGACTATGTCGTCGTGGCATCGGGTCACTTCTCGACGCCGAACGTGCCCTATTTCGAGGGCGTGAGGACGTTCAACGGCCGCGTGCTGCACGCCCACGACTTCCGCGACGCGTTGGAGTTCAAGGGCAAGGACATCCTGCTCGTCGGCCGCAGCTATTCGGCCGAGGACATCGGCTCGCAATGCTGGAAATACGGCGCGAAATCGGTGACCACGAGCTACCGTTCGAAGCCGATGGGCTTCAAATGGCCCGATAATTTCGAGGAGCGGCCACTGCTGGTGAAGCTCGAAAATCGCACGGCGCACTTCCTCGACGGCTCGACCAAAGAGGTCGATGCGGTGATCCTCTGCACCGGATACCAGCACCACTTCCCCTTCCTCCCCGATGATCTCCGGTTGAAGACCGCCAACCGCCTCTGGGCCGACAGCCTCTACAAGGGGGTGATCTTCGACAAGAACCCGCAGCTTTTCTATATCGGCATGCAGGACCAGTTCTACACCTTCAACATGTTCGACGTGCAGGCCTGGTGGACGCGTGACGTGATGATGGGCCGCATCGCCCTGCCGCCGGAAGAGGAACTGAAGGCCAATTTCGACATGTGGCGCGCCCGCGAGGAGACGCTCGAAGATGCCGAGCAGATGATCTGGTATCAGGGCGACTATGTGAAGGAACTGCTTGCCGAAACCGATTATCCCTCCTTCGACATCGAGGGGACCAACCAGACCTTTATGGAGTGGGAACATCACAAGGCCCACAACATCATGGGCTTCCGCGACCATGCCTACCGATCGCTGATGACCGGCAACCTGTCGCCGACGCACCACACGCCCTGGGTCGAGGCGCTCGACGATTCCATGGAGGAATATCTACGCAACTGATGAGGCGGGCCTGCATTGCCGGAGGAGGGTGTTCGCGCTCTCTTCCGGCATTGTGACGTGCGCCTTTTAAATGAGACGATATAAATCCATCTGCAACTCTTCTCTTCGAATGTGGCCTTCATGGATTTTCAAACGAGCATTCTCGGGCGCATGAGCGGTTTTCTCTATCGCTGCCGTGCCGACGAAAACTACACGATGTTAGAGATGACCGATGGCATCGAGCGCATTTTCGGTTATCCCGTCGACGAAATCATCGGCAACCGCACCCGGACCTTTACCTCGATCATGTACGAGGAAGACGTGCCTCTGATGGACGAGATCGTCGGACGGGCGCTGGAGAAGCGCACGGACTGGACGATGGAATACCGCATCCGCCATGCCATGGGTCATCTCATCTGGGTCACCGAGACCGGCGGCGGCATCTGGGACGAGAAGGGTGAGCTTCTCTATCTCGAAGGCAGCATCATCAACATCGAATCACTCTACCAGCGAATCGATGACCAGACTGCCGACATGCGCATCACCGCCTCGAAGACCAATGAAATCCTGCAATCGCTGCGCTACTTGAAGCTGCTGGCCGTCAATGCCGGCATCGAGGCCGCCCGCGCCGGCACGGCCGGATCGGGATTTGCCGTGCTGGCCGCCGAGATGCGCACGCTCGCCAACTCCTCGGAAGAGGCCGCGCGCGCCATTTCCAACGCACAACGCAAGGCGGAAGGCTGAGCGTTAACCCGATTTGCGGCCCAAGTTCAAAGCCGCATTATTAACCGTTCCGTTCTTCCGGAGATTGCATCGCTTTTCCAATGGCTTACGACAGTCCGGCTCTTGAAGAATCGGCTGTGATTGTGGGGAATGTTAAGGCCGCGTTAACTTATTGTTAACCATAGCAGCGGTAGACATGGTCAACGATTTCTTCACATAGATGACCAAAGTGCTAACAGACGCTCGCTCCATCCGCATCAAGGGCCGCTCTTTCCTCGCGGTCATGCTGTCTCCGGATCTTCCGATCGATGATTGGTTGATCCGACTGGACGATCTGGCCGCGCGTTCGGCCGGCTTCTTCCTCGGACGGCCTGTCGTGCTCGACCTGACGGACCTGCAAATCGACCGACCGCAGCTGAAGGACCTGATTGCCGAACTTGCCAAGCGCAATGTCAGCATCATGGGCATCGAGGGCGCACGGCCTTCGATCCTCGGGTCCGGCATGCCGCCGGCACTCAAAGGCGGTCGTTCGGTTTCCGATATCGAGGTTCAGGCAAAGGAGCCTGCCGATCAGCCCGGCAAACCGGCAGTGGCAGAGACCCGCCCAACCATGCAATCGATCGTCATCAGGGAGCCGGTGCGCTCCGGGCAATCGGTGATCTTTCCGGAAGGCGACGTCACCGTCATCGGTTCGGTCGCCTCGGGTGCCGAGGTCATCGCCGGCGGGTCCGTCCATATCTACGGCGCCTTGCGTGGCCGAGCCATGGCGGGGTCCATCGGAAACGCATCGGCGCGGATCTTTTGCCGCAAGCTCGAGGCCGAGCTGGTTGCAATCGACGGTATCTACAAGATGGCGGAAGACATGGCGCCCAATCTTCGCGGACAGGCTGTTCAGCTCTGGCTCGAAGACGACGCGATCATGGCAGAGAAACTGATCTGACAACAGCGCCCGCGCGTCTCATCGAGAGCCGCAAAGGACGCTTCAACACTTCGAATTACTGGGGCCACGGCAAAGGAGAGACAATGATGGGGAAAGTGATCGTCGTCACGTCAGGCAAGGGTGGGGTTGGCAAGACGACCTCGACCGCCGCATTGGGAGCGGCGCTGGCGCAACGCAACGAAAAAGTCGTCGTCGTCGATTTCGACGTGGGCCTGCGCAATCTCGACCTGGTGATGGGCGCCGAGCGCAGGGTCGTCTACGACCTGATCAATGTCATCCAGGGCGACGCCAAGCTTACCCAGGCGCTGATCCGCGACAAGCGGCTGGAGACGCTGTTCCTGCTGCCGGCCTCGCAGACGCGAGACAAGGACAACCTGACGGCCGAGGGCGTCGAGCGCGTCATCAACGACCTGAAGCGCTATTTCGACTGGATCATCTGCGATAGCCCCGCCGGGATCGAGCGCGGTGCGACGCTTGCCATGCGCCACGCCGATGTTGCCGTGGTCGTCACCAATCCCGAGGTCTCGTCGGTGCGCGATTCGGATCGCATCATCGGCCTGCTGGATGCCAAGACCGCCAAGGCCGAACGCGGCGAACGGATGGAAAAGCACCTGCTGCTCACCCGCTACGACGCCAGCCGCGCCGAACGCGGCGACATGCTCAAGGTCGACGACGTGCTGGAAATCCTGTCCATCCCGCTGCTCGGCATCATACCCGAAAGCATGGATGTTCTGCGTGCATCCAATATCGGTGCGCCGGTCACGCTGGCAGACAGCCGCAGCGCGGCTGCGATGGCCTATTTCGACGCCGCTCGCCGGCTCGCTGGTGAAGTCGTGCCGATCGCCATCCCAGAGGAAAAGCGCAATATTTTCGGCAAGATCTTCGGACGGAGGGCGGCATGAATATTTTCCGTCTTTTCAACAAGCAGAGAACCGCACCGGCCGCCCGCGAACGGTTGCAGGTCCTTCTCGCCCATGAACGTTCCTCGGCGGGGTCGGACCTGGTCTCCCTGCTGCGCGAGGAAATCCTTGCGGTGATCGCAAAGCACGTGCAGCTCGATCACGACAAGGTGCAGGTGACGATCGATCGCAACGAGTACGTTTCGACGCTCGAAATCGACGTCGAAATCCCGCTGAATGCAGCCGTGCAGGCTGCCTGAAAGACAGCGCTGCCTGTCCTGACGACAGGCGGCGCTGACGATCAGGACTGTCTGGCTTTGCGATTGGCGTAGCGCCGGTCGCGCTCGGCCTTTCGGGCGGCTTCGTCGGCAATCACGCGAGCGATCCGGTCTTTGTCAGCCGCTTCGCGGGCATCGGCATCGGCGCGTGCTGCGGCTTCGGCGGCAGCCTGACGTTCGGCTTCCGCGGCCTGAGCCCGCTCCTGCTCTTCGAGCTTGACCCGTTCTCGCTGAGCGCGACGTTCTTCCCTGGCCGCGGCAATGGCTTGACGCTCCGCCTGCTTTGCCAGCCTTGTGGGTTCGGCTGAATCCTTGGCGTTACGATACGCGTTGAGGAGAGCCGCCTTGGCTTCGGCAGCGGCGCTGCGGCGATCGGAAAGCTCGTTGTTTTTGGCGTTTTTCAAATCTGTTTCCTGACTGTTTGACTTCGACCCTAGAGCATGATGCCGAAAAATCTGCGCGGTTTTCGGACGAAATCATGTTCTAACTCTTTAATTTAGGACAAGATTCAGAGTTTAGGCCGATCCGGCGTAAACTCATCTTGTTCCATGGCGCCGCACGCCATCAGACGCGCAAAGGCGCTGTAATACCTTGAACTGCACATGGCTTTATCCTGAAATCGAATCCGATTTAAGGAATTATGCCATAGGGTCAGATTTTCTTTTTTCGCTTCGCGACAGGAGCAGTAACCCCTGTCAAGCGATCCTGCAATTCCTTGGCCTCACGCGCTTCGCGTAACCGCAAGGTTTTTTCCTCGCGGGCACGTACGGTCGAATCGATCTCTTCGACCGCGCGGCTTCGCGCCAGGAACTGCGATTGCACGTTTCCGAAGGCAATCTCCGCCTGCTTGCGTGATTTGCTATGTGACTCTGTCATATCAATCCTGGATTTTATCACAGCGCCGCACGTCTTTCAGACGCGCAAAGGACGCTGTAACGCTTTGAATTCTGCACAATTCGTTAAACGAATTCCGCGTTTAAGAAATTGTGCAGCATCCCGCTGGCCGACTCAGCAAAAAAGGCCAGGCAACGTGCCTGACCTTGATAGTATCATACTTTCGACAGTGCCGGTACATCCGCGGTCAAAGGAAAGCAGATTTCAGTTTAAGCAGCTTGGAGATTGCAAGCGGACATTTTGCCCGACTTGTTATCGCGCTCAAGCTCGTAGCCGATCTTCTGGCCTTCGACGATTTCGCGCATGCCAGCGCGTTCGACGGCAGAAATGTGAACGAAGGCGTCAGCGCCGCCGTCGTCAGGCTGAATGAAGCCGAAGCCCTTGGTGGAATTGAACCATTTAACTGTGCCAGTGGTCATAACAAACCCTTTCATAGCAATTGAACGACCGCACGTGCGGAAGCACGACGGATGATGATCTCGATTTTGAAGAGGGAAGTTCGTCCAGGGCACGTTGCCAGCGTGCGATAACAAAAGTCAAACAAGCAATATCGACTACCGAGATATAGTCACTCAACCCGAATTTGTCAACTTTTAGTTTTTCAGGGCCGTTCACTCATCATCAGGTTGCATCTCGGCCGCCTTGCATGCCGGGACGCCGATCGCCGGCCTCGACCTCAAAAGCAGGCATTACGAGCGCGGCCGCGTCTTCTGCGGGTCATAATGCGAAAGCGGCACGACCGTCGCCGGCAGGCGCTTCTGGTGGCCGTCAAGCTTGCCGATCTCGACCTCGGTGCCGGGGCTCGCATGCATCACGTCGATGCGGGCGAGCGCGATCGTCTTGCCGAGGATCGGCGAGCGCGTGGCGCTGGTGACAACGCCCACTTGGGCCCGGCCGATATGGATGCAATCGCCATGGCCGACGGCCTCGTTGGCCTTGATGTCGAGCCCGACGAGCAGATGGCGCGGATGCTCCTTGCGCCGGATCAGCGCCTCGCGGCCGATGAATTCGTCCTGCTTGGATTTCAGCGGCACCGTGAAGCCGATCCCGGCCTCGAACGGGTCGGTCTGATCGGTGAATTCGTGATGGGCAAAGATCAGACCCGCCTCGATGCGGACCATGTCGAGCGCCTCCAGCCCCATCGGCTTCAATCCGTGCGGCTGGCCCGCCTTCCAGACGGCGTCGAACACCGTCAGCGCATCCTTCGGATGACAGAAAATCTCGTAGCCGAGTTCGCCGGTGTAACCAGTACGCGAGACGACGATCGGGGTACCCTCGAAGCCGCCGATGCGGCCGACAGTGAAGCGAAACCATTCGAGTTCGCCGATGTCAGGCTGGCGCGGCGCCGTCCAGACGATTTCCTTGAGGATATCGCGGCTCTTCGGACCTTGCAGAGCGATATTGTGCATCTGGTCGGTCGAAGAGCGGACCCAAGCCTTGAAGCCCTTCTTCTCCGCCTGCTGGCGCAGCCATATGCCGCTGAAATCATCGCCGCCGATCCAGCGGAAGTTCTTGTCGCCGAGCCGGAACAGCGTGCCGTCATCGATCATGCCGCCGTTTTCGTAGCACATGGCGGAATAGACGACCTGGCCGGTCGACAGCTTGCGCACATCGCGCGTCAGGCAATATTGCAGCAGTTCCTCGGCATCCGGCCCCGTCACCTCGAATTTCCGCAAGGGTGAGAGATCGATGACGGCGGCGCGCTCGCGGCAGGCCCAGTATTCCTCGACCGGCCCTTCGCTGGAAAAGCGGTTCGGCAGCCAGAAGCCGCGATATTCGGTGTAGTCCCGCGTCAACGCGGAGAGGCGAGGATGGAAGGCGGTTTCGCGTGTCAGTTCGGCGTCGGCATCTGGGGTCATGCGATAGGCTACCGCTCGTGAGAATTTCTCTTTTCCGGAAAAGGTGCGGACGTGGATATCCGTCGGATCCCAGCCGTTCGCCGCGTCGATATCGTCAGGGCAGGACGAGGAGACGCAGACGAGGTCGGTCAGCGCCCGCATCAGCACGTAATCGCCCGGGCGCGACCAGGGCTCGTCGAGATAGAGCTGGTTGTTGTGGTCGATATTGGTGTTGTAGAAATAGTTCAGCGCTTCCCACCCCTTGCGGCTGGCAATGCCGTAAGGTGCCAGCGCCGCGTTGAAATTATCCGTGCAATTGACGTGGCCGGGATAACCCATGTCGTCGTAATAGCGCGAATTGCAGGCGGTCGCGAAAGCGTCGTGACGTCCGACCGTATCCTGGACGATTTCGACCAGCGGCTCGAAGTCGCGGTCGAAGGCCTTGGAGGGGAGACCCGGCATTGGATAGCTGCGGCCGAGCAGCGTGCGGGTGACGGTGGAATCAAGCGCGAGGTCGAGACCCTTGTCGACCTTGCGGGCGGCAAAAGCCTGGAAATCGGTGCACTGGCGTCCATAGACGTCGATGATCTGGATGAATTCGCCGGCCCGCACGAAATAGGCTGCGGCGGTCGCCGCCCGGATGCGGATATCCTCGATCGGATCGGCGGCCGGTTCCGGCAAAGCGGAGGCATAATCGCGGATCAGCAGGCTGCGCTTGATCCTGATCTCGATCGGCGTCGCCGTATCCTGCGCCTCCGGCGACATGGCGCTGGCCGGTGCTGCGACGATCAACAGGCCCTTCATGGAAATCGTGAAATCCGCCTGGCTGCCCGGGGTCGATCCCGCCCCGAAGATGCAGAGCGCGCCGGCAACTGCCAGATCGGCGCCGCGACGCTGAAGCGCAGCACGCGTGCGGGCAGCACTCTCATCCTCCGCTTGAAGAATGGCCTTCAAACCATCGGCTGAATTGCTGAATGCGGTCCCGAGACCGGCCGCCAGGAAGCGGCCTTTCTCGTCGAGGAAGGAGATCTCGCAGACCTGCCCGCCCTCGCTGTCGATGACGCTGACCCGGTCGCCCGGCTCGACGCGCATAACGACCGATCCGCCGCCCTTTGCCCTGTAGCGCTCAGTTCCCTCCGGCAGGGTGGGAATGCCGGGATAATGCACGAGGCTCGGAGCGGCCGGCCGCAGGCCTGTCATAGCAGGATGAAGTTCTCGCATTCTGCCCTCATGGGGATCGGGCATGCCCTCCGGCATGCGGACACAGGTTTACAAAATGGCTGTGGAAAGTAAAGCGATGTTGACTAAAAAGAAAATATCTTCACTATGCATAAAGAGTTGAGACTCGGGAAATCCGTCGGGAACACGGATCGTCAAAATTATCCGGGCGGGCTTGAGACTGTCAGGGAGACACGTTCAGGGAGACGTACAAAGATACGTCCGGAACAAATAGAATGGGGAATTTCACTGATGACAGATATTGTGGAGGCCGGGATTGCATCCGGCACCGAAGGTAAGCTTGTACGCGCGCTCGACTGGAAGGGCGCATTCTGGGTGGCTGCGGGCGTGCCGCCGCTTGTTCTTTTCTCCATCGGCGGGATTGCGGGCACGACGGGCAAGCTCGCCTTCGTCGTCTGGATCATCTCGATGGTGATGGGTTTCCTGCAATCCTTCACCTATGCCGAGATCGCCGGCATGTTCGCCAACAAATCCGGCGGCGCCTCGGTCTATGGCGCCACCGCCTGGTTGCGTTATTCGAAATTCATCGCGCCGCTGTCCGTCTGGTGCAACTGGTTTGCCTGGTCGCCGGTGCTGTCGCTCGGCTGCGCCATCGCCGCCGGTTACATCCTCAACGCATTCTATCCGATTCCCGCGGCGGATTCGCAAATGGTCCTCGACTGGATCTCAGCGCATGCCGCTTCCATCACGGCCGACAGCCCCCGCGTCGCCGAATATATTGCAGCCCATGCCGGCACGACGCCGGATGACGCCGTCAAGGCATTGCTCGGCACCGACGGTGTCGCCGCCCTGACGCCGGCGATCCGCAGCTGGTCGCTCTTGAGCTTCAACATTCCCTTCCTTGCCACCGCCAATATCAACGCCACCTTCTTCATCGGCGGCATCCTGATGCTGGTCATCTTCGCGATCCAGCATCGCGGCATTTCCGAAACGGCAAGCGTGCAGAAGTGGCTGGCCATCATTGTGCTGGTGCCGCTGCTCATCATCGGCCTCTATCCGATCGTCAGCGGCCATATCCTTGCCACCAACGTCACCGGTCTCGTGCCGCCGACAGCCGCCTATGCCGCTGTCGACGGCACCTGGAGCAACGGCGGCTGGACACTCTTCCTCGGCGGCCTCTATATCGCCGCCTGGTCGACCTACGGCTTCGAGACGGCCGTCTGCTACACCCGCGAACTCAAGAACCCGAAGACCGACACCTTCAAGGCGATCTTCTATTCCGGCCTTGCCTGCTGCCTGTTCTTCTTCCTCGTCCCCTTCGCCTTCCAGGGCGTTCTTGGCCACGCAGGCATGCTGGCCCCCGGCATCGTCGATGGCACCGGTGTTGCCGAAGCGCTCGGCGGCCTAATCGGCGCCGGCCGCGTCGTTACCCAGTTGCTCGTCGTACTGATGATCATGGCACTCTTCCTCGCCATCATGACGGCAATGGCCGGTTCCTCGCGCACGCTCTACCAGGGCTCGAAAGATGGCTGGCTGCCGAAATATCTCGACCACGTCAACGAGCACGGCGCGCCGACCCGGGCGATGTGGACCGATTTCGCCTTCAATCTCTTCCTGCTGGCGATCGCCTCGGATGCCGGCGGCTACTTCTTCGTGCTCGCCGTCTCGAATGTCGGCTACATTATCTTCAACTTCCTGAACCTCAATTCCGGCTGGATCCACCGGATGGATTCCGGTCATATCGAACGCCCCTGGAAGGCGCCGACCTGGCTGATCGGCCTCAACACCGTGCTGGCCTTCGTCAACGCGCTGTTCCTCGGTGCGGGTGCCAAGGTCTGGGGTTATTCCAATGCGCTCTGGGTCGGCTTTATCTTCGCCGCCCTGATCCTGCCGGTCTTCGCCTATCGCCACTATGTGCGCGACGGCGGCAAATTCCCCGCAGGCGCGATGGAGGATCTCGGACTCGTCGGCCAGGATCTCGGCATCAAGAAAGCCGGCATCCTGCCCTATCTCGCACTCGCCGGCGGCCTGGCGATCGTTCTGATCGCCAACGTGATCTTCCAGCTTCCGGCCTAAAATCGCCTCCCAAGCAGATAGGCCGCCAAGCCGCCATGGAAACATGGCGGCTTTTTGCGTGGAAGCGGGGATCGAGCGATCGTCTCGCCGCCATCAACGGAGATCTGTCCGCTTCGGCGAGAAGCGGACAGGGTTTGTTCGGAGACAGAAGGAGGGCTCAGCGGCCACCCTCGATCTTGCGATGGCGCTGGTTGATGCCACCCTTGCCATAGGGATAGTCGAAAGGCTGGGGCGCACTCACCTCGTTGAGCCGCGCCATGTCGTCGTCGGAGAGCTTCAGTTTCATCGCGCCGAGGTTGTCGGCGAGCTGTTCCGGCGTGCGGGCGCCGAGGATGACGGATGTGACCGCCGGCCGTGCCGCCGTCCAGCCGAGCGCCACCTGCGCCATGCTGACGCCATGCGCCTTGGCGATCTCCTCGACGACAGCGATAATCGCCCAGGTTCGTTCCAGCGCATTGCGCGGCGCATAGGATTCGCCGCCGCGATTGGGGTTTTCGCCGAGGCGGGTGGCGCCGGTCGGCATCTCATCGCGCTTGTACTTGCCGGTCAGCCAGCCGCCGCCGAGCGGCGACCACGGCAGCAGGCCCATGCCGGCATCCTGGCAGGCCGCGACAATCTCAAGCTCGATGTCGCGCACCAGCAGGTTATATTGCGGCTGCAGCGTCACCGGGCGGGTATAACCGCGCGCCTTGGCGATCTCCGAGGCCTTGGCGATGTGCCAGCCGACATAGTTGGAGAAGCCGTAATAGCCGATCTTGCCGGATGAAACCGCATCGTCGAGGAAGCGCAGCGTCTCCTCGATCGGCGTCAGCGCGTCCCAGGCATGCATCTGGTAGAGATCGATCTGCTCGAGGCCGAGGCGGCGGAGCGAATCGTCGAGCGCCTGGCTAAGATGCCGGCGCGACAGGCCGATATCGTTGGGGCCGTTGCCCATCGGAAACCGCCCTTTGGTGGCAACGATCGCCTGGCGGGCCTCGGTCGGGCGCGCCTTCAGCCAGCGTCCGATGATCTCTTCCGACTTGCCGGCGCTGTAGACATCCGCGGTATCGATGAAATTGCCGCCCCAGGCGAAATAATCGTCGAGCAGCTTGTGTGAGGCGGCCTCATCGGCCTCTGCGCCAAAGGTCATGGTGCCGAGGCAATAGGCGGTGACAACGGTCCCGCTGGGACCGAGCTTGCGATAATCCATTTCTTCCTCCTCATGCGGATACCCGTAGCCGACACGCAAACGGTCGGGGTAGAAGCCGGGGCTCCTGCAATCAATGACAATGACAATATTGTGCTTGAGGCGGCCGCTCGCCGCCGGATGACGTATAGCGCCCTGGGCTGGGAGCACAGGGGCGAGGGGGAGCATAACCAATCCCGTCCGCGCGACCAAGTGAGAAAAAAATATTCCTGCCTGCCATCGCGGCCGGCGAAGGTTACGGACTTTGCGAAAAAGACGCTGCGATCAGCTCGGCTGCAGCAACGCCGGTCTCGTAGGCGCCGTGCGCCGTCGAATAACGCGATGTCGAACAGGCTTCGCCGGCAAAGAAGATCCGCCCGTCATGCGGCGCAGCGAGACGGCCACGCAGATCGGAGGCGCCGGGTCCGGCGTAGGAATAGGAGCCGCCGATATGGGGCGCTGCGGCCCAGGCCGACATCGCGGCGACCGACAGCTCCTTGCGGATGTCCGCGCCGAAATGTGCCGCCAGTTCGTCTCCAGCGAAGGAGAAGGCAGCCTCTCTACCTTGCCCCTCCAGATAATGTGCGAGGTCGCCGGCAAAATAAGCCTCGACGACGGGAGCGCCGAAGGGTCGGAACTGATAGGTGCCGGTTGCGCCGCGACTGGTAGAGCCGAGCATATGCGTATCCGCCGGCAGCGCCTCCTGGTTTGCGAGCTTCAAGAAGAGCTTGTCGGCGAGCCCGAGCGGCAAACGGGCTGCTGCCTCGATCTTGTCAGGCAACGGCGGGTCGAAGGCGATCTTGCCGGCGGCAAGCACATTCGTCGAAACGGTCACCAGCACCGCGCGGGCACTGAGCACACCCTGGTTCGTCTCGATGGCGATACGGCCGGCATTGCGATGGTCGACGCGTGTGACTTCGGTGCCGAGCCTTGCCCGAACCGGCTTGCCGTAAAGCGAGACCAGCGTTCCATAGCCCTCGCGCACCCGCCAGTCAGGGCCAGGGCCGGGATCGTATCTGTTGTAATCGACGACCGACGACCGCTCCAGTTCGGCGCCGGTGATATAGGTGCCGATTGCCCGGATCTGGCGGTTCCAGGGATTGCCGGGCTCGAGCATATCGGCCATGGCTGCGTCATTCCCTTCGTGGCTCTCGAGGCGCTCAAAATAGGCGCCGATCGCCTGCCTTGCGGCACGCGCCGCCGCGTCATCCCGCTGAAGCCGCCGTCCGCCATCGTTCCAGGGCGCGGGCGTGCGGTCGACCGTCAGTCCGACCTCGCCGGCGATCGCAGTCCAGGCATTGGTCCTTGCGCCATGCAGCCAGCCGCAGCCGAGATCGAGCCCGATATCGGCGGCTTCAGGCAGTGCGACCGTCCAGGCGCGACCGCCGAGACGATCGCCGGCTTCAAGCAGGAGGATGGAAAGATCCGGGCGGATTGCCTGCAGGCGGCGGGCGGCGGCAATGCCGGCGGCTCCGGCGCCGATGACGACGACATCCTCGTCGGCACCTTTGCTGTTGTCACCAGGCATACATTCTCCTTCGGTCGCGCGACGGTTAGTGGAATGGGTCGCTCTCATGCCAGCCCCGCTTCGCTATTGCAGCTGTTCCAGCAGCCGCCGGAGTGCTGTTCGCAAATCGTCCATCTGCTGCTGGCTGGTCAGGGCCGCCCAGCTTTCATCGACGCGCCGGCCCGCCGCCATCGCTATCGGCCTGACCCCCTGGCCTTTTTCCGTCAGAAACACCAGCCGGCCACGCCGGTCATTCGGATCGGGCCGACGCTCGACATAACCCAAGCGCTCGAGTTCTTCCACGGCCTGCGTCATCGTCTGCTTGCGAACACGGGCGAGCCTGGTCAGCTCGCTGACCTGGATGCCCTCGGGCCGCGCGAAGGTGAAGACGTTGGCGTGCGGCGGGCGGATATCGCCGTAGCCGGCCTCATCGAGTGCCGCTTCGACGGCCTGCGTCCAATGCTGATGGACCAGACGCAACAACAGGCCAAGGGAAGAAGACGGCATGAACCCCCGCGCAGCGATATAGACAGTTATCTGTCTATATGATAAATGGACAGTCGCCTGCCTATATAGCACGAAAGCGTGGAGCTCCATATGCCGACCATCGATATCCTCACCTCGTTCATCTCCTACGAGGAGCTGGGGGAGGGCGACCCGATCGTCTTCCTTCACGGCAATCCCACCTCATCGCATCTCTGGCGGAACATCATGCCCGACATCGGGCCTGGCCGCTGCCTGGCGCCCGATCTCATCGGCATGGGACGCTCCGGCAAACCCGATATCGGCTATCGCTATGGCGATCACATCGCCTATCTCGACGCCTGGTTCGATGCGCTTGACCTCGACGACGTCGTGCTCGTCGGCCACGACTGGGGTGGTGCGCTGGCATTCGACTGGGCCTCGCGCCACGCCGAGCGGGTGCGAGGCATCGCCTTCATGGAAACCATCCTGCGGCCGATGGGCTGGGAGGATCTGCCGGGTGGAGGAAAGGCGCGTTATGAACTGTTGCGGGGTGCGGGAACCGGCGAGGCCAAGGTCCTCGACGAAAATTTCTTCATCGAACAGGCCTTGCGCGCGACCACGCTGAAAGGGCTCAGCGATTTCGACTGGGATGTCTACCGCGCACCCTATCCCGACCGTAACAGCCGACGCCCGCTGCTGGAATGGCCGCGCGCCATGCCGATCAACGGCGAGCCGGCCGACGTGGTCGCCAGGATCGAGGCCTATGACCGCTGGCTTTCCGCCAGTCCTGAGGTCCCCAAGCTGCTGTTGACCTTCGACGGTCCCTCCGAAACGCTGTTGATCGGCAGCGAGATGATTTCGTGGTGTCGCGACAACGTCGCAGGCCTGGAGATCAGGGGGTGCGGGCCGGCGCGCCACATCGCCCCCGAGGACCAGCCCGAGGCGATTGCCGCCGAAATCAAAAGCTGGATCGACAGGAGGGGGCTGAGAGCAACGCGCCGGAAGGTCGCGTCTCACGCATAAATATCAGCGTCTGCGTCACCGTGACTGCGACATGACAGACTGTTGCAATGTTGAGCCGGTTCATGGACGGGATCAATCAGCCACCGTGAAGGCCCCATGCCCCGTTTCGATCGACGACCGAGCAGCGCCGTGCGTGACGATGAAATTATCCTCGGCCATGAGGGGGCAATCTTGCATTCGACGAACGACTGGCACCGCGGACATGCTTAGGTGATATGGTCCGCCTACGGACCGACCGCCGGTAGGAATGTGAGATGCGCATATTACTGATCGAGGACGAACCTCAAATGGCCGTGGCGCTCCGAGGCGCCCTGACCAGGCACGACATGGTGATGGATCATGTTTCGACGCTGTGCGACGCCGAACTGGTGATCGGCGACGGCGCCTACGACGCCGTCCTCCTGGATCGGCAACTGCCCGACGGCGATGGTCTCGAACTCATTCCGAAGATCCGTAAAAGAGGGCTGACGCTGCCGATCATCGTCATCACCGCCAAGGGAGAGGTTCCAGACAGGATCACCGGCCTTGAGACCGGCGCCGACGATTACCTCGCCAAGCCCTTCGTCTTCGACGAACTTCTGGCGCGGCTGCGTGCCGTGATGCGCCGCTCCGAAACCTTGCGCCCGGCGCTGATCTCGATCGGCCGCCTTTCGTTCGATCCGACCTATTGCGACATCATCGTGTCCGGCCGGCGTCTGGAAATGCCGCGCCGGGAGGCGCTGGTGCTCGAATGCCTGGTGCGGCGGGCCGGTCGCATGGTGCCGCGACCGGCCTTGATGGAAGCGGTCTTCGGCTTCGACGACGAGATCCAGTCGAATGCGCTCGATTCCCATATATCGCGGTTGCGTCGCAAACTGGCAGCGTCGCATGCGGGCGTGGTCATCAACGTTATCCGGGGCGTGGGTTATCTCCTGCGTGAAGCATCATGAGCAAACGATGCTCCTATTCGCTGCGCAAGCGCCTGTTCTGGCGGCTTCTTGCCGTGCAATCGGTCGTGCTCATCCTGGTGATGATCGTGCTGATTTCGGTTGGCAAGATATCCGAATTCAGATCGACGGAGGGCACGATCGAGATCCTGCGCCAGGCCGTCTTCCGCCAGCCCACCGGAGAGTTGAGCCTGAGGGAGACCGAGGATCTGCGACAGCTGCGGAAAGATGCGTCCGATCTCTGGTACACCATTCGCGACGTGCAGGGACATGTTTTGACCGAGGGCCGGATTCCGGAAGAATATGCCACCATCGGCAATACGCTCGATCATGTCGGCCAGGCAAAGTTCGGCTCGGATCTCGGCGATCACGACCGTCCGGCTGCCCGGATGAAGTGGATTGCGACGGATTGGGGACGGGTGCAGTTTCTGACGGGCACCGACGGCCCGAACTCACTCGCCTTCATCCTGTTCCGCGTCTCATTGATCCTTGTGAAAATTGTTATCCCCATCGTCGCGGTGATGGCACTGGGCGCGCTGATCGCAACGCCGCTCGTCGTGCGACGATCGCTGGTCGGGATCGACCAGGCCGCGCTTCAGGCCGATACGATCGATATCGACCAGCGTGGCGGCCGGCTGTCGGAAAACGATATTCCCGAAGAGATCGCGCCGCTGGTGCACGCCGTCAACCGCGCGCTCGGCCGTCTCGACGAGGGTTATGAGCGGCAGGAACGGTTTCTGACCGATGCCGCCCATGAGTTGCGCACGCCGATCGCCATTCTGAATACGAGAATTGGATCCCTGCCGCACAGTTCGATCAAGACCGACCTCTTGGAAGATGCGGCGAGGCTTGCCGTTCTCACCGAGCAGATGCTCGACCTTCAGCGGCTGAAACAGGGCAAGGTCCAGTTCACCAAGGTCGATCTCGGCCAGCTGGCGAGGAAGGTCATCATCGAGATGGCGCCGCTGGCCTTTGCCGCCGGTTATACGGTGCAGTTCGATGTCGACGGCGCCGGCGAGATCGAGGGCGATCCTCTGGCGCTGCAGCGCGCCCTGATGAACATCCTGCAGAACGCAATCAACCACGGCGGCAGGAAAGGCACCATCTCGCTGACATCAGGCTGCAACTGGATCGAGGTCAGGGACGAGGGACCGGGCATCCCCGCCGATATGCGAGATCGCATATTCGAGCCGTTCTTCAAGCGCCATCACGACGGACGCGGCGTCGGCCTCGGCCTCAATCTCGTTCGTGACATCCTGCGCATGCACGGCGGCGAGGTGACCATCGACAACCACAGTCGCGGGGCGGTCTGCCGGCTGAGCTTCCCGACGGATAGGGCCGCAGGCGAGGATAGTCCACAGCGCCCGGCGCGAGTGATGGATTCAATCGCCTCTCCGTGACATATAGATTCGATGAGCGTGCACAGAGATTCGCAACTCGACATGTTTGCCAGGGCATCGCCCGCGACAGCCAAGGCACGCGGTCCATCGCACCGGCGGCCATCGCAGCCAGTTGTCCACTCCGATGAAGACATGGCGCGGGCGCTCGAAGAGAGCGGCAACTATCGCATCTTGAGAAAGCTGACCGCCCGGCCGGTTGCGTCAGTCAGACGGCCAGGGTTTTCGCAACTCGGCGTCATTCTCGATACGGAGACCACCGGTCTCAACCACCGCAGCGACGAGATCATCGAAATCGGCGCCGTCGCATTTACCTTCAACGATGACGGTGCGATCGGCGATATCCTCGGCATTTACGGCGGCCTGCAACAGCCGTCCCGGCCGATCCCGCCCGAGATCACCCGGCTGACCGGTATCACCGATGCGATGGTCGAAGGACAGCTCATCGATATCCAATCGCTGAGGACTCTGATCGAGCCGGCGGATCTGATCATTGCCCACAATGCCGGTTTCGACCGGCCGTTCTGCGAGGCCTTCTCGACGATTTTCACCGGCAAGGCCTGGGCATGCTCGGTTTCGGAGATCGACTGGAGCGCCCGCGGCTTCGAGGGTACGAAGCTCGGCTATCTGGTCGGCCAGGCCGGGTATTTCCACGAAGGCCATCGCGCCGTGGACGACTGCCACGCACTCCTCGAAATCCTCGATCGAGAGCAGCGCGACGGTGAAAGCCCGTTCACCGAACTCTACCGTGCCAGCCAGCGCTCGCGCATCCGTATCTTTGCCGAACACAGCCCGTTCGAGATGAAGGATCATCTGAAGGCGAGGGGTTATCGCTGGTCGGACGGAAGCGACGGTCGCCTGAAGTCCTGGTGGATCGAAGTCGGCGAAGAGGATCTCGGCGACGAGCTTTCCTATCTGCGCTCGGATATTTACCGGTGGGCCGAGGCGGAGCCGCCGATGGTGCGGCTGACGGCCTTCGATCGTTTCAAACTCTGACCGCGAAGCGGTTCGGATCCTGACGCTGCAAAACATCGCGACCCATGCAAGCGCCGCATAGGTGCACTGACGCATTGGCGCTGCAATAATTGGCGGTCTCATATTATATACACCTCATCGAAGCGAACGAAGCGCCAAGGACTGGCAGCTAAGCTTCGAAAGCCCACGAAAGGGGATCATCATGAACGTAGCACGCTCTTTCAATAACTGGCGCAAGTATCGTCAGACGGTCGCTGAACTGGGTCGTATGTCCGCACGCGAACTGGACGACCTCGGCATCGGCCGCGGCGACATCCGCAACGTCGCCCGCGCAGCCATCGCCCGCTAACGGCAGCTTAGACCAAGCATCTTCAAGACCATGCCAGCGCCTGCTTCCTCCCGAGCGGGCGCTTTGCTTTTTGTGCTTCCGGCAGATGGACCAGGTGAATCGAGCCTCCCGCTTTTCGCATAACGCATAGCTGCCCTGCAAAGAAATGCCTATCAACTGAGCAAGAAAATAAGTATGATTATTTCTATCGAAGCGATGCACCTCCTCCCGCGTCCCTTCGATGTACAGGCGCCCCGTCCTCCTCCCAGGGTCGTCTGTGGAATGACAGCACTCCTCCTCCCAGCTGTCGTTCGGTTTTTTACGAAAGCCTGCCGCACCTCCTCCCGCGGCAGGCTTTTTTCGTTTTGGCCAATAGCACTGCCGGATCGCGCCAAGAACGACCGCTTGGATGATGGCGTAATCATTTCCAGAAATTCTCCTGTTATTCCCAGATTTTCTTTCGTGCTCTTGCGGGCCTTGCGTCTCCTCAAGCGCCCACCGACAAACCTGTTGACAGCAAACTTGTCGTACAACTATGTAACCAACTGGATACCGCCGCGGCGGGACCGGCCGGACAAGACTGGCTCCCGAGATAGAGACGACCCGTGGCGACAATGAAGCGGAAGGAAAATTGACATGCAGATCGACGTGAGGCACGCCTCCCATCCCGAGGCCGTGCGCAATTTCGACACGGAGACGCTGCGGCGTCATTTTCTGGTGGAAACCGTCTTCGCGAGTGGCGAGATCCGGCTCACCTATTCGCATTACGACCGGATGGTCATCGGCGGCGCGACGCCGCTCGGCCCCGGGCTAACGCTGACGGCTCCGACAGCGATCGGACAGGAAACCTTCCTTGCTGAGCGTGAACTCGGCGCCCTGAACATCGGCGGTGCCGGCCGCATCATCGTCGACGGCACGAATTACGATCTTGCCAAATATGATTGCCTCTATGTCGGCAAGGGCGCCAAGGACATCAGGTTCGAGAGCGCGGATGCTGCCAATCCGGCAAAATTCTATCTGGTCTCGACGCCGGCGCATCAAGCGCACCCGACCGTGTTGCTCACCCGCGAAAAGGCCCGTCACCTGACGCCGGGCGAAGCCGCAACGGCCAACAAGCGGTCGATCTACCAGTTCATCCATCCGGACGTCTGCCAGTCTTGCCAACTCACGCTGGGCTTCACCATGATCGAACCGGGCAGCGTTTGGAACACTATGCCTGCCCATACGCATGACCGCCGCATGGAAGCCTATCTCTATTTCGATCTGGAAGCGGAGCAGCGTGTGTTCCACTTCATGGGCGAGCCGCAACAGACCCGGCATATGCTTGTCGCCAACGAACAGGCGGTCATCTCGCCGCCCTGGTCGATCCATTCGGGCGCCGGCACCAAGAATTACAGCTTCATCTGGGCGATGGCCGGCGACAATAAGAGCTTCACCGACATGGACCATATCGCCATTGCGGATCTGAGGTGAGCGTCGTGGCAAATCCCTTCGATCTTTCCGGCCGGGTTGCCGTCGTCACCGGCGCCAATACCGGTATCGGCCAAGCCATCGCGGCCGCACTGGCAGAGGCTGGTGCGTCGATCGTCGCCGTCGGACGCTCCTCGATGGACGAAACCGAGGCGCTGGTGAAGGAAGCGGGAAGCCGCTTCCATGTCATCAAGGCCGATCTTGCCAGCATCGAACCGGTCAAGCGGATTGTCACTGAGACCATCCAGACCTTCGGCGGCCTCGACATCCTCGTCAACAATGCCGGCATCATCCGCCGCGCCGATGCGCTCGACTTCACCGAGGAAGACTGGGACGCGGTGATCGACGTCAACCTGAAGACGGCTTTCTTCCTGTCGCAGGCGGCCGGCCGCCACATGGTCGACAAGGGCAGGGGCAAGATCATCAACATCGCCTCGCTGCTCTCCTTCCAGGGCGGCATCCGCATTCCCTCCTATACCGCCTCGAAAAGCGGCCTCGCGGGACTGACGAAGCTGCTTGCTTGCGAATGGGCCGGCAAGGGCGTCAACGTCAATGCCATCGCCCCCGGTTATTTCGTCACCAACAACACCACGGCGCTGCGCGAGGATGCCGACCGCAATGCCGCCATCCTTGGCCGCATCCCGGCCGGTCGCTGGGGAACGCCTGATGAACTCGGCGGCGCGGCCGTATTCCTGGCATCATCGGCATCCGACTACGTGCATGGAACGGTGCTGCCCGTCGATGGCGGTTGGCTGGCGCGATAATCGCTCTTGGCGCAGCCGCCTCGACACCAGGATCGAAACAGGATGGAAAATAAGGACAACGCAGTCTTCAATACCATTCAGCAGGCGCCGAACCTGCGCAGCAACCTTGCCGATATGTTGACGGCGCAAATCGAGTCCGGCGACCTGAAGCCCGGCCAGCGTCTGCCGACCGAACAGGCGATCATGGCAACGACCGGCGTCAGCCGGACGATCGTTCGCGAAGCGCTCGCCGCGCTGCGGGCAAAGGGTTTGATCACCACGCGGCAAGGCCTTGGAGCTTTCGTCTCGAACGATCCGACGCCCAGATCCTTCTCCATCATTCCAAACGACCTGCAGTCGATCGACGAGGTTCTGCGCGTGCTGGAGTTGCGCATGGGGATCGAATACGAAGCCGCCGGCCTTGCGGCGCTGCGGCGCACGCAGGAGGACATCGACCGCATGCAGGACCGTCTCGATGCCCTCGACAAGGCGCTCGAGGAGGGCGGATACGGTGCGCAAGAGGATTACGCCTTCCACAGATCCATTCTGGTCGCGACGCACAACTCCTATTACGGCCGCCTCTTCGATACGTTCGGCAACATCATGGTGCCGCGGCAATGGGCGCGCTTGGACAAGATGACATCAGCCGAGCGCAAGCGCCATGCGGCGCGCATGCGCAGGGAACACCATGCCATCTTCGCGGCGATCCGCGACCGTGACGAGCCCGCCGCGCGCCGCGCCATCCGAAGCCACCTGTCGAAGAGCGCCGCGCGCTTCGAGGAGCTGCGCGACGCTACTGCATAGACAGCGCCTCGTCCTGAACTGTTACGCCTTGGGTTTCGGCTTCATCAGCCGCCGCCAGGCGGCGTGGTCGGTGTGCAGATCGGCCGAGGCATGGATTGCGGGCAGAAGCGGTTTGTGTTTGCGCCGGCCGAAGCGCCTTTTGAAGCCCAGGATATTTTCGACGAAGCTTCTGGTATAGAGCCCCGGGCCGCTTGAATAGATGCGCCATCCGCCGTCGACGGCGATCTCTCCCGCCTTGACGTGCTCCCATTCGGCCGCCGCCTGATAACGGTCATGAAAAGCCGCATCGCTGCTGCTGAAATAGGTATTGCGCTGGCGCAGCGATGCATGCGGCAGCGCTGATGTGACTGAAATCGGATTGACGACGGCGATCGCCTTCCAGAGCTCTTCCGCCTCGGCTTGGAGCGCCAACGTCTCGCAATAACGTAGATGCGCGTGCACATACATCAGCCCGATCTCGCGGCCGAAGAAGGAGGAGGATTCGGCGCGGCGAAACAGCGTCTCAGGCCCGCCGGCATAGGTCGCGGGCTTCTCCATCAGCCGCACGCCGTCGGGGAAGAGCAGATGCTCTCTAATCAGCTTCATATGATCGCGTCTCTGCGCCGGCGTGAACAGCCCGCCAAGCATCGCCTGCGTCATCGAGATCAGCGAAAAATGCAGGCCGGTGCGCTGGTCGCTCGGGTGCAGCAGCAATTCGACGCCGTCATGGCCGGGATCGAAGATACCGTAGCCGGCAACGACGCCGCCACGCACGAGATGGCGGTTGAAATCCCGGCGCATCGCCGTTGCGATCTTCCTCAAGCGCTTGGCCTTGTTGCCATGACCGAGGCGACGCAGGATCGTGGAATAACGGACGATCTGCTCGTAGAGCAGGGCAACGGTCCAACTGCTGACCATCCAGTCGCGCAGATGCGGATCGGCCGGCTGCAGAGAATCGTTCCAGTCTCCCTCGCCGTAGCGGATCAGATGCGTTCCCGGGATGAAAGCTTCGCGAACGGTCTCGAGCAGCTTCTCGACATGGATCGCGATGGTGTCGAGCCCCGGCGCCCTGGCCATCGTCTTTTCGTCGCGCCAGGAGACCTTCTCGTCGAGGATGGCGAGATCGCCGGTCGCTTCGATATAGTCGCAGAGCGCCTTCAGCGGCCAGACGACGATATCGCCGTGACTATCGCCCGCCCGGATGTTGACGTAGGGCTCCAGCATGAACCATTGCGGCCAATCGCCTTTCTCCAGGTATTGTTCGCTGAAGACGGTCTTCAGCACCTCCTTGGCTTCGCGATCATGCTCATAGGCGAGCAGGAATTCGATGGGCCCCTGGCAGGCGTCGCGTGTGCCCCAGGCAGCGCCGGTATATTGCTCGAGGCCGTGCGGCACGCTCAGATGCACGATCGCGTCATGCGCCAGCCACGGCAGCAAGGTCGTCTGCGCGGCAAGGTCGGGCGAGGTGCTGCCGATCGTCAGACCGCGCACGGCGTTCCGCCAGAATTTCGATGCCGGGGCAAGCATGGCTTCATCGGTGACGCCGGCCTCATAACGCTGCGCCAGTCGCTCGGCCTCCGCCGCATCGGTCATCGAGCCGACGACAGCGAAAGAGAGCACCTGCGTCGGGCGGGATCTAAGCGCGACGAAGGGGCCGTTGCGTGTTATCCCATCACTGTAGAGCAGTTCGTCGCCGCCGATCTCATCGATGGCATCGGGCGTCGAACTCACCAGCCAATAGCCGGCATCGGGATAGCGCTCGCCCCAGAGCCAGGCCGGGTCCGGCCGGAAAAGCATGCGTTTGCCCGACGGATGGAATTCGATCTGCCCGCCCGCGTCATATTCGCGCTCGCCGAGGACGACGTGACCGAACACCAGAAAGCGGCACGGCTTGCCCTCGACGGAGACGGTCCACTGCATCGCTGCATCCTCACCGGAGGCGACCGCCGACACGATGATCGTGCGTCCCGCGCAATGATAGATCCAGCGGCAATCGCTGAGCCCCATTTCGAAAGCCGACGGCACCGCCAGAAGCTGCCAGCCGGCGCCGACATCCGCCATGATGCGCAGCCCGCTGGCGCGCGTCAGATTGTAGGGGTCACGGGAGACGGAAAAGAGCTTGTGAAAAGACGTATTGCCGATCGTCAGCTGGGCCGCGAAAACGCCCTGCATCCAGCAGGTCGCGGCAAGCGTCGCATCGTCAAGCAGCATGTTCCCGCCGCTTCTGACGATCGCGCCGTGGCGGCGCGCCACCAGGAGCTCCTTGTCGCGCAGGACCACGTGGCGGTTCAAAACGCCGTCCGGCACGAAAAACGAAAGAAGCTTTCCGTCGACGCGCTCTTCCAGGCTCCGCTCCGGATAGAGCTTGCCAATCGCCTTCTTTTCCAGCGCCTCGGCCTTCAGCAGGGCGGCATCCTGGAGCAGGCTGCGGACCGGCGCCGCCTCTGCTATGTCGGCTGCCGCACCTTTTATCGTTGCCAGCCCGTCGAGCCGCGAAAGGTCGGCATCGCTCGACGCTTCGGGATGATCGGCTGCGAAGACGGCAAAGAAAGTCGCGGTCGCGCCGCTTGCCAGGACGGAGATCGGTCTCGACTGGATGGCGGGACATGCCATCTCCTGCTGGCGCCGTTTGCTCGGCAGGCTGGTGCCGAAAGCGCCGACCAGCAGGTCGTCGAGGCGGTCGCTCGCCTGCACCAGTTGGATCGCGTCCGTGGCATAGGCCGCCGCCCCGTCGAGACAGCCCTGCACGAGCCAGAGGTTGCGGGCGCCCGACTGCTTCAGATTTTGACGGTGCATCACGACAGGGCCGAATGTCCCGTGATCGGCGATATGGTGGTCGACATATTGCGAGGCATAGGCTTCGCTGTTCATCAGGAAGCCGCGATCGCCGAGACCGACGTCCTGGACCAGCACCAGATCGACCGGCAGCGTTCCATCCTTCAGATGCCGGATGGAGGCACGCCAGAACCAAGCCGTTTCGGAAGGATGAAGCTCGAGGCGGACGGTGTAGCCGATATCGCCTCTCTTGCCGCTCCAGGAGAAGCTCGTCGCATCGTGCCCGAAGCTGCCATCGGCACGAGGCCCGACGATCTCGACGACATCAGGTGCCGCACCGCCGATGCGCAGATAAAGGCGACTGACGCCGCCGGTGAGCGGCGAGCCCTGGATCTGGTTGATCTGCACCGATCCCTTGTCGTCGGCATATTCGATGGCAAACAGCGTGCCGTTCGGCAGGGCCGCTATCGACAGGCCGGACCCGTTGCTGATGGTGAAGAGGCCAAGCTCTTCGCGTCGTGGCATTTGAAAACTGCGCTTGAGGACCGGGGCCATTAAGATCTCGTCGATTGGCTTCAGAGGGGAACTGGAGGATGACGCAAAATGATTGAGAGAAATCTTACCGGCGACCGGAAGATCGGCAACTTGTCACCATGGCTTTCACGTTGACGCCGGCCGCCTGGCGAAGGGCACTGAGAGCAGGGCGCAGCCGGTCAGGGCGGCGACGATCATCCAGGCTTCGTTGATCGCCTGGACGCTGGCCGCGGTCTGGACCAGCGGATCGAGCATCGCCGTGGTATCCGCATCGAAGCCGCCACTATGCCCCGATATGGTTTGAAGAGGGGCGCCGACGAATGTCGCAGCCTCGATGTCGCCGGCTTGAAGGCGGGTCCAGAGGGTTTGTCCAAGCGGTTCCGAGCGCGTGTAGATGATGGTATCGATGAGGGCGATGCCGATCGCCCCGCCGAGATTGCGCATCAGGTTGAAAAGCCCGCTCGCATCGGGAATGCGCTCTGGCGGAAGTGTGCCGAGCGCCAGCCGCGTCGGCGGCAACAGGCAGAACATGATGGCGACGCCGCGCACGACCTGCGGCCAGAACATCGCGTCATAATCCGTACGAGGATCCTGAAAGGCGCTCATTCCGACACCGATCGCAAAGAGCGCGAAACCGACGGCCGACAGCAGGCGAGCATCCAAGCGCTTTTCCAGCGCGACCGCGATCGGCGCGGTGACCAGCTGCGCGATGCCGGTGACCAGCATCGTCATGCCGATTTCGAGGGCGTCGTGTCCCCTGATGAAAGCGAGAAAGACCGGCATGAGATAGACCGAGCCGAAGAGGCCGATGCCAAGGACAAAGCTCAGAACCGAGCCGACGAGAAAGTTCCGGTCGCCGAAATTGCCGAGATCGACGACGGGCCGGCGGCGGCGAAGCGTTCGCCAGACGAAGACGCCTCCCGATGCAAGGCAAACCGTTAGCAGGCTGAGCACATAGGCCGAGATCCAGCCGCTCGTCGGCGCCTCTTTCAGGCTGAGTTCCAGGCTCGTCAGCGCAGTTGCCATCAGCAGAAGCGACAGCCCGTCAAGATGCTTGAGTTCGGACGGATCGGGCGCCCGCCGCGGCAGGAACCGCGCAGCGATGATTGCCGAGACGATGCCCGGGATGACGTTGATCAGAAACAGCCAGTGCCAGGAATAGGTCTGCGTCAACCACCCGCCGACGATCGGTCCGACGGTCGGGGCCAGCACCGCCAGCACGCCGGCGATCGTCGTCGCAAGCGCCTGCCGCTCGTTCGGGAACAGGATGAACACGGCTGAAAACACCGATGGGATCAGGGTCCCGCCGGAAAAACCTTGCAGCACCCGCCAGGCCACCAACTCGCCGAAGCTGCCGCTCGCCGCACAGCCGGCGGAGGCTGCGACGAACAGGCTGGTGGCGGTAACGAACAGCCATCGCATCGTCAGAAGTCGCGTCAAGAGGCCGGTGAGCGGAATCGCCACCACTTCGGCGATGAGATAGGCCGTTTGTATCCAGCTCGTCTGATCCGGATCGATATCGAGCGCCGACTGGATGGTCGGCAGCGATGTCGCCACCACCTGGACGTCGAGGATCGCCATGAACATGCCGACGCACATCGCCATGAAGCCGAGCCAGACGATGGCGGGCGTTTCATCAGGGCGGGCAGATTCAAGTCGTTCCGACATGCGATATCCCGCGCGCTGCGTTCTCCGCCTCGGCTGCGAAGACTAAGGCCGATCGTGGTTGCGATCGAGACGACGGACAGCATGGCTCGGACGTGAACCGCGATTTCGCCGATTGCGACACCATAGTTCGGATGAGGATGGAAGCGATAGAGACCCGCCGGCACAAATTTGCAGGAGTGAGTTGAACGCGATCGAGCCTGACCGAGAAGGCCAGGCTCGATCGTGATCAAAGGACTTGGTCCGGAAGAGCGTGCCTAGCTAATGTCTGCCGAGAGCCGATCCGGAGGGCGCTACAGAAATTTCCAATCGGCAATTGACCTGCCGGCGGGAAACTGACTATCACTCTTAAATCAATTTGATTGACTTCAAAAATGATGGAATCGCGGGCGGCCTTCGACCAAAAGGCGGTTTGCGCCATGCTTACCCAAAATTGCGCTCCCGGTTATTACGCCGGGATACTCGTGATCCGATCTCCAAGAGGAATGAGCGACCATGTCCATACCGCGACCAAAAGCCCTGCGGCTTGAAACCCTTTGGAACCCGCCTGCGGACGGCAAGGAGTTTTCCTACGTCCTGCGCCTCAAGAACCTCGGCACCGAGTCGCTTTCGAATTTCTCGCTGTGCGTCAGTGGCCCGGGTCGTGTCGATCCGGCCGGGCGCGTCGACGGCGCCACAGTTTCGCAGCGGCTGTCGAATTTCACCGAGTTCCAGCCACCTGCCAATTTCGTTCTCGGCGCGGGCGAGACGTGGACGATCGCGGTCTATGCGTTGAGTTGGCAGTTTCGTCACTGGACGGACGGCGCAACCAGCGGCTATCTCGCGCTTTCCGACGGCAGCACGATCGTGCTCACCATAGAGCCGACGCGATCTTCGGTCAGCAACGCGCCATTGAAGCGTGGCGCCGAGATCTATCCGGTTCCCGTCAATGCGCCTGTTCAAGTGTCGATCATCCCCTGGCCGAACCATGTGTCCGTCACTTCCCGACGTCCGCTGCCGGCCGGTTTTGCGCCGCAAGCGCAGAGCGCTGAGGGGGAGGCGGCATCAAGAAGTTTCGCAACGCTGGTCGAGCATCTCTTCGCCGTCGAAGGCATCGTCCGGAGCGAGGCGGAAGGCGCGGTTCCAGTCACCCTGAAGGATGCCGCCGGGCTCGGGTCGGAGGCCTATCGGCTGAGTTTCGAGGGTGAGATCACGATCGCGGCCAGCAGCCAGACCGGCTTCCTCTATGGCCTCGTCACACTCGGCCAGATCTGGCGCGGTGCAAGGCTGCATCCCGAGGTCTTCCAGTTTCCGGCTTCCGGCGAGATCGTCGATGAGCCGTCGATGGGTTGGCGCGGCCTGCATCTCGACGTCGCCCGCCAGTTCTATAGCGCGGCCGAGGTCAAGAAGCTGCTGGCGGTGCTGGCCTGGAACAAGCTCAACCGCTTCCACTGGCACCTTTCCGACGACGAAGCATGGCGCGTCGAGATCGACGCCTATCCTGATTTGACCGCGGTCGGCGCCTGGCGCGGTCACGGTCTTGCCGTTCCGCCGCTGCTCGGTTCGAGCCCGGCCCGCACCGGCGGTTATTACACCAAGGCTGCCATCCGCGAGATCGTCGCGCATGCCAAGAGCCTCGGCGTGGAGATCGTGCCGGAGATCGATATGCCAGGCCATTGCTACGCCATGCTGCAGGCGATCCCGGAGCTGCGCGATCCGGCCGAAGTCGGCAGCTATTATTCGGTTCAGGGCTTCCCCGACAATTGCATCAATCCGGTCCGCGAGAAGACCTATGAGATTGTCGAGACGATCCTCTTAGAACTCATCGAGCTCTTTCCGTTCAAGACCATCCATCTCGGCGCCGATGAAGTTCCGCTCGGCGCATGGTCCGGTTCGCCGGAAGCGCTCGAGCGCCTGCGTAGGGTGGCGGGAACCGAGGTTGCCGATGCGCATGCCAAGCGGCTGAACGTCGTGACCAATACCCATGGCGCCGACGACATCCACGGCTCGGGCGCCGCCATCCTGCAGGCGGAGTTCCTGAGCCGCGTCCAGCGCTTCCTTGCCAGCAAGGGCTGCATCACCGGCGGCTGGGAAGAGGCGGCCCATGGCGATGTCATCGATAAATCGAAGAGCTATCTCTGCAGCTGGCGCAATGTCGAGGTCTCGGCCGAACTTGCCGAGCGCGGCTACGACATGGTCGTCTGCCCCGGACAAGTCTACTACCTCGATATGGCGCTCAGGCCCGACTGGGACGAGCCCGGCGCCAGCTGGGCGGGGACTTCGGACGCGGAGAAGCTCTACAATTTCGATCCCATCGGCGGCTGGACGGCAGCTCAGAAACAGAAACTCCTCGGCATCCAGGCCTGCATCTGGTCCGAGCCTATGACCGATCGGGCCGTTTTCGACCGCCTCGTCTTTCCGCGCCTTTCCGCGCTTGCCGAAACGGGCTGGACGAAGCCTTCGTCCAAGTCGTGGGAGCGTTTCAGGGCGCTCGCAGGACTGATGCCGCTGCTCTACGGGCTACAGCAGTCATAGTGCTCGGTTGGGGCCGCGGGTTTTGATTCGAGGATCCCCTTGCCATCGCCGGAGGCGGTGATGGCGGGGGATGCTGACATCGCTTTCAAAGGGCGTTGTCAGGTGCCGCTTCATCTGCCGCGGGCAGCGCACATTCGGGTGCGGCGATACGAATAGGACGGGTTCCAATTTCCGCGCCGGTCGCGCGGTCGATTGTGAGGGGTTCGATCTCCGTACCGGTCTCAGCGTCGAAGAAACGGGTGACTGCACCGCCGCTGCGATGCTTGCGGCCCCAGGCGCCGATTGCAAACAGCACCGGCAGAAAGTCGCGGCCGGCTTCCGTCAGCACATATTCATCGCGCGGCGGACGCTCGGAATAGCGACGCTTTTCCAGCAATCCTTCCTCGGTCAGCGATGACAGCCGCCCCGTCAGCATTGTCGGGACGATTCCGAGGCTTTTGCGAAATTCATCGAAGCGGGTCAGCCCCGCATGGGCGTCGCGCATGATCAACATGCTCCACGCATCGCCGACGAGTGCCAGGCTACGGGCGATCAGGCAGGGCTGGTTCGAAAGATTCTTCATGTCGATATCTTTTTAGTAGTGACTTGCTATCAATTTAATAGTAACAGAATGCGCATGGATATTCCACGACAAAAACGAAGGCAGACGTTGATGAGCAAAAGAGAACGCGGCATCGCCCTGGTCACAGGGGCCTCTTCCGGCATCGGGCTGGTAACGGCGAAGGCCTTGCTACGCGACGGTTACCAGGTGTTCGGCACCAGCCGAAAGCCAATGGCCGACACCGCCGACGGCATCACCATGCTGATCTGCGACGTCATCGACGATCAATCGGTGCAGGGCGTCGTCGACGAGGTTCTGAAACGCACGGGACGGATCGATCTTCTCGTCAACAATGCCGGGATCGGCCTGCTCGGCGGCGCCGAGGAATCGACCACGGCGCAGGCTAAAGCCGTGTTCGACGTCAACGTCTTCGGCACGATGCGAATGACCAATGCGGTGCTGCCAGTGATGCGGCGGCAGCGCAGCGGCCGGATCATCAACCTGAGCTCGATCCTTGGGCTGAT
>NZ_CP104042.1:300000-548967 GCF_025152745.1 Rhizobium sp. WSM4643 | reverse complement strand
CCCCGGACCTGATTTCTTGAAATAGCGCTTCTGAGCGGAATTTCCTAATCACTCCGCTGCTTGCAATAAGCATCGATTCTAACAGGCTGGCAAGCTATTTAGGGTTAACAAAACCTTAATGCCGACCGCCGCTCGTGCAAAGAGATCTAAACATTATTGTGCAACAACAAAATGTTATCGAGGGTGTATCTCCGGACGCCGTTTTCACCCGTACACCGGAATCTGCGAAGCAATAGGCGCAAGGGATACATTTTGCGGTGGCGACAACCCATCTGGCGACTCAAATTAGCATCCAAGCGAGTTCACTGACGAGAATCATTGCCACCAGCTAGGGCGGAAAAACGGCCGCTGTGGGGTTGCAGTCCAACGCAGCTGCTCGGGTTTAAGAAAATCCTCCTCCTCCCGCAATTAAAGCATACGGGCAGCCCGTCCGCTTCGACGCGTAGCATTATTGTAGTAGCTCGATGCCTGCTGCACCGAGCGGTGGCGAGACTGCTCCATCGCCTCGGGAAGGGGGATTCCACGATTGGCCGCCTCGGTGAGATAACCTGACCGCAGCCCATGGGCGGAAAACTCCCCCGGTTCCAACCCAGCCATCTCGGCCCGCTGCTTGATGATCGCATTGACCGACTGCGGATCGATCGCCCGCTTCGAAACAGTCCCCCAGCGACCGATCGCCCGGAACACGCTTCCGCCCTCGATCCTGGCGGCCACCATCCAGGCGTTGAGCGCCTCGACCGGCCGGCCGGTCAGATAGACGACATCGTCCTGTTCGCCCGAGGTGGTCTTGGTGCGACCGAGATGGATGGCGAGCGAGGGGAGGGGGGCGCCGTCCTCGACCGGGATCGGCGGCTCGACCGTCAGCTGTTCGCGCCGCAGTCCGGCGATCTCGCTGCGCCGGCGACCGCCGGAGGCAAAGGCGACCATCAGGATTGCCCGGTCGCGGAGATCGCGCAGGCTGTCGGTGGCGCAGGTCGCCAGCAGTCTTGCCAGCACATCGCCGGTAACCGCCTTGGCGCTCTTGCGAAGACGTTGTCTTGGCGCGGCTCGGATCGCCAGCCGAATGGCCGATTTGAGGGCAGGGGAGGCGAAGGCGCTGTCAAGGCCGCGCCACTTGGTCAGCGTCGACCAGTTGGCCAGCCGCCGGCGGACCGTCGATGGCGAATGCGGGCCGACGGATTTGAGAAAACCCTGGCTGCGCAAGTTTTCGTCGACGGCGGCCGGCATTCCGTGATCAGGGTCACTCTCCCGCCACTGCGGATCCCACAGGTGATGGGCGACGAATTTCAGCAGCAGCGCCTCGGGCGCCGGCCAGGGCAGCGAGCGTCCGGTGGCTGCCAATCCCCAGGCTTCGAGATAGGTCAGATCCGAGGTGAGGGCGCGAAGGGTGTTGTCGCCCATGCCCTGGTTGACGAGATGGCGCAGCGTCTCGACGTCCTGGTCGGTGAGCAGCTCGGCAAGATCGTCGCGGCGCTCGATCGGCAGTACGGCGGCGATGGTGTCGAGCTCTTCGGCGCGGCGCTCCACCGCGGTCAGTGATTTTTTGGGTTTCGCCACGGACGCTCCAGAAAGACGGTTTCGGCGGCCTCTGAGACCGTGATTTGCGCCGACTCTTGCTGATTTGGACCTCGAAATCAATCTACCATCGATAAGAGGTACTTATCGATGGTTATACCCTCAGCCTGCATCCGTACCATGTGGCGAACCTCAATATCCATATAGCGTTCGTGTAAGAAATCATTTACCATGATTTCAATGGCTTACGATATCGCGAAAATCAGCATGACAGCCCTGATAGAGCCGGCTTTTCGCGCCGGTATCGAATTGGCACGTCTCGACGAGCGTATCGCCCGTTCAACGGTCGGCGCCGGCTGGATCGAACGCCAAAACTTTGCCGACGCCTGCGCCTCGCTGTGGATCGACGGCGAACTCGTCCATCTCGAAGACCTCGTCCTCCACGACGCCACGAAGGATATTCGCACACCCACCCATGAACTCACCATCGCCCGCGATGTGTTGCGCACTCGTCGGCGCATTGCCGCCCAACCACCTGGCTGGGCGCTTTCGGCCGACGGCATTCGAATACTCCGGCAGACGGAGCCAGTGGCGTCGATCGGCGCCGACGAAGCAAAGGCGGGCAGCGCCGCCCGACGCGCCGGCGTGATCGATCTGGTAGGGGAGGGCGAAGATGCCGACGACATCGAACATCTGCTTGGCGTCGACTATGCCGCCATCGATGCGGTGCTCGCCCGATCGGAAGCGGCAATCGAAAATGCCAGGAAGCCCGGTCGGGCTCCGGCCGATCCGCTAATTTATGATCTCGACTGGGACGAGGATGCCCGGCTCGACGAATGGCGCGGTATGTTGCGGCAGGTGCAAGACCTGCCGGCGGTGACGCAGGCGATCGTCGCCCTTGATGCGTGGAACGAATTGTCAGTGCTTCAGCACGCGCCCTGGCTCGGCCGGCTATTGGCTGCCTCCATCCTGCGGGAGGCCGGCATCACGACCGGCACCCGTCTCGCCGCCATCAACCTCGGCCTGAAAACCATTCCGGTCGATCGGCGCCGGCATCGTGATCGCGAAACCCGGCTGCTGGCCATCGCCCACGGATTTTTGGCGGCAGCCGATATCGGCCTGAAAGAACACGACCGGCTCACGTTGGCGAAAACGATGTTCGAGCGAAAACTCGAAGGACGGCGGGCGTCTTCGAAATTGCCGGAGCTGGTCGAGCTGGTGATGGCAAAACCGTTGGTGTCGGCAAACATGGTGGCGAAAACGCTCGAGGTGACGCCGCAGGCGGCGCGGCGGATCGTTTTGGAGCTGGGCCTCAGGGAGATGACCGGGAGGGGGAGGTTTCGGGCGTGGGGAATAATTTAACAGCGGAGTCCCGTTATATGAACCAACTACCATTCTGCCGAACGTGATGGACACGACAAAACAACAGCGGATCTCACGATAGGTCAGGGTCTTGAAGACAAAGGCAGGTCGCTGAATTACGGTCCCAGGAAAGACGTGGAAAGCCCGAGCGGACAACTGTATGATATCTCCATTGCAGCACTTGCAAGATACCAGCATGGATGCCAACGCAGTCATCCGCGATGAGATCGCCGGTCTTTTTTCTCGATATGGCGAGAATACACCCGCAGCGACTTCGACGTTGAGGCCACTGTTCGCTTATCTCTCGTCGAGAGCTCAGGCGGTGACGTTTCTTTTAACCTGGGGTTATTGTTGGGACGCGGAAATTGTCTTGCGGTCGTTTTACGAGACGGCTGCTAAGATCTTGTTCATCTGTCTTGCCGAGGAGGAGGAAAAGGCCGTCCTCCTCAATGAATTTTGGAACGTACTTGGCTCGATCGGCAACCGTCGGAGAGCACGCAAGGCCGAGTTGGTAGTTCGAGGAGCCGATGCAGAGCATGTGGCTTCGGATATATTCGAAGCGCTGACCCAAGAGAGCATTTTCGACCAGAATATCGCAGGCAACAAGGCGGAACGAAAGAGAATAGAACAGAAGTGGTCGTTCTCCGAAATTGTCACATCGCTGGAAGGTCGCTTGATCGCGGGCGAGCCCCTGAATGGTTTCCAAGGCATTTTGCACATGTATGGAATGTGCAGCCATCTTGCGCATGCAGACGGTGCAGCCTTGGATCTGATGGCTGATCGTGCTTTACGTCCGCAAGAGGAGTTGCGGCTCTTGGAGTCCAGTCACGTGGCGAGGATAGTCAGTGATCAGGTGAGCTTGACTTGGTTCTGCGCCGAGGCATTGAGACAGCACTTCGACGGCGTCCTTATTGATGAAGAAAAGTTCCGCAACGCATTCGAGGCCACCGCTCGCGCAAGCGAGCCAATTCAATCCGCTTTCATCGAGAGCCAGCGCGAATTCTACGAACGAATTTTCGGCAAGTGATCCAGAACACCCGCGACGGCATCCCAAAACGACGCCTAGGAAGACTTAACGTTCGCTTCGTCTCCATACTTTTTTGCTTGATCCGGCGACCGGGAGCCAAGCCAAAACACGACGCGTCGCGCTAGGCCTTCCATGTCCTTAGTTTCACACTCCCATATCGTTTCGACCTCCCAACCGAGTTCGCGCAATTCACGCTCCTTCCTCTTGTCGCGTTCGACGTTCTTCGCGAACTTTTCTCTCCAGAATTCGACACGCGTTTTTGGGGATGTCGCCTTGCTGCAATCGGCATGTCGGTGCCAAAAACACCCGTGAACAAAGATAGCCTTCCTGCGAGTTGGAAAGACGATATCCGGACTGCCGGGCAAGTCGCGGCGATGTATCCGATATCGATAGCCCAATCCGTGAAGAATCTTTCGGACCTTTACTTCGGGCAGCGTGTTTTTCTGACCCACGCGCGCCATCAGGGCGGATCGAAATGCGGTCGGAGCAGCTTCGTTTTCGTCTGTCAAAAATCCTACCGTGTCTCTGGCCGATATGGAGGCGATCCGAATAGTCGACCATCAAATCTCGCTGATTTTACGGCAGAACGCATACCCCCGAGCGAAATAGAAAAAGTGACGGGCGGACCATTCAGCGGCTTGATTTCTTTTGATAAATCGGAGAAAGTAGCCTGAAACTGCAACCGGGGGTCGTGCAGCTTGCCCTATGCGAAGATAAGCGAAATCGGGACGACGTCTCATGCCGAGTAGTTCCGGTCCTTCAACACTGTTGCCGGTGGGCGAGGTCGTGGATCTCTTCTGCGGAATCGGCGGAATCAGCAACGGGTTCAAACGCGCCGGGTTCGACATACGCGCTGGCTATGATGTGGACGAAAGCTGCCGGTATGCATTCGAGACCAACAACGATTCGCGTTTCGTGAAGAAGGACGTCGGCTCTTTGTCTGCCGACGAGATAAAGTCTAGATTCACCGGGACAAGGCCCTCGGTGCTCGTGGGTTGCGCCCCGTGTCAGCCTTTCTCCACCTACAAAAAAGGCAAGACAGACGGCCGTTGGGAGCTGCTGAAGAGCTTCGCAAGGATCGCGACATCGGTCGACGCCGATTTCGTGACGATGGAGAACGTTGCGGGTCTGCTGGAGTACAAGGCCGGTAGCCTGTTTCAAGAATTTCTGGATGCGCTGTCTACGAGATACTTGCTTTCCGTCCAGGTCGTAGACTGCTCGCAATATGGAGTGCCGCAGCGTCGAAAGCGGCTGGTAGTTATCGGATCGAAGAAGAAGGTCGTTCAGCTATCGGCCCCTTCCGAGGAGGCCGGCGCGACGGTGAGGGCGGCGATCGCAGGGCTCCCTCGGCTGACGGCCGGTGGAGTCGATCCTAACGATCCTCTGCATCGCGCGAGCAAGCTCTCGGATTTGAACCTCGAGCGCATCAGGGTGTCGAAGCCGGGCGGGACTTGGCGCGACTGGCCAGCCGACTTGGTCGCCACTTGCCATACTGCCGAGACGGGCAAAGGTTACGGTGGAGTATATGGACGTATGGGATGGGATCAGCCCGCACCGACCATGACCACGCAGTGCTACGGTTTCGGTAACGGCCGCTTCGGCCATCCCGAGCAGGATCGCGCGATATCGTTGCGCGAGGCGGCTATTCTTCAATCGTTCCCTGCCGACTACGCTTTCTTCGAAGCGGACAAATTTCCTGGCTTTAAGACCGTGGGAAAGTGGATCGGAAACGCGGTTCCGGTTGCGCTCGCTCAGGCCATCGCAAAGGAAATTTCGGCGGAGATCGTCGGCCGTGGCTGAAAACTCGCCGTTCAGAATGACGATCGACTTGAATGTCCTGAACCATCTCGGCATCAAGTTGTACAGCAGCGTGCCCGCCGTGATCTCCGAGGCGGTCGCGAACGCCTGGGATGCAGATGCCGAGAGTGTCGGCATTGATGTCGCGACCGGCAAGATCATCATCCAGGACGATGGACACGGCATGTCCGTCGACGACATCAACCGGAAATTCCTGACCGTCGGGTACCAGAGACGAAAAAACGGAGAAGCGAAGACACCGCATGGGCGCCCGGTGCTGGGAAGGAAGGGGATAGGCAAGCTCTCGCTCTTCTCGATCGCCGACACGATCGAGGTTCATAGTTGCAGGGGCGGGGAGCGGTCGGGCTTGATCCTGAGTCTGCCTGGAATCCAGGCATCAATCGCCGCGGGTGAAAAGGAATATGTTCCAGCGGTGGTTCCGCTCGCAGAGATTTCGATCTCGCAAGGGACGAGGATCGAGATCCGAGACATTCGGAAGGCGACGCACAATGCGCCGGGCCCACTTCGGCGACGGTTGGCCAGGCGTTTTTCCTCCATCGGACAGGTGAAGTACGAGAAGTCCTTCGATGTCCACGTCAACGGCGTGCCCATCACGTCGGAGGACAGGGAGTATTATAAGAAGGTCGAGTTCATATGGACTTACGGAGATCTCGGAGAGGAGATCAGCAAGTCCACTTCGGCGACGCAGGTCTTCCCGCGCGAAGCGACGTTCTCTGGCTGGATAGGTACGGTCAAATCGGCCGGCGATCTCGCCAGCGAGGATGGCGACAATCTGAATGACATTCAGATCATGATCAGAGGCCGGGTCGCTCAAGAGAAGACGTTGCAATTCTTCGGCGAGGACGGCCTCTACGCCTCCTATGTGGTCGGCGAGATCCATGCGGATTGGCTGGACGACGACGAGAAGGAAGATGTCGCCACCAGCAACCGTCAGGCGCTGATCGAGGACGACGATCGTGTCGTGAGGCTTCGAGCCGAGATACAAGCCGAACTGAAGCACATTCAGAACAAGTGGACGGACCTGAGAAACAAGGAGGGATCCAAGGAAGCCTTGAAGGTTCCGGAAGTCGATGCCTGGTTCAAGACGCTGGGCGCCGACCAGCGCAATAAGGCGACGCAGATGTTCGGGAAGATCAATACTCTGAAGCTCGACCCGAGCGACAAGAAGCCTCTCTTCAAGTTCAGCGTATTGGCGTTCGAAAAGCTGAAGCTTCGTGACAGCCTCAGTCGACTGGACAGTCTTTCCGACAGCGATTTTTCCGGCTTTCTGAAAGCCTTCGAGGACCACGACGAACTCGAGGCGCAACTCTACTACGAGATCTCGAAGGGGCGTCTCGATCTCATAAATAGTTTCGAGGGCCTCACCGAAGAGAATAGCCTCGAAAAGATCCTTCAAAAATTCCTCTTCCAGCACCTCTGGCTCTTGGATCCGTCGTGGGATCGCGCGGCTATCGATCCGGTGATGGAGAAGGAGGTGAAGAAGGCCGTTCTGAACGACGAAGAGTTCGTCGGCGAATACATGGAGACCATCGGGCGCGTCGACATCCAGTACAGGAAGTCGGGCGGGGAGCACCTCATCATCGAGCTCAAGCGCGCGGGCAGGGTCTGCGACACGGACGAACTCTTCGCGCAGGTGCGCAAATATCAGAGAAAGATGGATCAGCTCTTGGCAGGAACTGGTCGATCAGCCGAAGCGTACGAGATCATCTGCCTCGTCGGAAAAGATCTCAAGGACTGGTCCGAACCGCAGGGTCGTGAGAAATCGCGTAGCATTCTCGAGCAAGCCAACGCTCGCGTCATGACATACCAGCAATTGATCGGGAACGCCCGACGAGCCTATGGCGAGTATTTGGAGGCTTCGAAGACGGCCAGCCGGATCTACGCCATTCTCGATGCCATCGACGCGAGTCTGTAGGTTTCACCTAAGTCACAAGCTCGTCGCAATTTCCCGCCGGGCAGAGCGAATATATTTGTGGTTGCTGGAGTGAGCCTCTCCTAAGCTGTGATTCGCGCTTGGGTAGGGCGCGCGCCGTGTCTTTTGCGAGGAATGCTTCCATCTTCACGATGTCCGGTAAACAATGGAATGCCAGGCTGGTGAGCCATTATCTTTCGTCGGACGGTCCGAACGGCGGAAGCCCGATGACGTATCTGGACGCGACGTCGTCGGAGCTCGCGATCGCCTCGGGCATCACGGACCTCGACCCCGAGATCGCTCTCCGCTCCTTTCTCGACAGCTTCGATATCGCCTTGGTCGGTCATTATTTGAGCGGCGGCTCGAGTTCCGATACTGCCGAGGAGGAGCCTGCTTTCTTCCGATATCTCGTCCTGACATGCGTGATTGCGGTCAACGACGTCGCCGGCACGGACCTCGATACGCATAACTTCCGTGTCCGCATGGGACAGGCGTTCGGAATTGCCGAATTGACCTCTGTCGGCGGCGTGAACAGGCTTTGGCGGCGGCTCGCGAATTGGAGTGATCGGCAGAGATCGGCCGGGCGTCCCGTGCGACAAGTCGTTCTCCCCGATCCAGGCGCCATGAGACTGATCGGGTATGCCGTGAAGATGGCCTTTCCGGCATGGCGTGACAAGGCACAATTCGCCGCGATACTGAAGACCATTTCCCAGTCGGTGCGAGGTTCTCCGAGGAGGCTGGTCGAAGAACTGCTGCGGACCCACCGACGATTCGACATACCAAGTGCCATTATGGACGCGCTGCTGGACTTTTCCGAACGTTTGTCGTCCGGACAGACGATGCTTGCCGGCCATCGCTTCTGGGCTCTGGTATCCGGTATCGAGCGACAGATATCGGCGGAAAACGGCGAAAGAGGCGACGCGGCTGCCTGGATCGAGTTGCGGTTCGCGGGTTTCGACCAGGACGTTGCGGAGTTTTCTTTGAAAACGGCGCGCCAGAGCCGATTGAGCTCAATCGGCGGCGGTCACTTCGCAGGGGGGGCTTGGAGTGACGTTCTTCAGGCTGTCGCAGGAAATAAGAGTGGGCACGTGGCTCGTCGAATCGGCGAAGGCTACGCAGTCTTCGTCCGGCGGGCGGGATCCTGGGTCTGTGACGAGGGCGGACCGGGTACAGACGATTTCTGCATGGTCGTCGCAAGGCGAGGATCCGCGCCGCGAGACTGGAGGCTAAGGACGACCTGGACCGAGGTAGACCGCGATTGGGATATATCCGGGCGGATCGACGGCATCGAAGTCCTGCGTCACCTCTCCAGGAACGGGTTCGTTCCGGAAGAGCTCGTCGGTCCGAGATTGACAGGTGGGGTGAGTCTGAAACGCAATGTCTATCTCGGGCGCCCGTCTTTTTTGCCGGAGGTGAGCGGCGTCCACTCCTCAGCGATCTCGGTGACGCGACTGCGCGAAGGGCCGGGGGAGTTGCGGGTCGAGCCAAACGGGCTCCTACGTTGCGAAGAGACTACGGACGGTGTCTGGCGCATCGGTCTGGCCGAGGGCGACAACAGAATGGATCTCACCTGCGTGCTGGAGGGCAGCGCGCCCGAACCTAGCACATATTCGGATTTCACTTCGAAGTCCGGATGGCGGCAGGATCGCGAGATGTCGGACGAAGCGCCCAGCCACCCATTGCAAATTGGGGCGATGATCGAAGACGACGTCGCCGCCGACCGAACCGCGATGGACGATCTCGGCGAGGCGATCTTTTCGAAAGCGGGCACCGGATGGCGCGAAGGTGAACTGATCGCTCTCATTGAACGGGTCGTGCCGACCCACGATCTCGTGTGGGACGTGCTGCGGGCTTATCAGGAGGCCGGTTGGCTCGATCCATACGTTTCCCAGACTTGGCGGGGTCGCGTGTGGACGTGCCGTCGTCCCAGCTTGGTCTTACTGTCTGAGAGCGAAGCCGTCGTCGACGGCGCCACCCCTTGCATCGTTCAAAAGGCCTTGTCGAAGGCGCTGGGGGTGACAGGCGGGGAGCTGAAACGTTACGGAGGGGCACCCTGGTCACCCGAAAGCATCCGCATCGACGGAATGTTCGTGGCCCGCCTTGCCGAAACGCTCGAATGGCCGGTCTTGCCGCTGTCTGCCCTGCCGGCACCCGACCCGATCCGCCAATGGATCGAAGATCCCAGAACGCCGGACGGCCGACGGCATGCGAGCTCCTGGTCTTATGGACTCGGACTCTTCGTCGATCGGCACGACGAGAGCGCTCGGGTTTCGCTCGAGCGTTGGGTGAGGGACAGGGGTGACGAGGCCGATCTCTACGTGCTGAGAAGAGGCTCGGAGATCCTCAAAAAGACCGCATCACGAGTCGCCGCGATCCTCGAAGGGCATCGACTCAACAAGATTGCTCTCTTCGCGCAGAACGGCGAAAGGTTGAGGCGCATCGGCAAATCCGGATATCTGCCCAGTCCGATCGCTCGGCAGGCGCGGTTCCGAACGATGCGATCATCGGGACCGGTGATGGCCAGCGATGGGACATGGGACTACGCCTATCATCTCGATCGGTCGATGACGGTCTGGTTGAGGCGCTTCATCGGGGAAGGGTTCGCCGGCCCGGGAGAAGATGGACCGGCGACCGGGTCGGCCATGGCGTTGGCGCGTCGTCGCGGTACCCGACGACCGAGCTGGGACAGCATTGCAGGGGGGGTGTGACGATGGCGACGAGTTGGTTCTTGGGACGCTGCCTTTATGAGCCCCGCCCGTACACGCGCATCGAACCACTCGCCTTCGCGCAAGATGGCTCATGGCTTTCTTGGGACAAATGGAGCGAAACCTTCCCACGTGAAGGAAGGATATTCTCACCCAAACATCCCGGTATGGGGACGGAATTTCCCTTCGCCTTCGATGCGCAACATGTGTCGGATCCGTCGGGACCGGACGAATTTCAGCTCGGCATCGTTCAGAAGGTCGAAGAAGTCCTTGATTACACGCATCGCAATATCGAGGATGCACGACGGGAACTGGTCGAAATAGGCATCGTACGCGCGCGTGGCGGCCGTAGGGAGCAGGTGGTCGTAGCCTTGACCGGTGGCCGGTGCGTCCGGATCACTCTGGTGCCGAACCCCTTCAAGGAGAAGAGCTTCGCCGACCTCGCGGGTCTCGAGAAACTCCAGACTTTCGAATTCGACACGGCGCTCTTCGACGGGACCAAGGTCGAAGGCAAGTGGTTTTCGGTCCCACAGATCACCGTCGGCCAACCGGGCGATGTGATCGACTGGTCGGTCGACAAGGACTTCCTTGATGCGCTCATCAAGAGACTAAAACGGGTCGGAAAGCCGGAGGACGGCACGGTTCCGTTTCCCGCCACGAAGGCGCAGGTCCAAGCGATCTTGACCACGCTCGACCGCTTCGAATTGTTCCCTTCGCAACAGGGCGGATGGCGGGCGGCCAACGATCGTGTCAAACGCCTCTCGGCCGACCTGCGGATCGGCGTGGAAAAGGTCGATCAGATCGTCGCCGTACTCAGCGAATTGTCTCCGATCGAGGAAAAGCTCAAGGTCGAAATCGAAGCGCGACGCGAGCGGATCGAAAACGATCTGCGCACGCGTCTCGAGGAGGAGGTGCGGAGGGAGATCGAAGCGGCCCATTCGGCGTTGATGGAGACGAACCGCGCGCTCCTGGCCGAGACCGAAACGCTAGCAGCGAAGAGAGAGCTAATATCCGAGGAGATCGCCCGACGATCGACCGAAAAGGACGAAATCGTCGGCGCACTCGAAAGAATGATTTCCGATCTGGCACTGGTCTCGAGCGACAGACAAACCCCCGGCGAACCGATGCGCAGGCTGGCGTCTGACCTCCAACACGTCCTCGCCGATCGCGGCGATTTGATCACGGTCACGGACGACATACCGATGCCGCTGATGCGCCCGACTCGTTTCGACCGGAAAATCGCGCCGAGAGCCTGGTCGGAAATAGGCGCCGCCCTGAACACCGCGGCGACGTTCCATGGTTTCAATGCATCGGATCTAAGGGGCATCGACATCCTGTCGAGATCGGGCGAAACGGTGCTGCTGGGCAGTGATGTCGCAATGGGCTTGGTTCGCTGTTACGCGTCGGCGGTCGCTCAGGGTCTTTTCTCGGTGCAATCGCTCGACACTTCGATCCTCGGACACGAGGACATCTGGCGGACGCCGGCGACGGGATCGCTCACGACTTTTTCCCGTGTCTGGAAGACGGCATGCCTCGACAGGTCAACCTTGAGGATCGTACTTCTCGAAGGCATCGAACGAACGCCGATGGATATATGGATCCTCTCGTTCATGTCGCTCCTCGCTTCTCCCGAGCGCCCGGCGAATCTTCTCGTCTTCATGAGCATGGGTGGTCGTCCGATAGACGGCCGGCGAGGGGTGATAGGTCTCGAAGATCTCGTCGTACCGATCCGGCCGGCGAAGACACCGGGATTGACGGGCGAGCAGTTGAGACGCGTGCTCGGTGACGCAACGGATCGGGTCTGGTTCGACGATGCCGTACGTCCGCGACCGACGAAAGACGATTTTCGAATTTTGGTTCAAAGCTGCCTCGAGTGGAAGATCGACGAGGATATCGATTTTCCGCTGCGCGCGCATGTGGCCGGCTGGCCGTTCCGCGGCCCCGAGACGGACGAGCTTGTCAGAACCGTCTGGGCGAGCCGCTTCGGCAAGAATGCTGGGACGACGCCCCCGAAAATGTTTGCCGACGGCCGTGATTGGCTGAAGTCGATGATAGGTTGAGGAGGATACTTGATGCTCGACCCGATTGGCGCCTTCGAGCGCATGAGAGACCTTTACATCTCGTATCTCGATACAGCTTTTCGAGTGAGGCGGACGGAGCTTGCGGATAGGCGTCGCGCACTGCTGCGCCAGCCGGGCAACCTCGCGACGGCGCCGTTCCTCGAGCCGGTGCCGCGGTATCGTTCTGCGGAATGGGGCCTCGACGAGCTGGTCGATCTCGCGGGCGAACGCAATCCGATCGGGGGCATGTCGCGTGAGGGGCGCATCGCGTTCGCTGAGCTCGCCCTTTCCGGTCTGTTTCCTGGAGTTGCCGCTGACGGAGAAATTCGAAGAGCAGGATCACGCAAACCCTACACGCATCAGATGGAAATGCTGAAACGAGGCGTGATGTCCGGCACGCCCGGTATCGTCACGTCCGGGACCGGCTCCGGTAAGACGGAGGCCTTCATGCTGCCCATCCTGGCGACGATCGCCGAGGAGGCCACGCAATGGCCCGCACCGTCGCCAGGCTATCTCGCTTCATCTTGGTGGCGGGATACCGCAAAGAATTTTCGCTATCACCGCGACGGGGAGCACGCCGCTCGGCCCAAGGCCGTCCGGGCACTAATCCTCTATCCGATGAACGCGCTTGTCGAGGATCAGCTCAGTCGTTTGAGAAAGACGCTGACCTCCCCCGAGGCCACGGCGGTTATGGACGAACGCTTCCGAGGAAATCGGATATTCTTCGGCCGTTACACGAGCGCGACGCCGGTAGCCGGCAATCTCGTGCATCCGAGACGCGGGGACGTTCGGATCGAGAGGGAAAGGGCGGAAGCGCGCGTAGCCCGCGTGCGTGCAGCGATGACTCGGTACGAGGACGATCAATCGCTCGCACGGCACCACGATGCGGCTCACCCAGATGACGATCCGACACGCTATCTTTTCCCGTCCGTCGACGCTAACGAGCTCGTCGCTCGATGGGACATGCACGAGACACCGCCCGACGTGCTCGTCACCAACGTCTCAATGCTCGGCACCATGTTGTCTCGGGAGATCGAAGCGCGAATCTTCGATGAGACACGACGGTGGCTAGAAACGGAAGAAGGTGCTTACTTCTTCCTGGTTCTGGACGAGCTCCATCTCGTTCGCGGGTCTGCCGGAACCGAGGTTTCCGGCCTAATCCGGGCCCTCGTGCAACGCCTTGGGCTGGATCGACCGGAACACAGCCATAAGCTCAGGATATTGGCGTCGAGCGCGTCCCTGCCATTGGATGGAGAGGAAGGATCGAAAAGCCTCAAGTATCTTCACGATTTCTTCGGCCCGTTCGGGACGAGCAAAGGAGCGGGCGATGCCGGCGCGACGGATCCCTCGAGCTGGGGGTCGGCCATTGTTACGGGGACACAGGAGATCCCGGCCAGCGAAATGCCGTTCCCGCTGCGGACGCGACCCTTCGTCGACCTCATCCGGCTCTTGTCGCCGGCCGGACAGCTGGTCGGTCGGCTCGACACTTGGCGGCCGGGGTTGACCGACGCCGTGACCGCCTGTGGGCGTGCCCTCGTGTCGACGCCGGCATCCGACCCCTTGCTCGCGGTCAGACAGGCGATAGAGGCGGCGGCCTCGGTCCTGACGAGCGCGTGCCAATCGGAGAGCGAAGGCAGGCTGCGGGCAACCGCGATCGACACCATTGCCGAACGGGTCTTCGGTACGAGTTCGGGCGAGACACATCTTGCCTTGCGAGGGCTAGTGATCCTGCGAGGGCTCGGCGACCGCGTCAACGATCTCCTCGGAATCCACATCGACGATCGCACGACGAGCTTTCGCGAGCACGTCTTCATCAGGAGTATCGAAGGCCTGTTCGCCACACCCGTCGTCGTCGGTGAGAGCGTCGGCTTCGAAGGCGTCACCATTGAGCGCGGCACGACATACGGGTCCGACGGGGCCGTCAGCGAACGCGTATTCGAACTGGTCTATTGCGAATCCTGTGGCGAGGAGTTCGTCGGAGGACGACGTGGAGAGGCCGAGCGAAGCAATGGCATCCAGGTAGAGTTGCTGCCGTCTTCTCCAGAGCTGGAGACTCTCCCGGAGATCGGGGCGAGTGGAAATTACGAGGATCTGAGCTATCAGGACTTCGCGGTCTTCTGGCCGAGTCGGCACGGGCCCCAGCATGGCGACCAGGACGACGAGCGGTGGATGGAAGCGACGCTCGATACGCGCAACGGCATGGTCTTGGGAGGCTGGGACGAACGACCCCACGCCGTGCGTGGGCGAATCTTCTGCTTGCCGCCGAACGCCGGAGGCGCGCTCAGGACGCCAGGGACCGCGGGCCCGAAATGCTGCCCGGCCTGCGGGATAGACTATAGTGGTAGAAGCAGAAGGTTCCGGCAATCCCCCATACGAAGCTTCCGCACGGGCTTCGCCAAGAGCTCTCAGCTCGTTGCGACGGAACTCTTCTCGATATTGCACGCGAGCGGGGACAGCGCGAAGGCGGTCGTATTCTCCGACAGTCGACAGGATGCCTCACGGGCCGCGCTCGACATCGAGCGACGGCATCATCAGGATGGTCGGCGTCAGCTCCTAGTGCAAAGCGTGAAGGACTTTGCCGAAGCGGCACCTCGATTGATTGAAGAAGCGACCGCTCTCATGAACGAGGCTTGGCAGCGGAACGACGTGGCCGCGGTCGCGACGCTGTCTGCGCGAGTGGCGGCCTTGAGACAGGAAGCCGGGGAGCCGGGACGGGTGGCGTTGCGCTCGATCGTCGAGACCGCCGTCACCCCGGGCCAAGTTGTGGAGGGAAGGGCAAAGCCGCTCTTGGCGAGCATGGTGGCGTTGGGAATGCATCCCACGGACGACGTCGGGATCGCGCGGATCGGAGAGGGGCCGGGCAGACAAGGTGTGGATTGGGACCGACTGTTCTCTTTGAACGCGGGAGCGGTCGACTGGCGGGTGGGTACGGACGCGCTGGCATTCCAGGTGGCGCGGAACGAGATCGTGGCCGACATGAAACCGCTCGTCGACGACGTGTTGTTCTCCAAGACGTATTTCGCTTTGGAAGAGACGGGGCTGGGTTATCCGTCGCTGTATGCCACTGGGGGCGCCGATCACGACCGAATGGACGCCTATCTGAGGGTTTTCGCCGATTCCTATCGCGTTCGAGGCAACCGTTGGGTCGAGAGGAACGACCAACGCAAGGAGTGGCCGGACGCTCATGCCATCCCGAACCGACGCGTCAGAGGCTTCGCCGAGGCTGTGGCTCCCGGCGGCCGGACGGGCGAGCTTGATCGCGTGCTGTCAGCTCTCCACGACCAAGGGCACCAGAACGGCTTCATAGAGCCCGAGCGGCTCTATGTCCGTCTGGTGGACGACGACCACGGGTACTTCGCCTGCGAGAACTGCACGCGCGTCCACCTCCACCGCGGAGCCGAGATCTGCACGCGATGCACGGGCCCGCTGCCCAGCGAACCGACCGGGCGGGTTCGTGAGCTTCGGGAACGGCACTTTCTCGCTCGCGGCATGACCGACGCCGAGGGCGGCGGCGCCGGCGGCTTCCGGCTCCGATGTGAGGAGCTGACCGGCCAGACAGGATCGCCGGCGGACCGGCTGCGCCGTTTCAGGGGAATTTTCGTCGACGGTGTTTCCGGAGGGGGCGACGAATTGTCCCGTAAGGCGAAAGAGATAGATATGCTGTCGGTAACGACGACCATGGAGGTCGGCATCGACATCGGTTCTCTCCAGGCCGTGTATCAGGCCAACATGCCGCCGCAGCGCTTCAACTACCAGCAGCGCGTCGGACGGGCGGGGCGGCGTGGACAGGCCTTTTCAATGGTGGCGACGCTCTGCCGCAGTCGCAGTCACGACCTGCACTATTTCCAGCACCCGCAAGCGATCACCGGCGACGCTCCGCCACCTCCTTTCCTGACGTCGGACCATTTGGCGATTCCACTCCGTCTGCTGCGAAAGTTCTGGTTGATCGCCGCCTTCGAACTCCTCAGGGACGAAAGCGGGAAGAATTATCCGGGTGACGACACTCCTTCGGACGTCCATGGCGAATTCGTTTCCTGCGACACCTATTTCGCAGTAGGATCGGAGTGGCCCGACCGTTTGCGCGACGCTCTGGATCGCTCCCGCTCCGTGCGGGATCGAGTGGCTAGAGCATTGGGCGCCGGACGGCCGGGACGCTCCGAAGAACTACTTTCCCGTCTGCATACGGACAGCCTGTTGTCCGAAATAGAGGCGTTGCGTGAGAGCGGCGCCTCGGCGGTAGGCAACCTCGCGGGATTTCTGGCCGAAGCGGGGTTGTTGCCCATGTACGGGATGCCGACGAGGGTCCGCGACCTGATCCTCGGTCCCGCGGATGCCGAAACGGGCTCTTCGGAATGGGATACGGTCGATCGTGATCTCGACATCGCGATCTATGAGTTCGCCCCGGGCCAGAGTCTGATCAGGGACAAGCGCAAGCACACGGCGATCGGGTTCACGGCGCCTATCGCGGTCCGAAAAAACGAGCGGGAGCAGACCGCGACGTTCCTGAAGGGGTCGCCGAGTCCGCAGTGGTTCGCCGACCGCGCGGCGATCGCCGTCTGCCAGATATGTGGCGCAACCATCACGAGGGCGGCCGAGGCAGTCGAGGAGGGGGCTTGCGCCGACTGCGGCGCGTCGATCTCGGCATCCGATTACGTCACGTACTACATGCCGTCCGGCTTTCGTACGTCCTTCCGTCCGTCGCCTTTAGACGAAGACGAGATTCTCGCCCGCCCGACGCGACGGGAGACCTCGTCGGAGATCGAGGATCTGACGACGGTCGAATGGCCGGAGACCAACCTACTGTTCGCGACGGGCGATAGGGCATCCGTCATCCGGAAGAACGACGGGCCAATCGACATCGACGGAGAAGCCCAGGGCTTTGTCATCCAAGAAGCCGTTCAGAAGAACGTCATGATGCGGCGGTCGCCGCCGCTTTGGGCCAAGAACCTCCGGCACCAATACGTGGTTCCCGACACGCTTGCGGATACGCTCAACTGGTCCGCGGCGCACGACTCGTTGGGAATCGCCTCCAGTCCTGAAGCCGTCAGGTTGATGTCGCGGAAGCGCACGGACTCCTTCTACCTGGGCATGCGATCGATCCCGAGGGGCCTCGCCTTCGACCGCCTGGGAGGACGGAGCGTCCACAAGACCAGCATGCGGGCCGCCGCCGTATCGGCGACGCAGCTGCTGATGCAGCGCGCGGCGCTCGAGATGGATATCGGTCCGGAGGAATTCGAAACGCTCGAGCCACGCTTGCGGGACGGCTTGCCGCTACTGCAGATCGCCGACAGCCTCGTCAACGGAGCCGGATTTTCGCGAAGACTGGCCGATGTCGTCGACGGTTCGCCGCTGGCGTACCGGCTCATCCGGTCGATGGTCGAGGATGCGGACCGGCTCGTCCAGCCATATTTCGAGAGCGATCATCCGCAGACCTGCACGCGTTCCTGCTATCGCTGCATGCAGCGATACAACAATCGTGGCTATCACGGGTTACTCGACTGGCGGCTCGGGCTGGGTTTCCTGCGTGGCATGATCGATGTCGATTGGGCCGCCGGTCTCGACGGGGACTGGAGCGCGCGCGAAATTGCGGACTGGCGCACGATTGCAGAGCGTAGTGCCACGGAGTTGCAGCGTCTCAACCCGGTCGCCCGTTCGGTATCCAGCGTAGGGCATATGGGACTGCCGGTACTGAGGGAAGACCGGAGCGGATCGTCCGTCGCCTACTTAATGGTCCATCCCTTTTGGCGTCTCGACGAAGCTTCGCTCGGCGAAGGTCGCCTCGTGGACGTATTGGGGGAGCTCCAGGGGACGGCGATTTACTTCATCGATTCCTTCGATGCCGCGAGAAGGCCGGTCAAGGCCGTCGAGTTCGCCAAGATCAGGCCGCTCGGAATGACGTGAGCGAGCGCCGGACTATTCACGTCCCCTACCTACCAGGATCGAGCGGAGTCTTTCGACGATCTGGAGCGCAGGAACGGTCAAATCTACGGTGACGAACCGAATCGTATGACCTTGGATGGTTGCGGTCTGGTCGAGTTCTACGCCGACCGTGGGATAGAGTAACATTCCGGCGGACGTGAGCGACAGTGGGTCGTCCGATCGTTCCTGGCTTCTAAGATAGGCATAGAGTTGATAGATATGGGCACTCTTCAGGACCTCTTCCCGATATTGCGAGCGAGCAAAGACAGACGTGAACTTGGTGTCGACGATCAAGCGTTCCGATGCTCTTTCCAGCTCAATGTCGACTTCCATCGCCGGAAAAATCGAGTGGATCCTATCGCTGGCATCATCGAATTGCCAATCCAATCGCTTCGCTTGCCTGACCCGCCAACCCAGCGGAGAAAGTTCGGAGCGACAGAAATTTCCCACCGCCTTCTCGAAAAGGCGCCTGACGAGGATCGCTTTCTTCTCCACGTCTGTCACGACCGTCCCTCCTTCGTCCTCGGTCGGAAGAACCAGATCGAAGACGATGCGCGAGAGGCTGATCATTAGCAGGTCGTCATGATCATGCCGTCCGACGCGGTCGGCGGCGATTTCATGTCGTGAAGGCGTGGGGCCCGCGACACCGAGCCGCAGCAGGTCGCCTTCGAGGCGCCGGCAACGGCCGGCAAGTTCTCGATCGTCCAGGCTTTTCGCTAGCCGGCCGAGAGCGGCTCGCGCGAGACGATTGCGGGCAATGTCGAATGTGAATTCATCCAGGCGGCATGCGACGGCACCACGCTCCAGGAGGCCGCGGGCATGGGTTTGAAGCAAATCGATTCTGCCTCGTACGCGCGGAAGCACCGCTTCGATCCGCCGATAACCACGACTGAGGTTGCGCCGAAGTCGCAATTCGACCGCGAAGCACAGCAGGCGCGCGACGAGGTCCTCGAAATCCGGAGAGGATTCCACTTGGACCGAATGTCGACCGAAGAACTGCGCGAGGTTGGATGCGTAGAGGAACAGAAGCCAGATGTTGCGGACAGGAATCGACCCTATGGTGCGTATCGTCGCAGGCGTTCCCATCTTTGTTACCCGGCCAAGAGGTTACGGGCAGCCGCAGATGCTTTTTCCGGTGCATCGAACCAATATTCCTCAAGCAGTGGAACTATCTCCGTTCTCACCACGTCCCGAAACCATTCCACGGGATCGCTCACGGGCATATCGGCCGCGGGCGTCAAGTAGCTGTGGCCGATTCGGAACTGAGAGCCGAGAGCACGGTCGCCTTCGATCTCTTCGTTGAGGGCGGCGATCCTTGCACGCATCAGATCAATGGCTTCGATCGGGAAACCACACCGTTCTACGCACCATCGCCTCCAATGCTCGTTGAATTGGGGTTCGAGGTCCACGAAAGCGAAGCGTCGCCTGAGTGCCAGGTCGACGAGGGCTAGCGATCGGTCGGCGATATTCATCGTACCGATGACGTGGACGTTCTTGGGGACGTAGACCTTTTCGTGCTTCTCCGTGTGATAGGCGAGCTCCATGGCATCGTCACGATTCCGCTTCGAAACTTCGAGAAGGGTCAAGACCTCGCCGAAGATCTGGGCCGGGTTGCCGCGATTTATCTCTTCGATCACTAGGACGAACGGACGATCGGGTTGCGCCTTCGCCGCCTCGACGATCTGGAGGAAGACTCCATCCAGAAGCGCAAGAGTGCCGTTGCCTGTCGGCCGCCATCCGCATACGAAATCCTCGTAAGAATAGGATGGATGGAATTGAATTATTCGTAGACGCTGCCTGGTTAGCTTCGGGTCACTGGATCCGATGAGCGCATAAGCGAGCCGTTTGGCGAGCCATGTCTTTCCCGTTCCAGGTGGTCCCTGTATTACCACATTCTTCTTCGATCTAACGCGTTCGAGCAGCCGATAAATGAGGACGTCCGGGATGAAGCATCCGTCACGGACGATGTTCTCGATCGTGTAGGACGGATTGGCGACCTCGCGTTCGGTCTCTGGCAAATCCTCGTACAGCCCGTCTGCCGGCACGGGGACGTCGGGTTCGCCGTACTTTTTTGCAAAATAGGGAACTTCAGTGGTCCAATAGCGATAGTCCTGTGGCTCGCCCGCGAAGGTGAAGAGTATCAGGCGGCGCGCGAGGTCGTCGTCGCGATCTGCTTCGAGCACGGTGGTCCGATATGTATAGAAGAACCAATCTCGCGGCGGGCTGAGTTTATGCCAACTGACCTCAATGGTTCGTCCGTTCCCGGGATTCGCGGTGATGGTGCCAATCGCTTTGATCCGCATGCAGGAGACGGCGTTTCCCTTGTTGTCGAAGGGAAGACCGAGCTTTCTCGTGAACGTCGACTTGATGGCGATGAGGTCGCCCTTGCGCATTTTTCTGACGTCGTCGAGGTAACGGTCCTCGTAGCCGTTTTCCCAAATACCGTCACGAACGAACCGATCGCACTGATCGCCGCCGTCGTCCCACGACGCGCCGACGAACCAGAAGCGGCGTGCCGGCTCGTCGAACGGATCGGACGTGGCATCTTCCGGAATGGCGTCCTCGTCCTCTCGTGCGATCTGAAACCGGCGCTTGATCTCCCGAAAAAGAAGGAGCGCCTGCTCGTAAGAAAGAACGGTCTCTTTGCCCTCTTCGGTGAGCGACCAGACGCCGCGCTTCGACGAACCTATGAGCCCGGCCTTGAGGAGATAAAAGCGAGCCCAGTTGATCTTGTCCTGAACCTGAGGATTTCCGCCTTTTGTTTTGGCATTCCATTCGTTTGCGGGGATGTCTACGTTCGCCCTGATCCACTCAGTGACCTGCTCGGGGGTGCCGGATCCACCGAGATTTCGCAGTGCGTCCAGGACCGGTCCGAAGTACTCGACGAAACGAGGCCCGGTCATATTTTCCAAATCCGGTTCCGCAGGAGCCGTCGCTGCCCAACGAAACACCTTCTCGCGCTCTCTGGTGAGAAAATCGGACGGATCACCGACGTCGGCTCCGGTGGCTGTGGCGACCGTGAGAAACTCTTTGAGCGCACTTCCTGCTAAGTCGCCGGACTGTAGATCTTTTTGTTCCACCACGATTGATGACAAAAGCGGCCAGCCGAGTCCATGGCCGATCTTTGCTAGCTTACCGAGATGTTTCCTGAGTTGACCGCGGGTTGTTTTCCGATCGACCTCGTTCGCGAGTGCCAGGTCGTCGAAGGTAAGTAGGCGGTGCTCTCTTGCGGCAGCCAGTAAGGCTTTGTAGGTCTTTCCGGAATCAAGCATATTTCTGGCTCTCTCGTATCGGCGATTCGGCAGGTGCGATCATCAATCCGAACGCTGCCGTTAGCAACTAATGGATGTGGCGGTTTGGCTTGGGGCTCTAACGACCGAAACACCACGCGACATCCAAAATCTTGTTGCAGGCGCTTAGCGTTTTTCTACGTGTCGCTTGTTCAGATCGCATCAAAGTAACCGACGTTTGATTGGTACTGAACCGACCCGGCGCCTTCCACCGAGAATTTGTTGCGGTCAGTCCACTCGGTCGCCTTGATCGGGAAGAATGCTCGTAAGCACAGGGTGCGCTGCTGCATCTGATCAAGTCTTCGGCCTGCCTGGGCACGTGTCCTGGCAATCCCCGCTGCATGCAATGGCCGGTGAGACACCCAAGCTACAACGGTGCCAATGGATACCGTTCGGGAGCCACAAAAACACTGCCGCTATGGCCTTGATTCACATCATTGTCGTTGCCGACTTCGCTATCGGCGGGCGATGCGACGAATTATGCACAATTGAAGCATCGAACCGCTATATGTGGGAAAACGCCTTGAAGAGGGAAAAGCATAATGGACGCCGCTGCTGGAGTAGGATTGGCAAGACAGTCGCTTGAAACGCTGAAGGCTGTGCCAAGCTGGCTGCTGAGCGCGGCAACGCTTGCATTGTCGGCCATTTGCTTCTGGCCGCCATTTTGGAATATAATCCCGACCGATATCCGGCATTACGTTCCTCTTGCCACGACGATCATTGCCATTTTCACCATTGCCAAACTTGGAAATGACATTCGGGCTTCGCGCGCCCAGCGGAGAGCATGCGTCGACCATCGCGACCGCGAGCGCCTTTTCAATCTTTATCGGCCTCTAGCCGCCCTCTTCATGACGCGACATATGATCATTGTGGAGGCGAGAGCTTATCCTAGTTCGCGTGGCCGTGTCATCCATGCATGGGACGAGCTTGGCTCCTACCGCAAGCGCAGTGTGGGGATCCGTCATGCGTTCAAGGCGCTCTTCGACCGCGGCATCTCTATTGTAGCCGAGATGGACTACTATTGCGACTATCCCATGAAACAGATCGTCGAAATCGTTGAAGCAAACGGCCTACATGTGACAACAGAGCTGATGTTGCTTGTCGCGCGAGCGGATCGTTCTCGCCACGATGACCCGGGCCAGGCCGGCATTACGGACGAAGAAATCGCTCTTTTCAATCATATCTCCGATCGCCACGAATATTTGTCGCGGCGTTACGACTGAAACGATGTTCGGTAGACAGTGAGTGAGGCGGCAATGCATTTGCATTTACCCAATCCTCAAACAGGAGCGATAGCGATGAGCACTGCAACACTTTCCATCGATGTGACGATTACCGAGCGCGGTCCGAAGAGGGTGCCGGCTCCCCTCCGCCGTATGCTCGGCGTGCGCAAGGAAGCGATCACTTTCTAGGTATTACCTGACGGCACCGTGGTCGTCGGGCCGAAAGCCGAAGATGATCACGTAGATCCGTCGATCGGTGCCTTCCTTACCCTCGTTGACAAGGATATCTCAAGCGGAAATGTGCCCTCAACAGTCCACGCTCGACGACATTAAGGCGCCCCGTCGCCAGCATCGAGATCGACCTGGGTGCGCCTTTGACCGATGACTGGCGTGATCATCGTTACCGGTGATTAAAGATCGGCAGCATATAGGTTGAAGAAGGTGCGGATTAGTGGAGTTTGCACGTGACGCATGCCGTGAGAAGGGACAAGAGCCCGGAAGAGCTTCGCCTGATCGCTGAAGGTGAATGCGATGAAAAAGTAAAGCAGCGCCTTCTCGCGATCGCTTTTGTCCTCGAGGGAGAATCGAGACGAGAAGCGGCTGCGCGCGTGGGAATGTCGCGCCCGGTTCTCGCTGAATGGGTTGTACGCTATAATTCCGGATCGGTTACGGCACTCCGGGACAAGCCTAAGCCCAGCCGCCCGAGAGGCGACCTTTTGGTTGAAGTCTTTCCCGACATGGCGCCTTGGTTTGCCGAAGAGAATGATGTGAGCTTTGACAGCTTACCGCGAAAGTCCAACATTGCTCGGCTATGGAAGTGCCGCAGGTGCGCACAAGCGGGCAAGACGACCATTTACCTTCGGAAAGTGTCTGACCAAGTTAAAACTTGGGAATCGGGAGGCGGATGCGGCGGATGTAAACCGGCCGCTATATCGGAAGCCCATCTCGCACGAGCGGTGGCTCGTTCTTCATCACTCGACGTCACCCATCCAGAGCTAATCATCGAGTACCACTCTGACAATCGGTTGGCGATTCACCAGCTGACGGCCGGGTCAAAGCAGAATGTCAAATGGTTATGCCCGAAATGCACCCACGTTTGGAATGCGACACCCTATACCCGAACCAATCTGGGGTGCGGTTGCCGAAAATGCTCGACGACGTTTTCCAGGATTGAGGCTCGCTTTCATGCCGAAGTCGCCGCTCGATTTGCCGATGCCGCGTCGCAGTTTACGGATGAGGGCAGGTTACCGGAAATCGACATATTTATCCCTAGTCTGAATCTGGGAATCGAGGTTGACGGGTTCAGACACAAGCACCGCTACGAGCAGGATCGACGAAAGAATACCGTCCTCGCCGAAGCTGGGATCGATTTGATCCGCGTGCGGCAGGACGTTCTTGAGCCGATCGAACCTTGCTTCACAATCGATTTTGGTTTGGACGAACTTGTCATTTTCTCAAAGTTTCAAGAATGGGTGTTCGCGAATGTCACAAAGTTACGTGATTTTGCCGGAGACTGGCTTTCTAAAGGGGCGTTTCGTGCCGAGGATCATTATGAACGCCTATGCGCTTCAGCGTCCTATCCTCCCGAAGGCGGGTCTGTGAGCGATCACTATCCATGGGTCTACGATGTATGGAACCCTGAAAATCGCCTTGGTCCCGATGCCTTTCACGTGAAGTCGCACCGCGTGGTTAAATGGATATGCGCCGCAAATCCGGATCACTTGTACGAAGCTAGCATCGCCGACAGGATGAGAAGCGGACGGATGGGGTGCCCCTTTTGCAGGGGGCCCCGGTTGACGTATGAGCGATCGCTGGCGGCGAAAAAGCCCTCGGTCGCCGCTCAATGGGACGAAACAAAGAACGTCAAGCCTGCGTCAGACGTCGCCGCCAGTAGCGATGGGACCGCATGGTTCCTCTGCAAGGAAGGGCATTCATACGAAGCTAGAATTGCAAGCACAAAAGAAGAAGCTGACAACTGCACTGTTTGTCGGGCCGAGAAGAGAAAAAGTAAGTCGCTGGCCAGCCAGTTCCCTATCTTACTTTGCGATTGGGAGCGCGGGAAAAATGAAGCTATCGGTCTCGATCCAGAGATTACCAGTGCCGTAAGTCAATCAGAGGCTCACTGGAAATGCTATAAATGCGATCACGAATGGCAGGCGGAGGTCCAGTCGCGGACGAGAGCGAAAACGAGATGCCCCAACCTGTCATGTCGGCATTCTCACTGGACCGATAAACCGGCACGCGCCGGACCCAACACACCCAACCGATCGAAACGCCAATGACTGCGGTCGCGCATCCCGTTCTCTTCGAGCGCCAACCCGGTTCCATGGCGATCAGGCGCCGTCTGCTGAGAACCTTATGTTCATGGTCTCGGCCGCCGACCTTGTCTAGCCCGGCAGCCGGCAGCCTGTAAAGGCAACCGCCCTTGGTGCGGCAGCGGGATTCACTAAAAACCTGACTCGAAAAGGTTTCAACGATATCCGTATCTTGCCAAGCGTCGTGTCAGGACGCGGATGTGGGCAATAGTGATCCATGCTTCGGCTGAAGCGAGGGACTTTTCCCAATCCTTGGCCAAGCGTCGGCATCTGCCAAGCCACGCGAAGGTGCGCTCCACGACCCAGCGACGCGGCAGAACCTCGAAGCCTTTTGCCTTGTCGGTCCGCTTGACGATCTGGAGAGTGAACTTTGCGATCTTTTGCAGTGCGCCCTTCAGCTTCGGTCCGGCATAACCACCGTCGGCGAAGATATGTCTCAGCCACGGCCAGCGCTTGAGAATGGTTTTGAGGACGGCAGGTGCACCATCGCGATCCTGAATATCGGCGCTGTGAACCACGAGGCCGACCATCAGTCCAAGCGTGTCGACGACGATATGACGCTTGCGTCCCTTAATCTTCTTGCCCGCGTCATAGCCCGAAATGCCGCCGCTTTCCGTGGTTTTTACGCTTTGACTGTCGATCACGCCCGCAGACGGCGAGGCTTCCCGGCCTTCCAGTTCACGCGCCTCCATCACAAGATGATGGTTGATCCGACCCCATAACCCTGTCGCTCGCCATTCGTAGAAATAGGACTGCACAGTTGTAAAAGGCGGAAAATCCTTGGGCATCATCCGCCATTGGCACCCCGTCGTGGCGATGTAAAGCAACGCATTCACCACCTCGCGAAGATCGGTACTGCGCGGCCTGCCCAACCGCCTCGGTTCAGGCAGGCAAGGCGAGATCAATCCCCATTCCCGGTCCGTCAGATCGCTTGCATACCGCATTGCGCGTCGGGCATATTGCCGACGGGTGAAATCAGTCCAGCCCATTGTGGTCTCCGTTCGTCCTAAGCAAACAAACAGAAATCACAACTGGCTGATTTCACTCAACTCTTTTTCGGTCAGGCTCTAAGTCATTCGGTCGATTACAATTTCGACCCACAATGGCGGGTCGGCGGTTCGTACCCATTCAAGGCGTGCATCGCTGGTTTTCGCAATGGCGGCTGAAACAATGCCGAACGAAGGCCATTGAGCCGTGACATCACTCTCGCCTTGCCTGAAAGCTGTGATCGGCTGACCAAGCCACGCCGGTAAGTGGAACGAGCGCACAATTGCGGTAAGATGTTTCGTTTCCGGTTCTTGAGGTCCAATGTCTGAAGTCGATTGGTTAAGCCATCTCCTGCAAATCGTCACGGTAACCGGTCAGCTCGAGGTGCGCTGTGCCTACGGCGCACCATGGCGTGTTGCCTGGAGCCGGGCCGCGGCGAACGAAATTCCCTACCACGTCATCGTCAAGGGCCGAGCTATTTTCGAAGATCCGGAGACGAGAACAGCAAGGGAGCTGGTGAGCGGAGATATCGTGTTTCTGCCTCACGGTGCGGCGCATGTGCTGCACGACGGTAGTGGGCAAACACCAATCCGCACACATCAAAGCGTGGGTTCAGCCGGATGGATGCTCAGCGAAAACGATGGCCAGGGCGAGCAACTGGATCTGCTGTGCGGACGGTTTTTTATTGCGCCGCCCCATGATCGACTGATCCGCAATTATCTGCCCACAAATCTAGTGGCCCGGACGATCGACAGCCCCGGAAGAGACGGTATCGGATCTGCTGCCAATCAACTGGCCAGTCTGGTGGGCCTGATGCGAATGGAGTCCGCCGGTGACCGAGCAGGAGGACGCGCCGTTCTCAACGCGCTTTCTTCGGCCCTGTTCACGCTGGTGCTGCGAGCGGCGAGCGAATCCGAGGAAGCCCCCGAAGGCTTGTTGGCCCTGGCCGGCCATCCGCGATTGGCTCCGGCAATTGCGGCCATGCTCTCCGATCCGGCCCAGCCATGGAAACTGCCTGATCTGGCGGACCTGTGTGGCATGTCGCGCGCCACCTTCATGCGGCACTTTCAAGACAGGCTGGGTTGCTCCGCGCTCGACCTGTTGACCGATCTCCGCATGAGTTTGGCCGCCAACGAGCTAAAGAAGCCAGCAATCAGCACCGAGGCTGTGGCCGAAACGGTCGGCTATCAATCTGTCTCGGCATTCCGTCGTGTATTTACTGAGAGAATGGGAATGACCCCCGGGGAATGGCGCCGACAAGCGCATGCCGGGCCGGCGCGTTCCGAGGAATGATCCTTTCGCGCATTATATTGAGGTAATCCAGTCTCGATATTCTCACTGACGACCGTAAATTGGGCTCCGTAATCACTTGATGAGGGAGCCACCCCATGAACTACATCAGCAACGCAGCCAACGAACTGACGCCGACGAACGCCGTCATCGAAACCATCCTGAGCCGTAGTGCTGCCAAGTACTACGACACCGCCGCCACATTGAGCGACGATGAGATCCGCGATCTGGTGCGGATCGGCACGTCCGCACCGACATCGTTCCACCTGCAAAACTGGCGGTTTATCGCCGTGCGCTCGCCTGACGCCAAGGCACGGCTCCATTCGATCGCCTGGAAGCAACCCGCGATCCTCGACGCCGCCGTCACCTTCATCATCGTCGGCCAGTTGGCCGATGCCAGCACGATCCCCGCGCGTCTGGCTCCGGTCGTGGAAGCCGGCATCATGCCGGCGCATCTGGTGCCGGAATGGGAAATCCCCGCTCGCGGTCTGTATGACGATCAGCCGCAACGCCAGCGTGACGAAGCAGTGCGCTCCGCCACCTTCGGCACGGCGGCGATCATCTATGCGGCCCGCTCCTTCGGCCTGGGTTCGACACCGATGATCGGTTTCGACGCAGACGCGGTGCATCTCGAGTTCGGCCTCGCCGAAGACGAAATCCCCGTGATGCTGCTGACCGTCGGGCCGGAACGGGCCGGCAACTGGCCGCAGAAACCGCGCATGCCTGTGGCCGACGTCCTCGACTTCGCCTGATTACCAATCCAATCAAAAAATAGGAGATTACAATGTCCAGAACCGTTGTTCTGACGCCGGAACAGGTGCCGGCGGAATCGAAACAGACCCTCGATATGTTCACCAAGAACATCGGGTTCACGCCCAACATGATGGCGGCTTTCGCGCAGAGCCCTATCGCGTTCAACGCCTGGGCCACCCTGCTCGGCTCCCTGAGCAAGGCACTCGACGTAAAGACACGCGACAGCATCGGCCTTGCCGTCTCGGAGGTGAACGGGTGTAATTACTGCCTGACTGTTCACAGCTTCACCGCTGAACATATGGCTAAACTGCCGGCCGATGACATCATTCTCGCGCGCAAGGGTCATGCTACCGACCCGAAGCGGGACGCCGCCGTCCAGTTTGCACGCAAGGTCGTCGAGACCCGCGGGCAAGTCAGCGACGCCGACCTGAAAGAGGTCCGGGATGTCGGCTACACCGACGCCAACATCATCGAGATCATCGCACTGGTGGCGATGTATTCGCTGACGAACTTCTTCAACAACGTCTTCGATCCCGAGAAGGACTTCCCTCTCGTCACTCCGGCTGGCTCGATCTGAGCCTTCGACTGCGCAACCTTTTGAAGCTTTGGGATCATTGACATGAATATTCTCCATATCGATAGCAGCCCGAGGCAGGGATCGCACAGCCGTCAGCTTTCGGCGGCGATCGTCGAAAAGCTTCTTGAGGTTGCGCCCGGGGCAAACGTCACCCGGCGCGACCTGGGGGCTGAACCCCTGCCGCAGACCGAAGCCCTCTACGCCGCCGCATTGGCGTCGCCGGCAATGTTGGCCGCCCCGCCGATGGGTTCTCTCGATCTTTCCGAAGCGCTTATTCAGGAAGTCGAAGCCGCCGATGTGATTGTCATCGGAACGCCGATGCACAATTTGACGATACCCTCGGTCCTCAAGGCGTGGATCGATCAGATCCTGCGTGTCGGCCGCACAATGAAGTCGACGCCGGCCGGGAAGGTGGGAATGCTCCGGGACCGACCGGTCTATATCGGCGTGGCTTCCGGTGGCTTCTTCACCGGTGAGCGAGCCAACCAGCCGGATTTTCTCACACCCTATCTGTCGCTGGCACTCAGCTCCATTGGGCTGAAAACGCAACAATTTCTCCCGCTTCGAGGGACCGCCTTCCTGGATTGGAGCCAGGCGCCGTTAGCGAGGGACAAAGCCCTCGCCGCTCTCGACCTGACCGCCGCTGAGCATTTTCGAGAATTCCACGTTCGTCCTGCGGTGCTTACGAGCGCTGGCAGACCGTTTCGCGATCCCCTCTGCTCGGGAGAGCGTCGCCAGCAGCATTCTGACCGCGCGCCGCAGGTTCTTGGCACGCCCGCATCTTAACCTCCGGCCGCCGCCGGACAGTGAACATGAGGTCTCGTTATGATTTTACCTACCAATACGTTTCCCCAAATCGGCGACAGGATCACAGGCAAATCAGCACCGCCTGATGACAGTGCCGTCCGCGAATGGATCGGAGCAGAAGCGTTCGGCCATTGGACCGAACTGCGGACCTGGATTGACGAATTCTATCCGGGAGTTTTCGCGCCGGACTGGCTCTACGGCGGCAAGAACCGCGGTTGGTCCTTGCGCTATAAGAAAACGAAGGCGTTCACCACCCTGGTGCCGGAATACCGGCAGTTTTCGGCTGTCGTGGTGATGGGCGGAGCAGAGCGAGAGAAGTTCGAGGAGCGGCGTTATGTCTGGCGCCCGGAACTGGTCAAGCTTTACGATGAAGCCAAAACATACATCGACGGAAAATGGCTGACGCTTACCATCTCATCGGCAGACGATCTGCATGATGTGACGGAACTTCTGACAATGAAGCGCCCGCCACTGCCGCGCAGTTGAAGCCGAAACAAGCCGGGCTCGCCGCTCGATATTCGCGAAAGGCGTCAAGCCGATCACATGTCGCGCGAGAGATCGAAAAGACCTTCCACGCCTGCAATTATCCAACCAACAAATATCTGAGGAGACAATTCCCATGAAAGCGATCGTAGTGACCGACCAGGCTGCGGGAACAGCCGGAATGAAGCTGGTGGAACGACCCAGGCCACAGGCAGCGATCAACGACGTCGTCGTTGAGGTCCATGCAGCGGGCTTCGTCAACACCGAACTGGATTGGCCTTCGACCTGGACCGATCGAACCTTTCGTGACCGGACGCCATCGATCCTCGGCCATGAGCTGGCCGGTGTGATCACCGCGCTGGGCTATGGCACCGCGGGGCTGTCGATCGGTCAGCGGGTGTTCGGCCTGACTGACTGGTATCGCGACGGCACACTCGCTGAGTACGTCGCTGTGGAGGCCCGCAATCTCGCGCCGCTGCCCGGCAGCGTCGACTTCACGGTGGGCGCAAGCCTGCCGATATCTGGCCTGACCGCATGGCAGGGACTGTTTCAGCATGGCCGCCTTCAGGCGGGGCAGAGCGTCCTCGCACACGGCGCCGCCGGCGCCGTCGGCTCGATCGTGACGCAGCTTGCGCGGGAAGCCGGCGCCTATGTCATCGGCACCGGACGCGCCGCTGACCGCCAGAAGGCCCTGGACTTCGGTGCAAATGAATTCGTCGATCTTGGAAACGACACCCTGGAAGACGTCGGCGGCGTCGATCTGGTATTCGACGTTATCGGCGGCGATGTTCAGAAACGGTCCGCAGCGCTGATCCGGGCGGGAGGAACGCTTGTGACAGCCGTCGGACCGACGGATATTCGACCTGTGGATGGCCTCACGGTTGACTTCGTCGTCGAGGCAGATCGTGCCCAGCTATCTGCGATCGTTCAGCGGGTTCGGGACGGAAGACTGCTGACGAACATCGGCAAGGTTTCAAGTCTGGACGATGCGGTCGCCACCTTCAATTCCACGGAGCGGCGCGCGGGAAAGACGGTCATCTCCGTTCTCCCTTGAGCACGACACGCGCACTCCTTGGAAGGATTCCCCCAGGGGTGCGCATTGCACGGGCAGTGTTGGCGGTTTCCTAAGCCTGCCGTTCGTCATCGCTTCGGCGGATGACCCGATCGGGTGGAAATTCCGACTGGCGGCAAGCGGGGATCGGTAGTGTCTTATTTTACTGCCGAAAAGGCGGTCGGCGACAACAGCTGGTTAGAGATATTGTCGAGAATTTGCCCGTCGCGCTCTGACTCGTCGCGGGCCTTAATCCATGCAGGATCAGTGGTGAACGCTTTCCATTTCACCTCGCGATCGGCTAGCGATTCCCAGGCGATGAGATAGGTGAGACGGTGGCTGCTTTCGCCCACGATTGTGGTGAAGAAACCTGCCTGCTTAATGCCGTGCTTGTCCCATATTGCCAGCGTATGTTCGGCAAAGCGGTTGAGTAGCGCGGGCAATCGGCCGGGCAGGCAGTCGTAAATTCTAAGCTCATAGATCACAGTCTTGCTTCCTTATGTCCCTTCAGAACGACATGTGTTCGGCACTTGCTCCCCGCGTCCACAATGTCCTCAGAACTTGCAGCAACGTCATTTCCACTATTAGAAAAGACCCTGCAGGTATCTCCGAGCCGCTAATCTTCTGTCAAGCTGATCGCCCGTGTTTAGGCGCCGATTGGCAATGATGTTACGTCGAGCACGGTGGCCGTGTTGGCAGCTAATCGTGAGAATGCGCCGGTTAGAGCAGCTCTTGGCAATTAATTTGAGACGGTCGGCACAGGTTCCGCACTGGCCAATCTCCGACAGCAATCTCTGCCGGCTTGTGCAGCCTTCGAGGTTCACTATCTCTAGTGTATCCCAACACTGGAGCATCGCATGGATCGAAGCGCGGCCGATGTCCTGTCGAACGTCTGTATCGAAATTCTTCCCCCGGACCGCGATGAAGAGTGTGCACCGGATGCAACGACGTGTCCGTGCTGTCGCAGGTTACGTCCGGCCTCAAGCATGGATGACGATGGCTGCGGGATCTGCGACGAATGCCTCGCACCATGACGGCCAATGGCAAAACACCTCCAACAATTCAGGCGACGTTCGAAGACGCGCTTGCGAAATTGCCGGACGGCTATGTCGACGGATATTTTGGTAATCGATCATGGGGCGTGACCGTCAAGCGGTCGCAGGATGGCAAACGGACCTGGCTTTATGGCGAGGAGCTTGGCGGAACAGATATCGTCAGCTTCAACCTCTATCGATTGGCTGGGCGGGGATCGGCACTGAACCCCTGCGAAATGTCCTCTGCCAAGGTGATCGAATTCGTTCTCGGTTTCGAGCCCAGCACAGAGAAAGCGGCGTCTCGACCATAATGGCCGAAAAATGAGCACAGGAGTTATATTGCGTTGCAACAAACGCATGGCTGCACTGCGATCTGAGCGCTGGCGGTCGGGACAGCCTCTGATATCTTCGGATCAACGAAGCAATGCACCTCCTCCCGCAGAGCTTCGTGTTTCAGGCGACCCATTCCTCCTCCCAGGGGAGCCTGACGGAACAACGGCCCTCCTCCTCCCAGCCGTGGTTCAATTCTTTCGAAAAGCCTGCCGCACCTCCTCCCGCGGCAGGCTTTTTCGTTTTCCGATACATTCAAGCTCTGAGCCCAGGCGTCAAAGTGCCCTGTTCCACCGGCTCTCCGGATTTGGACACGATCGTGGATCCGTACGGTTCGCGCGACGAAATGATCAGCGCGTCATTGGGTAACGGCTTGGCCAGTTCCTTGGCCTCTTCCCAGGGCGCCCGCATCCAGATGTCCGTCTCTTCCTTCGTCCGCAACAGGACCGGCATGGCCTTGTCGTGAATCGGCTTCACCAGGTCGTTGGGATCCGTGGTCAAAAACCCGTAGAGATCATCGGTGGTCAGGCCGTCCCTGACCTTTCGGACACTCAGCCATTGCGGCACATGGAGACCGGCAAAGAACATCAGCGACTTCTGCTCGTCGCGCGCGAACCAGGCATTCGGCACGTTTCCGCCATCTTGCCGGCTGGCCGGATCCGGTTCCGCAAAACTCGTGACCGGGACGAGGCATCTGTTTTCGACACCGAACCATCGCTTCCAGTGCGGAAAATTCAGCTTGCGCACGTTTGTCGTACCGCGGTCGGCTTCCATGCGGATCAGTTCTTCGAGATCGAATGGCTTGCCTTTGGCCGCAAGTTTCTCGGCCTTGATTTTGGCCGTCTTCTCGAGCGCGAAGCGCGGCGAGGGCAGTCCCCAGCGCGCATGGACCAGTTGCTTCTTCCCGTCGGCGGTGTTGCGGACGATCGGCCCCATCTGATCGGGGTTCATCTGGTAGACCGGCATCAGGTTGATCAGGCTTTCCGCGTCCTAGGCCCATTTCGCGACCCAGTCCTTGTCTTCCATGCGATACAAGTTGCACATGCTAGATATGTACTCCGCCGAGCTCGAATGGACGACAATCTAACGTATGGCGCTGATTTCGCTAGTCGAGCCGGATGACGTCGGCATTGTCCTGCCGTTCCCGTAAGCCCTTGTAGGACGGATGGCGCAGTTTTCCGTCGCTCGTCCAGGCGCGGAACTCGATCTCAGCAATCAACGTTGGCTCGACCCAGACAATGTCGGCATTTCCGGAATAGGGCAGGGGCGGCTGCTTTCGCTTCCATCGCAGCATGTCCAGCATCTTCCGCAATCGGATCGCCTCGGCTTCCTTGAAGCCCGTGCCGACGCTTCCGACGTGGACGAGCTCATCACCGCGATACGCCGCGAGCACCAACGAGCCGAAGCCGGCAGGGGATGCCGTCGACCTCTCATAGCCGATGACGAAAAAGGCCTCGCTCTGGATGCATTTGACTTTCACCCAGTCCCCGGTCCGGCCGGAACGATAGGGCCGGTCGAGGTGCTTGCCGACGATGCCTTCCAGCCCGAGGCGGCAGACATGCTCCAGCAGGACAGCTGGTTCGCCATCGAGAGTTTCCGATAGCCTGACGGCGCCGATCTGATCACTCGTTGGGCCATTCAAGGTGTCCTCGAGAAGGTGTCGTCGAGACCGGTATTCGACACCGCGCAGATCGTGGCCATCAAGATAGATAAGATCGAAAGCGTAGAAGACAGCGTCCGACGCCCGGTTGCCGGCTTGTTTGCCGGATGCGCCCAGCGATTGCTGTAGCAGCCCGAAATCCGGCCGGCCCTCTTCGTCGAGCACAACCGCCTCCCCATCGATGATCATCGTCGCCGGCCCGAGCGCTCGGGCGGCCTGCTCTATGGCCGGAAACCGATGCGTCCAGTCATGGCCGCCACGGGTGAGGATCCGGATCCCTTGCGGCTCGATGTGAAGGGCAAGGCGATAGCCGTCCAGTTTCAGTTCCCAGCTCCATTCGTTTCCAAAAATCTTACTACACGCCGGAATTCGCCGAAAAGACCTTCTCCCAGCTCGAAGGCTTTGGCTCCTATGGTTTCCCGGAGAGCCATGCGGCTTCGTTCGCGTTGATCGCCTATGCGTCGAGCTACATCAAATGCCATTATCCGGAAGCCTTCTGTGCGGCGCTCATCAATTCGCAGCCGATGGGTTTTTACGCGCCGGCGCAGATCGTCGGCGACGCGAGAGCCCGGACTGGCAGCAAGTGTCCACCTCGCTCGTAAAGGCTGGAAGCTCGTTGTCGTCGAGGCGGCATCCGAAGCCGGCGGTGCGGTGAAGACTCAAGAATTGACAGAACCCGGCTATAGGCATGACCTCGCTGCCATGAACCTATCCATGTTCGCAGGCTCTGCTTTCCTTGTAAAATACCGTGACCAGCTTATAGAGGAGGGCTTGGAATTCGTTCCCGCGTCGCATTGCTTTGCGAGCGTCTTCCGCGATGGCACGCATCTTGGCGTCACGCCCGACGTCACTACGACAACGGCTGCGATTGAGGCGCTTTCTGTGGCCGACGCGAGGGCATGGACGCGCATGCTGGCTGATTTCGGCCGCGATGCACCACTTATTTTTGCGCTGCTCGGCTCGCCCATGCCCTCGCTTGCCACAGTCAACGTGCTGTGGAAGGCATATCGGACGATCGGCATGGAGGGCATCTGGCGTCTCGCACGATTGCTGCTCACTACGCCTCGAGAATTCCTCGACAGCCATTTTCCCGCGTCCGGAACAGCATGGAGCAGGCCTGCTGGGATTCAGTCTTCGGAACGACGAACCGCATCGACGGCCGGGTCGCTGCTTCAACGATCGCTTCTGCGTCGGCCGCATCATTCTTCTGTCGTTTGACAAAAGGCTTCACGTAAGCCGGCGGGATCAAGCGAACATCATGGCCAAGTTTGCTGATCTCACGCGCCCAGTAATGCGCTGTAGCACAGGCTTCCATCGCGACGGTGCATTTGGGCAGTTCCGTAAAGAAGGTGACCACTTGACCGCGAGAAAGTTTCCTGCGCAAGACCACACCTCCATCGCTTCCCGCGGCATGAACCTGAAACACCCGCTTTGCAAGGTCCAGGCCGACGATGCTAACTTCCTTCATGGATGCTCTCTCCTCTAAGTGACGTTCTGGCGAACATCACTCTGGCACATTGCAATGCCGTCGGGAGGGGGCATCCACTCCATCAGTTCTCAGCGCAAATCAACAGCACGGGCATGCGCGCTAGCCCAGGTGGGAGGTACATGACTTCGAGGGGATCGAGCCGAGGCAAATGCCCGAAGCGTTCACGCTTGAGGCGATGTCTTACCTGCAATGGCGAGCAAGACAGGTGACGCAATTTCAACGATGCTGTCGACGGTATAGTCCTCGATGATCGCCAGAACGGCATCATCAACTTTCTGGCGATCCGCGTCATTCAACGCCGCATAGGGGGCCATGTAGGTGTGGAGCTCCCGCATCGCATCGAGGTAGGCACGTCCGCCATATCCTTTCCAGATAGTCTCGAACTCTACGACCTTGATATCTGTGAATCCGGCAGATTGCATCGCCGTCGCAACCCGCGCCGGATCGGCCAATGTCACAAAAGCATCGGAGGCGGGAGGGGGCGGACTATCGGGGAATATGGTTCGCAACGCCTTCGCCATCACCATGAATGGCCCTCCTCCCGGTAGCGTTTTCCAGCTCGCTATGCATGCTTTGCCGCCGGACCGCAGTACCCTGTGCATTTCGCTCAGCCCCTTTTCCCAATCACGAAAAAGGCTGATCCCCAAGATTGAGAACGTAAGGTCGAATGAGTTGTCCGGCAGGCGTAGGTCTTCGCCGTTCATGACATGCGCTGACGCAAAGGGAAACGGCGCGAGACGATCCGATAGCAATCTGACCATGCCAGGAGCGATATCGACAGCAACTACGCTGACGCCACTAAAAGCTGCGGGGACGCTGAGAGCTCCAGCGCCTGCACCTATGTCGAGAATTCGGGATTGGAAGGGGACCGGCTCCATCAATCGAAGGGCTTCGACCGCAATCGGCGCTGTAACCCGGGCGCCGGTCAGTTCGTAGACCCGCGCAAACTCGTCGCTCATGTAGTCGATGGCTGGCGCACTTACCTGCCAGTTCGGTGTGTTTGATGTGTCGGGGTAGGTCGCCATAGTTCGCTTAAATCCTCACGTCCTGTCTTTGATGACGACAGCCTTAAGCCTGGTGCGGGGGATGGTATTGTACATCCTTGCACAGGCTCGACATTCTTCCGCGTCGATCCGAAACGTTAGCCGGCGAGCTGGGTTGGCGTGGCGCCGTATACCCGCTTGATCCACTTTGTCATGTGGCTTTGGTCACTGAAGCCTGTGGCCGCGGATATCTCGGCCAGCGACACCTTACGAGCCTGGATCATCGCTCGTGCCGTCTCCAGTCTGCGGCGAATGACGTACTTGTAAGGACTGATGCCCATGGTCGATTGGAAAAGGCGTGCAAACTGAAATCGTCCACAGCTTACGATTTCCGCAAGGCTATCCAGACTAAGCGTTTCAGCCAAGTTTGCGCGAATGAAGCTATCTAGATGATTGATGCTATTTAAGTCCAACTGCTCGCAATTGGGCGGAGGGCTTTGGTCCAGATGTTGTCGCACCAGATGCGCAAGAAGAGCATCCGTCGCTGCGTTCCAGAATAGCGTGCCGTTCGGATGACCAGCGGCAGCTTCCGCCTTCAGCACGTGAGCAACGCGCGCAATGAAACCATCTCGCCCGTTGAGCTGCTCGATCAAGCCGGCGTTGTGGCCGAGCAGATCGCTCGTTGCAAGCGCCAGGCACTCTGGTGAAATCCGTAAAACAATTCCGGACATCGAGCCGCCGAAAGCGGTGGAGTGACAGGCCTGCACGGGGCAAAGGCAAAACGATCCCGGTGTAATGTGATGTCGGAGACGTTTGCCGTCGATCATATGTTCTACCGATGTCGGCAACGAGCAACCGATACCGATCATATGATGTGTCGCCACGCCGCTCGTAAACGTGCCTTTTCTGAAACTTACTCGTGCGACAGCAATGCCGTATTCCGACGTCGGAGCTGACGCGCTGAGGACCTTGATCTCTTCGCCGACCTGGAGCATCGCGAATGCTTCCTCCTTCGTGCCCGCGGGCCGGGCGGGAAGCGCGATGGATGATTTCCTGTGTCTAGAACTCACACTCTATCTCCTTCTGCAGTCGAATAGTTGCGCAAGCAGCGCACGTGCCACAGCGCTGCCTTGCTTATGGGTTACATGGGCAGGGAGGACATGCAGGCGCTGATGTGTTGGAATGTAAATTGTCACTTTCCTGTTGCATCACCCGCTACTCTTTGCCTCTGAGCTTCTGATTGCTCAGGTCTGAGTGTCCCAAAATCCGGTGCCTTAATCTCTTTACGCTTGTCGAGGCCGGAATGTTACCGTACGCCGCCGACCTGATCGGCCTTTCAAACTGATCAGGGCGGTTAGACATCGCTCAGAGACAATCACAGGGTTGACGCTCGAAAAGAATAAGCGGTTCTCCCTGCCAACACTTCGCGATGAAGGAGGGGGGCTTTGATGCCGGCAAAGAGAAGGCTGACCATGAGACATTTGCGACAAATGCTGCGGCTTGCGGCAAGCGGCACCAGCTCGCGTGAGATTGCCGTCGTGTTGGAATCGCGCGTAGCACGGTGCAGGATAATCTGCAGCGCGCAGCGGCGGTTGGTGTTGTAGAACAGGCAGAAGCCCTGACCGTCCCATCACAGAAGCTTGATCCCATCCGCCCGTTTTCCGCGGAGGTCGAAGATCGCACCGGAACCAGGCGCCTCTTTGATCACCGCTTCCACCATCGCCGACAGCCCGTCAATGCCACGCCGCATTCGGTCACACCGCAGGCCAGATAAACTCGCACATTGCCAGAAGGCCCGATCATGCTGCCTCCACACAAGCGATCAACGACGCCAGCACCCCGAGATCCAAGTCCGCGGCAATCCTGAGCAAGCGGCCGTTCCTGAGAACGATTTCGACGTCTTTGCACGGCCCGACACCGCTCCTCTTCGAGCCGTTGCTGGGATTCTCCGAGGAGCCAATAATCGAAGCCCGGACAAGCGATGCCTTCTGAGCAGAGCCCATGTCGGGTGGCGAGAGCTTTTTTCGCCAAGCGTAGGTAGACGCGGATTAGTCAAAAGATGCCGCGAGTCCCGTGCTATTCAACGATCACAGCGTATCAAGCGGAGCGAAACATGCTTAAGACGGACACCCGCCAGGCCAACTGGCGACGGGCCAATCCCGGCAAATACGAAGCCCATCTCGCGGTTCATTGAGCCCTAAAGGCAGGCGAGATTGATAGGAAAACTTGTGAAGTTTGCGGTGTCGAATCCGTCGACGCCCCTCACGATCAATACGAGGAGCCGTTGATGGTCCGATGGTTGTGCCGCCGCCATCACAACCGGCTCCATCAATACGGCGAAGACATGTTTCCAGTCAGGGAATGCCATTGAGCGAATGACCGGGACATCTCTCTATCCCTCGAGTTAGCGCGCGTCAGCGAGCGACAAGATCGTGAATCAGGTCGCGGATCCATTGCTGACCCCGGTGCCCGTGCGTCCGCTCATGCCATATGAGCTCTACCTGGAACCGTTCCGGAAGCCACGGTACGTCTATCCATGCGACCTCAGCCAAGCGATCCCGCATCAGACGGCGCGGCACCAGTGCGACAAGGTCGCTGCTGCCGACAATGCTCGGAACCACAAGGAAAGAGGCGGCAGACGCGACAGTGACGCGGGAGTGACCGAGTGCCTCCAGGGTGACGTCCACCGGCGTGGAAAATACTCCGCCAGAAGGCGAGACGATCACCTGTTCAAGCCGGGCGAACCCGGCTGCAGTCGCCCCTTCCGCGATCCGTGGGTGCCCGGGACGGCCGATCAGAATATAGCTTTCCTCAAACAGGTGCCGTGTACGCAGGTGAGCCTGCCCGGCATCCGGTGTGGCGATGGCCAGATCGACATCGCCATCTCCCAGTTGCTGCGCTAACCTTGTCGGCGAAAGGCGGTGCACCGCAAGCCGGATATGGGGCGCCTTTTCGCGCAGCGCCACGATCAGGGGTGCTACCACCACAGCCTCGACGTAGTCGGTGCAAGCGATCGAGATGGTTAGTTCGGCTGTTGCGGGAGAAAAGCTGTCGTGGCTCTGGAGGGTTCCGCGGAGCTGATCCAGCGAAGCTCTGAGCGGTCCGATCAGCTCGAGGGCCTTGGCGGTCGGCACCATGCCACGATGCGCCGGCACGAGCAGGGGATCCTTGAACAGGTCGCGAAGGCGGTTCAGTTGGGCGCTGAGAGCCGGCTGGCTCATATACAGCCGGGCTGCGGCCCTTGTGACGTTGCGCTCGACAAGCAGAGCTTCGAGACTGACGAGGAGGTTGAGATCGATGCGCTTCATATCCATATTCTGGATAGTAGCGCATAAATCAATCGATTTCACATATGGCTGATGGGCTGCGATTCTGATTTCCAAGGAGCGCCGGTTCGGCTGCTCCGGCTAGTAATGGAGATCCAATATGTCGATTGATCAAAAGCCTACCATTGTCGTCGCAGGCAGCCTGAGCAAGCAGGGCCGGAGCGTGACGGAGTCGTTGTTGGGGAGTGGACGGTATCACGTTCGTGCGCTGACAAGTCGTACAGACTCGCCTGCGGCCCTCAAGCTGGCCCAGCAGGGCGCTGAGCTCATCGCCGTGCCGCTTGCGATCAACCACAGGAGCGATTTTGTGAAAGCGTTTCGGGGAGCGCAGGGCGCCTTCCTGATGACCCCAGTCGTCGCCCCGCCGGCAACCTACGAGTTCGATATCGGTAGGGATCTCGCGGACGCCGCCGTCGAGGCGGGTGTCGAGCACATCGTCTTCAGCACGCTGGAAAACGTCGATGAGATCACCGGAGGGTCGAAGTTCGCGCCGCATTTCACGGACAAGGCGCGCGTCAAGGCTTATATCCAGGGTCTTCATGTTCGCAGCTCATTCGTCGAGCTCGCGTTCTTCTACACCAACCTTCTCGAATATTATACGCCGCGCAAGGAGGGCGACACGCTCGTCTTTCCCATTTATCTGCCGGAGCATTTCCGAGCACCCTTCGTCGATCCGCTGACGGCGACAGGGCCAGCCGTTCTGGAAATCTTCGACCATCCCGACATCTATGCCGGGCAAACGCTACCGATCATCGGGGACGTTCTATCACCGGCCGAGATGATCGAGACCTTCAAGCGTGTCACGGGCCGGAAGGCTGTGTATGCATCCGCCTACACCCCTGATGAGCTGGTTCGTCATTTTCCGGAGTTCGGGGAAAATCCCGAGCTCGTTCGAGAGAACATCGGCATGGCGGAATACGCGGTCGAATATGGTTATTTCCGGAAAGACCGGGATCTCTCGTGGAGCAGGCGGATCAATCCCTCCAGTCTCACCTGGGAGCAGTTCCTGATCAAGACCGATTGGGACGGCGAAAAAAGGGCTTTCGGTCTCAGCTAGTAGACCTCGGTCGGCACGCACGCGTCCGGAAAAGGAGCTGCTCGAAGGATTGATCAAGCCCGTTTTCGCGCTCCTTGAAACCGACGGCACGAAGCAACTGGAAACCGCTTGAATATGAACGATTGGCGCAGCATGCAGGCTGATACGGCAGCTTGGCAGGAAATTTCCATCCTCTCATGTAACGACTGGAGCCTTTTCTTCGAACTGGAACATGTCGGATGAAGAATTCGGCGCGCGAAGAAGAATGGGCGGCCTGGATGCGATCCGCAATCGCGGGCGACGGACGCGCCTACCACAGACTGCTGACAGCGATCACACCCCATCTGCGTGTGATCGCTCGTAGGCGCTGCGAACAGTTCGGTGCGCCGGCAAGTGAGGCCGAGGACGTGGTTCAGGAAGTATTGCTGGCTATCCATCTCAAACGCGGCACATGGGATCCATCCCGGCCCCTGGGTCCGTGGATGGCCGCTCTCGTGCGCAACAAATTGATCGATAGCCTGAGGCGGAGAGGCAAGCAGGCCGCCGTTCCCCTCGAAGACGTGATTGCGATCCTCGAAAGCGATGACGGAGCAGGGGCCGCTGACAGGATGGACATCGAACAGATATTGGGCCGGCTGAAGGATCCTCAGCGAACAATCGTTCAATCCATTTCGATAGAGGGGTCGAGCGTCCGCGAGACGGCAGAGCGTCTGAAGATGACAGAGGTGGCGGTGCGTGTGTCGCTCCACCGGGCGCTCAAGGCGTTGTCGGCCCTTTATTCGGAGCCGCTGAAGTGAAGACAGATCATCTCATAGAGCTGCTTGCGCAGGACGCGCCTGTAAGGTCTAATCTCAGTCATATGCTCCAGCAGGCGAGCATCGCGGCCGTTCTGATCGTTGCGATCGCCTTTTTTTCGGCGATCGGTTTCCGACCGGACATCGACACCGCAATGGACACCGGTCGCTTCCTGTTCAAATTCGTTATCACGATCGCGCTCGCAGTCACCGGTGGCCTTGTCATGTACCGTGTTGGTAGGCCGGGCGTCCCGTTGCTGTGGTGGGCCTGGGCTTTGCTGGTGCCGTTGGCATTGTCCGTTGGCGCGGCAGTATTCGAGCTTTCGGTCATGCCCCCTGAAATCTGGATGTCGCTCATGATCGGACATAATTCGCGGCTCTGTCTGACAATCATTCCTTCCTTGTCGGCCGGGCCTCTTGCATGTTTTCTTGTGGCGCTTAGGCACGGAGCGCCGGCTCAGCCGGGAATTGCGGGAGCCGCGGCGGGCCTAGCGTCAGCCGGAATCGCCGCCACATTCTATGCCGCAAATTGCAATGACGACAGCCCGCTCTTCGTCCTCCTCTGGTATCCGATCGCCATATCCGTTGTTACAGGAATTGGCGCTCTGGCCGGCCATAAACTATTGCGGTGGTAGATCTTTGAATTGGTGCTTCAGTTTCGCGACTAGCTGTGTCCCTACGGAATCTCCTATGCGTTTTGTTGGACCCTTAAGCTACAAGAAGACCTACGGACTGCTATGGGCGTGGGAGTAAGTAGCAGGACACCCGGCCGACCTAGACCCCGCTACAGCAGGAACAGGCAGGTTTTGTGCAGGATCAGGCACCTGAGCACGACTGATACTGGAACTTCCAAGGCAATGAACACACGGAGTCGCGTGAGATACATTTTCGAAAGCTCGCAATTATACGACGAATTTTTAAGCACAAGCAGGAGATCTACATGACGCCCGAAGAATTCCGACAGAGAGGTCATGAAATCATTGACTGGCTCGCGGACTATCATGCGAAGATATCTGACTATCCGGTCCAACCTGCGACACAGCCGGGTGATGTCAAAGCGATGCTTCCTGCCGTACCGCCGGTAGAAGCTGAGGGTTTTGACCAGATCATCGCTGATCTCGACAAGGTCGTTCTCCCGAATATTTCGCATTGGCAACACCCAAGGTTCTTTGGCTACTTCCCCTCTAACTCCCTTGGCTCTGGTATCTTGGGTGACCTCGTAAGTAGCGGACTTGGCGTGCTCGGCCTGTCCTGGCAGTCATCTCCCGCCGTGACTGAAATTGAGGAAGTCGCGGTCGACTGGTTCAGGCAAATGGTAGGCCTGTCATCGGCGTGGTTCGGAGTTATCAACGACACTGCGTCGACGAGCACATTGGTTGCTTTGCTGTGCGCGCGGGAGAAAACGACGAGATTTTCTCTTGCCGGGCGCGGCCTGCAGGCTGAACACCGGCCACTCACAATCTACACGTCGGCGAGCGCCCATTCATCGGTGGAAAAAGCGGCACTGCTGGCGGGATTCGGTCGTGAGAATGTCCGCATGGTGGATACCGACCGCAATTTCGCGATGCGTCCTGAGGCACTCGAGCATGCCATCGTCGCGGACATCCACTCCGGTTCCACTCCCTGTGCGATCGTAGCCGCCGTCGGTGGGACCGCTACCGTGTCGATCGATCCACTGTCCAACATCGCTGACATCGCGCTCAGACACGGCTTGTGGCTGCACGTCGATGCCGCCATGGCCGGTAACGCGATGATCCTGCCGGAGTTGCGTTGGATGTGGGACGGTATCGAGGACGCAGACAGCGTGGTAATAAACGCGCACAAATGGCTGGGCGTCCCATTTGATTGCTCGCTCTATTTCGTTCGAGACGAGCCTCATCTGCTTCGGGTGATGTCTGCCGATCCGAGCTTCCTTCAATCGAGTGCCGACGAAAAAGTGCGTAACCTACGCAACGCCGGCATTCCTCTGGGACGAAGGTTCAGGGCTTTGAAACTCTGGTTCGCCATACGCGAACAGGGCGTGTCCGGGTTGCAAGCCAGGTTGCGGCGAGACATTGGCCTGGCTCAGGATCTTCGGTCGAAAGTGGAAGCCGCCCCTGATTGGGAGGTCATCGCCCCCGTCGTTCTGCAGACCGTCTGTATTGTTTATCGGCCGAAGGCTGTTCCGCCCGACCGTCTCGATGATTTCACTCGCGCCTGGGCGCATGCGGTCAATACGTCAGGCCAGGCCTATATCACGCCGGCAACGGCGGCAGGGCATTGGATGGTCCGCGTCTCGATCGGTACAATAGCGACGGCAGCGAGCGATATAGAAATGGTCTGGCGGGCAATACAGGAAGCGGCTGCCTCGCTCGTCCCGGAATTTTCGTGAACGGCCGGAGAGGTGGTGGCATTGGCGGGACCCTCGGGACGAATGAGCCTTGACGGATGATGACTTCAACGGGGTTAGCCAACCTACTGCCATGTGACCGTCGCCGCAGCCTCTTTCCCGATGGTCGCAGATTACCTCCGCGAGGTTCTTCGTGTTCAGCTGCGGCCGCGATCGGGATCGGAAACTCACTGATCAAAGCTACGCTTGATACGGCGAGAAGAATGAGGTGCAGACGTCTGGTCCTCGATACCATGCCCGCTATGACCTCCGCGATCGCGGCCTATGAGGCACTGGGCTTCCAGAGGATCAATCCGTACTGGAATAACATTCTGCCCGTTATTTATTACGGCAAGACACTTTGAACTCTTAGAAACATAAGGAGATTTTAGATGTTTCATATCAACGCTGAAGCAATTGAATCGGTCAACCAGCTCTCTGAAATGTGGGGCAAACTCGTCGCGGACGTAAACGGTGCTGTGACCGACGATGAAGGGCTTGCGGTGCGATGGGCCGATGCGAAGTTTGCCTTCTACAATGCGCTTGTTGTGACTGCTCCAGTGGAGACCGAGGAGCAATTGAGACGGCTTCTTTTGCGGTCGTCAGAGTTCATGGATGGCCGTGCGCAACCAGGTTGCGTTTGGCTTTTTGATGACTTGGTTTCGCCGAACCTCAGAGCTGAGATCGGCTCGTTGGCGCGTGAGAGCGGATTGATCAGTTCGTTCACGTGTTGGGGAATGGCAGGCGATCTGATAACCCAAGATGAACCCAGCCACCCTTTGTTGCGGTTTGAGCGGGTAACCAGCGCGCAGCATCTTGACGCATATGCCAGCCTGAATGCCAGGGCATACGGCTTATCCGAAGAGGATGCGATGTCAACGTTTCGCGGGTCGCGCCTCTGGCGCGAAGAGATATTCGCTTTCGTTGCTTACGAGGGCTCAAATCCTGTTGCTTGCGCAGGCGCCTGTGTGGTGGACGGGCGATTATTTCTGGTCTTGGTTGCCACAGAAGCAAAGCGCCGCCGGCTCGGCTTTGGAGAAGCTGTCACGCGCAAGGCCTTATACGAGGCAAGCCAGTCAACCGGCATCAAACGCGTCTGCCTTCAAGCAACAGCAGACGGGAAGCCGGTTTACGAACGGATAGGCCTGCGCTCGAATTCGTCGCTTCAGCTTTTCTCTCGACATTCGGCTTAAGATCAAGTTTTGGCCGTGATGGTATAGCCGGTGGAACTAATCTGGCGTCCACCGGTCCCCAGCTCCGTTTTGGCTCTGGACCTCACCCAACCAGGCTAAAGAGCGACAGCAACGCGGTCTCTGAATCTGAAGAGTGCGCAATAGGTTTTACCTGCGGATGTATAATTCCCGCCGGTACTACTTGTTACATCTCCGGCACACCAAGCGACATCGCACTGGCAATATCGCGTCGGTGGAAACAGCTTGGAGCAATGAAAATGTCGTTTGGACTTTGGCGGTTCCGTGAAGCCAAACGGGCACTAACGATCTTCTGCGAGGACAATAACCTCGAATTAGGGGTCGGAACAAGGTGCGCCGGTAGAAACCGGCAAGGAGTAGATGGTGAAAGTCCATTGCAATGAAGGAGTAGCGATCCAAATTGACCCTGAGTCATGCGCGGGCAGCCGTGAGGCTGTGCGTGAAGCGTTGACAGGGGAGCATGTAGGCCAGCCATTGAACCGCGAAATTGACGCTTCTCGGGTGCCGACGTTCGTCTTGTGTGCGGAAGGCAATATGAATCGGTGCGACAGCGCGAGTGTCGATTCAACCCGGCGTGGTCTGAGACCGTGACATGCATGGACGCTCCTTGCGCGGGAACCGGGAGACCTCGGGATTGGCCAGAGTGGGATGCCACTGCTGGTCCGCATCGGGAAGGCGAGGAGCCGAATCCGGTGAAGAACGATCTCGAGGAGTCAGATCCTGCCATAGTAGCAACGAACCTTGCGAACAACGCCGGAGTATCGGTGGCGGAGCAAGGGGAGCCAAGGGCAGGAACCAAGGGGAATGCGGACCAGCAAAGCACGCGACGGGCACAGGACCGGGAAAGTGTGTCCCATGCGCTGGACCGCATACGGAATGCTGCAAGGCAAAGGAAGAAGGAGAAGTTCACCGCTCTCCTCCATCACATCAATCCAGAGATGCTGACGACGGCGTTCTACGCACTCAAGCGTAACGCAGCCCCCGGCGTGGGCGGACAAACGTGGGGAGCCTACGAAGCAGACCTCGATCAAAGGATCGTGGACCTGCATAGTCGGGTTCAACGGGGAGTGTATCGTGCCCTTCCGTCCCGGCGGGCGTATCTACCGAAGACAGACGGACGGCAGCGACCGATCGCAATTGCCGCCCTTGAAGACAAGATTGTCCAGAGGGCGACGGCGACGGTGCTGAACCAAATCTACGAGGAAGACTTCCTCCGGTTCAGCTATGGGTTCCGACCAGAACGCGGCCAGCATGACGCTCTGTTTGTCGGAATCGAAACGCGGAAGGTGAGCTACTGTCTCAGGTGGCGCCCGTCGTGCGGAGGATGGCAGTTTGGCTATTATGGTCGGAGGCGCGCCTGCCATGATCGAGAAAGCCAGACCGCTGCTAAAAGCGATGGGCAGTACCGTTACCGCGACAGGCGCGATCGGATCCGGCCACGCAGCGAAGGCCCTGAACAACTATGTTTCTGCGGCGGGATTACAGGCGGCGTGCGAGGCGATCCTGATCGGTCGTGAGTTTGGCATCGATCCAAATGTGCTAACCGATGTCCTCAATCTGTCGACAGGAAAGAACAACTCTACCGAGGTAAAGCTCAAGCCGTTCATCATCCCGGAAAACTTCACGTCTGGCTTTGCCATGGCGTTGATGGCGAAAGATATAGAAACAGCAGCATCGCTTGCCCTACAGTTAGGGAAACCGGAACCGGGGCTGGAGCATGCGGCCGCATTGTGGAAGGAGAGTTTGGAACGAGTGGGGAAAGCTGCCGACCACACCGAAATATACAGCTATCTAAAAGTCGCCCGACAGGATCGCTGACCGCATGTCCCGCCAAACGACAGACCGCGAGACTTCATCTAAGGGCGGCAACCAACACATTTTTCAGTGAAGATGGAACAATGGCTTCTGATAATTTCGATCTCTCGAGACGTGGGCTTCTCAAACTAAGTGGAACAGCCTTGGCGCTAACCGCAACCCATAGCAATTCGCTTGCTGCTACGAAGGGTTCGGCAAGACTTTTTTACACGGATGTCGGAACTGGTACCAACGTGATGCTTCTTCACGGCTGGGCATGCGACTCTCACGATTGGAGTTGGCAGTTGCCGATGTTGGAGAGCAAATATCGTGTTGTCGCCCTCGATCTGCGAGGTCATGGTAGATCGGAGGTCATGCCGTCTGGCACCTATACTCCCGATGACTACGTCGCCGATATCGAAGCGCTGATCACGGCAAACTTCGCGAGCCAGAAATTTGTCGTGATGGGCCACTCAATGGGAGGCCAGATCGCTGCTCGACTTGCTTCAAAGCGGCCAGATCTGGTCACCGCGGTGGTGTCCATGGACGGTGCACTTGGTTTTTCCGATGAGGTGGGGGCCTTCTTCATGAAGACCGCGGATGGCTTGAAAACTGGTGATCCCGGCATTGTTGGGCCGGAGCTCTTCAAAACGGCCTATGATGCCGCAACATCGCCAGCAATCAAGCGATGGCATACAAGACGGCTACAGGGAACACCCCAGCATGTGGTGCGGGAATCGTTCGGGCCGCTGTTCTTCGGAGAGGGGCAAATCGGGGTCGGAAGTGCAAGCGAAGAATTCTGCCGGACCCTGGGGGTCCCCTTCTACCACCTGTGCAGAGACCAATCGCAAGCCGATCGCATGAGCACCTGGTTCACGAGCCGAAAGTCAAGAGTTGATGTCTGGAAGAATGCGGGACACTGGATCATGCAGGACCGACCGGAGGACGTCAACGTCGCGATTGCAGAATGGGTCGACACGCTTTAGCGGGGGACTGATTGTCAAACGATCTCGCAGCAGCTTGCGGCGCCCTTCTCTTGGTGCCGCATATTCGCCACGAGTCGCCCGGCATCGAGGGCAACATTCACCCGCGCATTAACGCTCCGCTTCGTCCACCAGAGGTCGCGCTGGTTCCCGGCGCTCCCTTTCCAGCACGCGCTTGTTATGAGGTCAAAGCGCTGCCGAAAGGCGCTAAGGTGGAGATCTCGGCGATAATCGCGTTGACTGAGTGAACCGCCAGGAATTAACCCGACGAAGATCGGTACGAACTGGTCAAGGGACCACGAAATAGTGTCGACCCTGGCAAAGTACCTCCACTGGGACAAACGGATTGGCGCCGACCCTGTTGGGGCTCGGCGTCTTCAACTTTATCGGGATGCCGCTACTGGCCTTTGCTCGCCGGACGCAATCTGCATATAACATTGATTGTTTTTCTAGGCTTGGCTGGCGCGGCAGCGCACCATTGCTGCTGTCGCAAATAAATCTGGCTGAAAAAATAATTTCAATTTCGGATGACAACGGAGGTCTAGTTAGAAATTGGTCTGATACCTGCTGTTGATATAGGATTATATTTGGCTTTGCCGATCGTACGTGGTCAACGTGCTACGAAAACGCCGCTTACAGTAGTGTTAGAGGGGAGGCCTCCTCTTTGAGAAACGTTCGCCAGCGCCTGATCCTTGGCCCCCCTTTTCCGCTCGCTGCCTGTTGATGGGCCCGAACGATGGTGCTGTCGATCATCAAATACTGATTGTCCCTGTCGGCCGTCAGGGCGTCGAAAACCCGCTCCCACACCCCGGCATGGCACCAGCGACTGAACCGGCGATGGACCGTTTTCCATTTTCCGTAGCGTTCCGGCAGGTCCCGCCAATGCGCACCCGAGCGGAGGATCCACAAACAACCGTTCACGAACAATCGATTGTCGGTTCCCGTCCGGCCTGGATCGCCCGACTTACCGGGCAACAAGGGCGCAATTCTCGACCATTGCGCCTCGTTCAACTCGTACCGCTTCACAGCCATCAGGGCCTCCGTGCAAAACACGGTGTCCTATGAATCAGCGATCAACTGATTTGGGAATCTGGAGGGTTCTGTGAGGTCCGTGCGCTGTGCGTGCGGCATTCACTGATCGGACCTCATTGAAGCCGGATTGAGCGAAGGCGCGGTTTGTTTGGCGCTATGGGGATTTAGCCGAAGCGGTGGATGGTGTTTGGCAAGGTCGAGCCTTGCTGGAGCACGTGGACAGGTTTGGAAGGAGAGTCTTGCCGGTATTTGCGGTGTCTTTGACGCCCCTGTCGGCTGGTTTGCATCGACCGAACCCTTGGTGGTGTTGCGCTTTACGTCGCTCAGGCACGATTGGCCAAAGCACTCGCCCCGCGGCCCCTCGGCATGCCGACGCTGATCGTTGCAATGATGCCGCGCATGATATGATCATGAACTGTCGTTCCATGCTGGCCGACGTACGGGCTGGAGCGGGGTCCACGCGCCGATGATCGTCATGGTTCCGCCGCAACAGGAGCAGCGCTGCGCCAAAGGTGGTGGCTTTGCGTCCGGTTCTTCGGCCGTCTGCTCCGGCGGCGGGATGTCGAGCAGGCTTCGGCACAGGTCCAGCTTCAGTTGCCGATGGCCATTGGCAAGCAGGCCGTAATGACGAATGCGGTGAAAGCTGTCCGGAACCGTGTGAAGCAGGAAACGGCGGATGAACTCGTGGGCATCGAGCGTCATCACCTTTTGCCTGCCGCCCGTTCGATAGTCCTTCCATCGGAATGTGACTCGATCGCCATCGATGCTGACCAGGCGGGAATTGGAGATGGCAATGCGATGGGTATAGCGGCCGAGATAGGCCAGCACCTGTTCGGGTCCGGCAAATGGCGGCTTGGCATAGACCACCCAGTCGATGCGACGCGCTGCTTTGATGGTTCGATTGAAGGCGAGCGGATCGGCCAGACCGGCGATATCGCCGAAGAATTGAAGTTGGCCCAGATCGTAGGCCTGCTTCAGCTCGTTGAGAAACAGCCGCCGGAACAGACGCGACAGGACCCGTACGGGCAGAAAGAAGCTTTGCCGGCAGGCAACCCAACGGGACTGGTCGAATGACAACCCACCGCCCGGCACGATGCAATGGATATGCGGGTGATAATGGAGGTTCTGTCCCCAGGAGTGCAGCACCGCGATGAAGCCGATCTCCGCACCCAGATGTCTGGGATCCGCAGCAAGCTTGCGCAGCGTCTCGGCGATGGCGCGAAACAGGATCGTGTAAACGGTATTCTTGTTCTGGAAGGCGATTGCAGCGATCTGCTGCGGTAGGGTGAAGACCACGTGGAAATAGCCGACAGGCAGAAGGTCGGCCTTCCGTGCAGCAAGCCAGTCACGGCTCGCTTGTCCCTGGCACTTTGGGCAATGCCGGTTGCGGCAGGAATTATAGGCGATGCGGAACGCCGCGCAGTCCTGACATTGCTGGACATGCCCGCCCAGGCGAGCGGTCCGGCACATCTCGACCGCACTCATGACCCGGCGTTCGACACGCCCGAGATGAGCGTCGTGTGTTTGACGATATCTTTCCCCGTGGCGGCGAAAAATGTCCGCCACCTCCAGTCCCGCCGCCATGGCGAAGCTATGCTCAGCCTGGCGGCACCACCTCTAACGTCAACCGGTCGAGCGGGCTGGTCGTGCTGCGGATCAGGGTATTGGAAACCTTCGTGTAGCGTGCCGTGGTGGACAGATTGTTGTGGCCGAGCAAAACCTGGATGATGCGGATGTCGGTTCCGCTTTCCAGAAGATGGGTGGCAAAGCTGTGACGCAGCGTATGGACCGTCACCCTTTTGTCGATGCCGGCAGCAGTGCACGCCGAACGGCAGGCAGAATACAGAACCTGGACGTCGATGGGCTTGGTCTCGTCCCGGCCCGGGAACAGCCAGACCTCGGGTCTCGCCAGCCGCCAATAGACCCGCAGGATCGCGAGCAACTGCGCTGACAGCATGACGTTGCGATCCTTTCCGCCCTTGCCGTGCTCGACGCGGATGATGCCGCGTTCGCCATCAACGTCGCGGACCTTGAGATGGACAGCTTCCGAGGCGCGCAGCCCCGCTGCATAAGCTGTCGTCAGTGCGGTGCGGGTCCTCAGGCTCGGAACCGCTTCCAGAAACCGCACGATCTCGTCGCCGTTTAGGATCGTCGGCAGCTTGGCGGGTGTCCGGGCATAGGCAATGCGTTCCGGTATCTCGGCATGACCGAGCGTGACGCCAAAGAAGAACCGCAGGGCACAAACTGTCTGGTTCAAGGCCGGCCACGATAGGCCCGAGGAGACCAGATGCACCTGAAACGCGCGCACGTCTGCCAGTCCAAGACGGTCTGGCGATCGGCCGAAATAGCGCGAGAACTTCGTCACCGCATGCAAATACGATCGTTGCGTCGCTGGCGAAAGATTGCGGATCGTCATGTCATCGATCATGCGCCGGCGTAGCGGGCTTATCTCTGTCATCGTCATCTCCTGTTCAAAGGTTGGGCTAAAACAGCCCAATCCTTCAAATCAGAAGCGCATCATGCAAATCCCGCACTCCACATGCCGCGCAAGCGGCTTCGTTCAATCCTGAATGTCGATTGGTCCTAGTCTTTTATAAGTTGGGCGGAACGTCATGCCAACGCAGCAAGCCTGTCACGCAGCCAGCGTTGTGCCGGATGGTTGGTGGTCCGGTCGTGCCAGACACTCACGATGGTGAAGCCGGGGATGGTGAGTGGCGGTTCCAACACCTGCACCCGATCCGACCAGCCATCGGCAATCCGCCGTGGGATCAAAGCGATCATGTCGGACCGCGACACGACCTCTGGCACGATCAGAAAGCCCGACGTGGACAGGGCTACGGTGCGGCGGCGGCCGACGGCCTCCAGTGCTGCATCGGTAGGTCCCGAGAACCCGCCGCCCTGGGGTGACACGACGACGTGCTCCAGAGCGCAGAATACGTCCAGGCTGAGACGGCCCTGCACGGCCGGGTGTCCCTTCCGGGCGATCACCGCGTAACTCTCTTGAAAGAGCTGGCGCTGGCGCATGGCCGCCGGTGCATGGTCTGGAGATGCCAAGGCCAAGTCGACTTCGCCCCGCTCCAACTGCGTGGCGAGCGCCAGCAAGTCGAGGGCACGCCAGGCGATGCGGACCTTGGGTGCCTCGGTTTTGAGCGCGACCGAGAAGCGGCTAAGCAGAGCAAACTGCACATAGTCACTCGCGGCGATGACGAGGGTGGCCTCCATGGTCGCCGGGTCGGACGACATTCCCTCTGCCACAACCCTACGGACACCCTCTAGCGCGTCATGCAACGGTTGCCGAAGCTCGACGGCGCGCTGGGTCAGCACCATCCCACGCTGAGCCGGAATGAGGAGGGGATCGCCGAGTTCATCTCGAAGCCGCGCCAGCCGGGCCGACAAGGCGGGCTGGCTCAGGTTCAAGCGCCGGGCGGCACGTGTGACGTTCCCTTCCGCCAGCAGAGCTTCGAGCGTGACGAGTAGGCCGAGATCAAGGTTCTTGGTATCCATTTGCTGGATAACAACAGACAGAAGGTTCGATTTCAACACCGCACCATGCGGCTTTATATGAAGATCGTAAATAAGTTGCAGGGGCATAGAGCCCTTAAGCGGAAGGGATCGATGCGACTATCCGGACGAACGCCGTCAACCTATTCGAAATCCCTAGTCCAGGCTCGGCAGCCCACGGTTGACCGCGCTCGATAGGCATCACCCACACCATTCAGGAGAACATAATGTCTGACCTAGGCAACACTTTCATGCGTCGCTTCGTGCAGTTCATCAACACTGCCGACGAAAAGCTTGGCGAGGAACTCATCGCGCCGAATGCGGAGTTTTACGTTCCTTATCAAAGCGAACCGCTCATAGGGCCGCCGGGCTATCTCGAAGCCATCGGGTGATGCGCGGCGGCTTTCCGGACATCCAGTGGACGCTCGAGGAGTTAATCGTCGAGGGTGAGAAGATCGCCGCGAGGAACACGATGCGTGGCACACACGAAGGCACGTTCTTCGGAGTACAGGCGACCGGAAGGCGGATCGCCGTCCAAGCCATGAACTTTTATCTCGTGGTCAACGGGAAGATCGTCGGCGAGCGCGGTCAGCCCGATCTCCTCGGGCTGATGCAGCAGATCGGTGCCGTGCCAGCGGCGAGTTGATCGCAACGGCAGATCCACCAGGTGGCAGGTTTCGCGCTCGCGCTGGCCGAAATCGCGGACGCCTTCCGGCTCCAGGAACCTGGCAGCCACTCCGGCAAGATCGTCGTCGAATCCGGCACCCCCCAACTATCAAGAAGGAATCATCATGAAAGTTCTTATTGTTTACGCGCACCCTGAGCCCACTTCGCTGACACGGCAACTGGTCGACGTGACCGCTGAGACGCTGTCGGCAGCTGGGCACACCGTGGTTCATTCGGACCTCTACGGCATGAAGTGGAAGGCGGTGTACGACGCCGATGACTTTCCGATGCGCAGCAACCCTGAACGGCTGTCGTTCATCATGGAGTCAGGCAATGCTTACGCAAGCGGGCATCAGACGCCCGACGTGATCGCCGAGCAGCAGAAGCTGCTCACGGCGGATGCTGTGGTCCTGCAATTCCCGTTGTGGTGGTACGGCGTGCCCGCGATCCTGAAGGGCTGGATAGAGCGGGTCTATGCCTTCGGTTTTGCCTACGGCTATCAGAATGGCTCCAACGAGTTCCGCTTTGGCGACGGCATCCTCAAGGGCAAGCGAGCGCTGGTCAACGTGCAGGCAGGCGGCCCAGCGGCCGACTATGGCCCGCGGGGTATCAACGGTCCGATCGAGCAGCTGTTGTTCCCGCTGACCCATGGCGCGCTGTTCTACCCCGGCATGGACGTGCTCCCGACGCACGCGGTCTATGGCGCGGGTCACGTTTCCACGGCGGAGGAAGTCGAGGCGATCAAAGCGGCATGGCGTGTGCGCCTCGCCGGGCTATTCACCGACACGCCGATCCCCTTCCGGTCGCAAAACGGCGGCGACTTCCCCGATCGCCACACCATGTCCGACGATGTTGCGCCGGGCCAAACCGGCCTCGTCGCGCACGTTGCCGATCTGGTCGACGCATAAGGAGATTAAAATGGATGTAGCATTCATCGGACTTGGGCAAATGGGCTCGGGTATGGCCGACAACCTCGTGGCGGCCGGCCACCAGGTTACCGTCTGGAACCGGGACCGGACCAAGGCTGAGCCGTTCGCTGAGCGGGGCGCGACGGTCGCCGCTGATCTTGCCGCGGCCGCTCGGGCTGGCACCGTCGTGACGATGCTTGCCAATGACGCCGCTGTGGAGGCGGTCTCGTTCGGCGACGGCGGGCTGCTCGCTGCAGGTCCCGGCCTGCTCCATATCTCGTGCAGCACGGTCAGCGTGGACCTCACCACTTCGCTGGCGGAGGCGCATGTCGCGGCAGGACAGCGGTTCGTGTCGGCGCAGGTCTTGGGCCGCCCAGACGTCGCGGCCGCCGGCAAGCTGTCGGTCATCGCGGCAGGCGCGGCGGACGATCTGGACGTAGCACAGCCCTTGTTCAACGCGATCGGGGCGGCGACACATCGGGTCGGCGGCCGCCCGGTGATGGCCGCGGCGGCGAAGCTCGCCTTCAACGCCGGCATCCCAGCCATCATGCAGATGCTGACGGAGCAGTTCCGCATCGTTGCCGCCCACGGTATCGCCGCGGATCGGATGGCGGCGCTGCTGCTCGAAGTGAACTACGGCAATCGCCTGATTGGTAGTTACGGACCGATCATCGCGGAAAAGCGGTTCGAGCCGGCGGGACTCCCTATGCGATTGGGCCGCAAGGATGTGGGCTTGGCGCTCGCGGCGGCAGGCGATGCCGAACTGCCGCTGACGGAGCTGATCGCCAGACGCATGGACGCGATTATCGCCGCTGGCGGTGGGGAGCGCGATTGGTCTGCGGTTGGCCAGACAGATTAGACGTCGACAAACCTCACCTGATTCCGGACTGAGACGGAGGGCGCTGTCGTCTTCCTGTGAACGCCACCATCGGAGAAAACCAAATGCGCATTCTGAAACCGCTCCTGCTCCCGCTTATACTCGCCGCGCCATTGCCGATGGCGACAGTCCAAGCCGCTCCCGCCGATGTGCCGGCGGCCGTCGCCGCTCCCAGGAGGCCGGGCGAGGCGGTCGCGCTCGACGAAAGCCGCAAGCCCGTCGAGGTGCTGAAGTTTCTCGGGCTTGAACAGGGCGACCGCGCGCTCGACCTGTTCACCGGGACCGCGGCCCCGTTTACGCGCGTCGGCTATTATGCCGAGATCATCGGCCGCGCGGTCGGTCCCAAGGGTGCGGTGGTCGCGTGGGAGCCTGCCAATCTGCTCGACGATGCAGGCAAGAAGAACTTTGCCGGCCTGATCGCGCGCGTTCCCAACGTCCACCTGATCTCGAGCACCGCCGCCGATCTGACGCTCGACCCTGCGAGCTTCGACTTTGTGCTAATGCACCTCGTCTATCACGACACCTATTGGGAGAACGAAGAGTTCCAGTTTCCTCGGATGGACCCGCACGCGTTCCTCGCCAAAATCTTCGCGGCGACCAAGCCAGGCGGGATTGTCGGCGTCGTCGATCACGTCGCCGCGCCCGGCGGCGACGCACGCGCGGTCGTCAGAAAGCTCCACCGCATCGACCCGGCGGTGCTCCGAGCGGATTTCGAGCGCGCGGGGTTTAAGCTCGAAGCCGAGTCCGATCTGCTGCGCAACCCCGACGACGATCATTCAAAGCTGTCGCTCGATCCCGCGATCCGCGGAAAGACTGACCGCATCATTTACCGCTTCCGCAAACCCCGTTGAGGGCACGCTGTCATCCCTGAACTTCCACGCCCCAGGGCGCGGGTGACAGGGCGGCAGCCGGCCGTCGATGGCCGTATCCCCATGGCCGATGGCGCCGGGGTGGTGGAGGCGGCTGGTGCGGAAGTCACGGAGTTTAAGCTCGGCGACCATGTTGCGCCGGGCCAAACCGGCCTCGCCGCGCGCATTGCCGATCTGGTCGACGCATAAGGAGCAACACCGATGTCGCCTGCATTGTTCGCGCTTGCCGTGGCGGCCTTCGCCATCGGCACGACAGAGTTCGTCATGATCGGGCTTGTCCCGGATGTCGCGCTCGATCTTACGGTAACGATACCCCAAGCCGGTCTGCTTGTGACTGGCTATGCCCTGGCCGTGACCGTTGGGGCGCCGACGGTCACGGCCCTTACTGGAAGGCTTCCCCGCCGCGGGCTTGTGGCTGGGCTGATGGGCCTGTTCACGCTCGGAAATCTGCTCGGCGGCGCTGCGCCGACTTATGAAGTGCTGCTGGCCGGGCGGATCGTGACCGGAGTGGCGCACGGAGTGTTCTTCGCAGTCGGCGCACCGATTGCGATGGGCCTGGCGGATCGTGAGCGTGGCGCGCGGGCGGTGGCGACGATGTTCGCAGGGCTTACCTTTGCAATGGTCATCGGTGTCCCATTCGGCACAATCGTCGGGCAGAGCCTTGGGTGGCGAGCACCGCTGCTAGCGGTGGCTGTGCTCGGATGCCTCGCGACAGCGCTATTGCGACTTTTGTTGCCGCGGGAAATCCCCCACGTTCGGCCCGCCGGATTGCAGTCGCAGTTCGCCGTACTGATGAAGCCCCGCCTCCTGGCGCTCTATTTCATCGCTATGACCGGGTTTGGTGGATCATTCGTGGTTTTCACCTTTCTCGCACCGCTGCTGAGGGAGGTAACCCACGTGTCACCGGCCGCAGTCAGTTTGGCGCTCATGGCATTCGGCGCAGCTGCGGTGGTCGGGAATTTTGGCGGAGGCCGGCTTAGCGATGCGCTCGGCACGCGGCGCGGCCTCATCGCAGCGCTGGTCGGCCTCGTCCTGGCGCTTGCGACGCTGCCCTTTTCAGCCCCGCACGTCCTGACAATGTTCGCCAACCTGCTCCTCTGGTCTGCCTGCTGCTTCTGTCTTGGCCCCATCGTTCAATCGGGCGTGGTCGCGGCGGCGGAAGAGGTCGCGCCCGGCGCGGTCGCGACGGCTTCGGGCTTCAACATCGCCGCGTTCAACTTCGGCATCGCAACATTCTCCGCGATCGGCGGTCTGCTCGTGGCCGGCCCCGGTATTATGACGACGCCCTGGGGGGCGCAGCTGCTGGCTGCGCTGCGCTTGTCGCCAGTTTGTTTGTCCGCTCACACCAGCCGGGGCGCATGCCGATTTCCGGCGAAAGATCTAATCCTGCAGCCTGATCAACACTTAGCGAAAGGACTGTCTTATGGAGACCTATGTCGTGCGCCCCCCCGGCGGTTTAGATCGTCTTGAAATCGTCGAGCGGGATGATCCGGGCGAGGGCGATCATGTCGTTTCGACTTTCTTTCCGCATTGGACCGCCGGCAGGCCCTTTACCGCAGTCGGCAACTTCGCGGGGACGCCGGGCGGCGGGATCGACGGCATGGCGGCGACGCATGTCGTGCGCCCTGTTTCAGCTTTCACCCGAGCGCCCAAGGGCTGGAGCCATCCCGAAGCCGCGACTATTACCACCTCCGGGCTTACCGCTTGGCGCGCGCTCGTGATCGACGGCGCGCTGCAGGCGGGTCAAACCGTGCTGACCCTGGGCAGCGGCGGGGTGTCACTTGCCGCACTTCAACTCGCCAAAGCGATGGGTGCGCATGTAGCAGCCACCTTCTCCTCAGACGAAAAGTGCGAGCGCCTACCCCGATCAGGCGGCGGAGCACTAGATGCGGATTGAACAACTTGTTTCCAAGGCGCAACATCTTGCCCGGCTTGCGGACGAACCCTCGGGTTGCGCCACCCTCATGGAGGAGAAGAAACGGAGCCACCTGCCGGGGTTGGTGGTAATGTGTAGGACGCACCCTGGTCAAGTTGAGGCGCCGATCTGCGGCCCCGTCTTTGGGTTAGTTCTGCAGGGATCGACGGAGATTTCTGCCGGCATGCAATCCCTGTCAATTGCGTCGGGCGACCTATTGGTCGTCAGCCATGACTTGCCGGTCGCCACACGCGTCAAACATGCCGCTCCCTTTGCTCCTTATCTTGCGGTTTTAATTTCTGTCGATTTGACAATCATAAGGAGCCTTGCTGAGCAGATCAGCGAGGACTGGGCGGAGAACAAACACGCTCAAACGCTGGAGGCGGGATCGGCCGAACCGGTTTTGATTGAAGCCGTTGATCGATATCTGTCGCTCCCGGAAAATTCGGTCGAGGCGAACGTCATAATCCCCTTGATCCGCCGAGAAGTTCATTTTCGTGTTTTGGTCGGCAGGCATGGCGGGATGCTGCGCAACCTTTTGTTGCCGGGCAGCCATGCCAGCAAGATCGCCAAAGCTATCGCGCTGATCCAGGATGGCGCTCGCGAGAGACTGTCGTTGACCTCGCTGGCCAGCGCAGTGGGAATGGGTCTGTCGTCGTTTCACCATCACTTCAGATCGATCGCTGGGACAAGTCCGCTTCAATATCAAAAGGACTTTCGCATGATCGAGGCCAAGCGTTTGTTGTCGCTCGGTGGTCGCACTGTCACGTCCGTCGCGTTAGAGGTCGGCTACGAAAGCGCCAGTCAGTTCAGCCGGGAGTATTCGCGTAAATTCGGCGCGCCCCCTCGAAATGATCTCCCCCGTACCGACCGCGCCAAAGGTCGCGCCGCTGGAGGACGAACGCTTGATTTGTGATTTGCTCTTGCCGGCAGGATCAGGTTGATCGATCAAGGCAACGTAGGACTGTTCTTCACCTACTACGATCAGACCAGTCTCTGGACTTTCCAAGCGCTGCTGCACGGACTGGGCGCAAAGCGCCACGCGCCGCGCTTCGGGAAACGGAGATCTCCACGTTCAGGAGCGCGCTGCTGACACCGTCGCGATAAAGGCGCGCAGGTCGGCCAGCATCAGTTCCGGCTCTTCCAGCGCGGCGAAATGCCCGCCCCGCGGCATGTCGGTCCAATGCACGATGTTAAAGGTCTTCTCCGCGAACGAGCGCGGCGGCGGCAAGAACACCGGATCAGGGAAAGCCGCAAAACCGGTCGGCACCTGGATGCGGGTGCTGGCCGGAAGCATCCGCGACTCCTCAAGCCGGCTGCCGTAGTAGATCCAGGTTGCAGTCACGAACGATGCAGGCGCGATGTAGAGCATGATGTTGGTGAGGAGTTCCTCCTCGGAAAACTTGCTCCAGATGTCCGGGTCGCCATCGGCGGTTGTCGGAAGATCGGCCCACTTGCCGAACTTTTCGAGTATCCAGCCCGCCGCTCCGACCGGGCTATCGGCCATCGCGACGCCGAGCGTTTGCGGGCGGGTTGCCTGCTCGTGAAAGTAGGCGCTCTCCTGATCGGCAATCGCCGCCCGCTTGGCGGCGAAGGACTTCTCCTCGTCGGTCGTGGGAGCGGCATCCTCCGCACGCACGGTCATCATGTTGATATGGATGCCGAGCAGAACGTCCGGTCGATCATGCGCTGCCCAGACCGCGAGGGCGTGACCCCAATCGCCCCCTTGAATGAAATACGGCGCGTCGCCGAACAGTTGGATCATCAGCCCATGCACGAGCGCAGCAGCCCGCCGCGGGCCGATCGGGCCCGTGATCGGGTTGGAGAACGCGAAGCCAGGAAGCGAGGGGACGACAACATCGTGCCCGTCCGCTGCGAGCGGCTCCAAGAGCCGCTCGAATTCGAGATACGAGCCCGGCCAGCCGTGGAGAAGCAGGACGGGCGGCTTGGAGCCGTCGCCCTTCACATGAACGAAGTGGATGTGCTCGCCTTCCACGTCGGCCGTGAAGTTGGGGAGTGCGTTGAGGCGTCGTTCGACCGCACGCCAGTCGTAGCTGTCCCGCCAATACGCGACGAGCCGCCTGAGGTCTTCAACCCCGACCCCCGCTGACCAGCCTCCCGCATCCGGCAGCGGGCTCCAGTCAAAAGCCTCGACCTTGGCTCTGATCGTGGCGAGCCGTTCGTCAGGGATGTTGATCGTGTAGGGTGAAATCATGATGTTTTCCGCTCAAGCTGGGATGCGGTTCGATGGAGAGGGCGTCCACCAATCGGCTATCCGTATTATCGGTGAATGATTGAGAGCCTAAGGCCGCTCCACATACTACTCGGTACGTCGCCGAGGCGGAAATCGAACTTTCTGCATGTTGTTATCTAACGAATGGATACCAAAAACCTCGATCTCGGCCTGCTCGTCACGCTCGAAGCCCTTCTGGTGGAAGGAAACGTTGCGCGTGCCGCCCGGCTCTTGAACCTGAGCCAACCCACGTTGTCGGCACGGCTGGCGCGGCTTCGCGATGAACTCGGCGATCACGGCCTGCAGCACGGCCAAACGTCATTCGTCCGCCCCTTGGCTGGGTGATCCCCCTCCGTTCTAGCGCTTGTCCCCTCTCTCCAGCAGCCAAGGTGGATTGCAGCTGCACTTGTCGCAAATCACGTCGCAGATTTTATACCACCTGCGACAGACTTGACCGACATATGAAATGCCTGAAAAACAAAGGAGGGCTGACGTTGTCGCGTAGTTGGGAGTTATGCAACACAGGACGGTCGCCTCCTTTCCAAGACCGTCCCGTCATGCTGGCCTCTGCGCGAAAAGAAGCTTCCCTTCACCATTGGACGCAGATCTTGCCGAAATGTTCGCCGCTCAGCCGATATGCGAACGCCTCAGGCAACTCCCCGAAGGCAAAGGTGCGGTCGATGACGGGACGGACGCCGGTCGCTTCAAGCGCTGCGATATAATTCTGCTGATCGCGCCGACTGCCGACGATCAATCCCTGCAGGTGAATTTGCTTGCGCATGAGCTCCACCGTCGGCACCTGACCCTCGAGCCCGGTGAGCACGCCGATCAGCGCGATATGCCCGCCAACCCGTGTGGCCCTGATCGACTGTGGCAAGGTGCCTGGGCCGCTGATTTCGACGACATGGCTCGCGCCTTCTCCGCCCGTCAGCCGCAAGACCTCACTGCTCCATTCGGGCGTGGCTTTGTAGTTGATCGTGTGATCTGCCCCGAGCGTGCGTAGGGTGCCGCGCACGGCAAAACGTGTGCCTTATGCAATGTCGAATATTTCGCTATCCGGTGCTGCGCGCCGCCGCGGCGAGCATCGATGGACCGGATAGCTGCTCGGCTATGGTTGAGTGGGAAGGGGACCGTGACTGCTGATTGATGGCCTTTCTAGATCATTTTTCCGCGCCGGTGTGGCCCTGAAATCGGCCAGCTGCCTTGAACGTATTCCCCACTCTGGAGAGAGCCTATATGTCCGATGTTTTGCCATTCTTCCGCACCTGGGCGGCACATCCGCTCCGCATTGCCTCTGTCGTTCCCTCGGGAAGGCATTGGGCCAATTGATAACGTCCGAGATAAGCGCAGGTGGAACGGGCGCTTTTACGCAGGCGCTTGTCGAGCGGGGCAATCCGAACTCGAGTTGGTGCTCGTCGAATATACGACGCGGTTTGCCCAGATTCTCTGTCAACGGTATTCATCCGGCAGCATCCATTACACCACTTCGTGATGACACTTTCTGTAACGTCCGCGCTCGCTGGAACGAAAAGAGGAATTGGTTCAAACAGGAAGGAATGGCTATGGCCATGATGTTATCAGTAGAGAATTCCCCACTGCGAGCTTCAGCGATTTCGTTTGCTTGGGGATCCTTTGTATCCGCTGGCAAATCCTCAAGACGGTAAACGCATCTTGGCTAAGACGCTCCTTTATCTCGCAACTCGCAATCCATAGTTTGAGGCACTTTAATGCTCAAAGATAACGAAAAAAAATTCGGTAAAGGTGTAACAGCGCTAGGTCTGTCGTCAGTCGATAGCAGTGGACGGTTCATTGAGGCTCGTTACCTCAGGACATGGCGTGGTGATGACGATGATCATACAGGTACGGTTCGCATCGACGAAGCCGACCTCTCGCGACGCCTCGGACGATCTTTCTCCGGCGTCGCCCGACACGACGCCGTTCGGGACGTTTACATCGTCCCGATTCGAACCAAAATCCGCGATCTTCACGAGAAGGCGGTAGATCTCTGTGATGTTTACTTGCGCCTTTACCTCCTAAGCGCCCGCCTGGCGACACCTGATCAGGTCAGTCTCGCGGGCGCTCTGGACTTTTTTGTCAACGTTGCCTGGACTTCGGTGGGCCCCTGTCTACCAGAACGCGTCGAGGAGGTGCAGCACACGGCACGAATTAGCGGGCAGGAAGTGACAGTCGGGAGTGTCTGGCCTTTCCCGCGTATGACGGATTACGTTGTGCCAACGGGCGTCAAGGTTATGAACACTGAGAATGTACGCTTGGGCGCTTATCTCGCGCCAGGAACGACTGTGCTCGGCGCTGGTTTCTGCAACACGGGTTCCTCGACTCGTGGGGCGACAGCGATCGAGGGACGGCTTAGCCTCGGTGTCAGCGTTGGCGAAGGAACGCACATCGGCGGTGGCGCCTCCCTTATGGGGACGACATCCGGCGGCGGCAAGCAAGTGGTGACGATCGGCAGAAACTGCCTGGTCGGAGCAAATGCCGGGGTTGGTATCGCGCTGGGCGACGATTGCGTTGTCGAAGCCGGTTGCTACGTAACCGCCGGTATGCCGGTCAGCCTTCCTGACGGCCAGATCGTCAAAGCAATTGATCTCTCCGGCAAGCCGGGGCTTCTATTCCGCCGCAATGCCGTGCAGGGAAACGTAGAGGCCTTGCCATCGCCTGGATGGAAAGGGTTGAACATGATGCTCCACCAATAGATACGTCGGAATCGAGCGTCGATCTGTTTCACGTTCCTCACGCAGTTTTACGCGATCAGCTCGGGCAGGATGTCGGAGGTGCTTGATGCCAGATAAGGTTGGTGACAGCGGGTTCATACGTGAAGGCTGACACCAACCGCCTCAACGACAGCGCGGTGCGCACGATCCGTCACAAAGAAGCCGACCGCCGCTCCAAGACGGAATATCTCCGCGCCCTTCCTCCTACAAAAGAAGCCGAAGGGCGCGAAAACTAATGGATCTCGGGAGAGGCACGATCTTCTTAGACCACCATAGGAAGGCCACGACCTTTGCCACGCTAGGCGGAAGAGCGATCTCCACTGACACGTTGACCGTGTACTAACAGACTTTATCGGGCATAGTGGCGGCATTTTACACACCCAAGTCGGAAGCCGCATCGGAACCAAAGGCCCAAAGTGAATTCAGGATGGTAGTCGTTCAAATTCTTGGTACCGCATCCTCTCGGAAATTTGATGCCAGAGGAAATTACCTGCCTTGGCCCGAGGCTCGACGCCTTTAATCAGTCCAGTGTTGATGAGGTCCCTCGTGATTAGAGCCTTTCTATTTTCGTATTCTGTACTGGCGGCGATGTCGGGCCCCTCGTTCGCTGGGGTTCCTTGCGGCGGCTCCATTGCCTGTCCCGTGAAGGGCGGCGATTATAGGATCGAGTTGCCAAAAGGCGGCGATGTTCGGGGCGCCTACGTCTTTTTTCACGGCTACAAAAGTTCCGCCGAGCTGCAAATGCAACAACGCCCCCTCGTCGATACGACCATATCTCATCATCTCGCCTTTGTGGCGGTTGACGGTACCGATGGGAGTTGGTCATTCCCAAACAGCGTCCGTCCTGGACGAGACGAAAAGGCATTCATTGCCGATGTTCTTGAGGACCTGCGGAAACGCTACGGCTTCACGGCCGAAAAAACTATTATCGGAGGATTTTCCATCGGCGCCTCGATGGCATGGTACACGGCTTGTCAGCAAGGCGAAAAGGCGGCAGCCATGCTCACCTTTTCCGGTGTCTTCTGGGATCCACTTCCAGAGGCCCAGGACTGTGTTGCAGACCTTCCGCCGATGATCCATTTCCATGGAACCGCCGACCAGACATTTCCTTTGGAGGGACGCTCTCTTAGGGGCCGTTTTCATCAGGGCAACGCCTTTGACAGCGTGGCGATCCTGCGTTCGCGCGCCAGATGCGATATAGAGCATGCGAAGACAATTACGCTTGATGACATCAAATGCAACGATGTTCCCGGCTGTATCCGGGGCGACAGCATCATGTGCATCCACAACGGCGGCCACGAGGCCCGTGCAGATATGCTCGACGCCGGCCTGACGGCAGTCGGCTTTCCAAGATGATCCTTGTCCCGAAAATTAGCTGAAGCTTCTTGTAACAACCGACAGGCATCCTGCGAACTAGTCAACAGCGAGGTGTTCAGCCTTGGCGAGATTGGCCGAACGTTCGGTCCCGGGTTATAAAGGAACTTATCATGCTGCATTCCGTCGTATGTCCCAGCATGGGCCACGCCATCATCCACCACTTTGGCGAAGGCGCGGCCGTTTGGGGGCAGGTGATCACACCGAGCATCGCGCACCTGTTACAGTCCGAACGGGAGCTTCGGATCGATTTCTCCCAGGTTCGTCCAGGCATTGTCTTCGAAGTTGAAACGGCTGGCGCGTTGCTGCCGCACGTCATCGATGCTTCGACGCTGCGGGTTCATGTCGGAACGACTGCATATCGCCATGCCGCAGGCCGTGCGGACGCGACAGTCGAAGCTGTCGTTCGTATCGATGTCGGCGGCGACTGCACGCTCAAGGTTTGGGGGAGGGCAACGGCGGAGAACCGGTCGCCGCAGGAGCCTGCCAGCATCCACAACCCGGCTTCCACTACCCCGATGATCTTCAAGGTAACATTCTGGGAAATCTCTCGGGCAAACGATGCACGTTTCGATCAGTTGCTGCGTGAATCGGCCGAAAAGGACCGGGAGATCCAGCAGCTTCGGGCTCAGGTCGCTCTTGCGATGTGCTCGCAATAGGCTGTCAGCGGCAAGCACGACTTCGTGAACGCTGCAAGCTGTAACATTTCGCCTTTTGCCTTCGAACAGGGTGCGTTCGTCTCAACTGCAAAGGAAAGATCATGACCCTGTTCATCCCGCGTATCGTGCCGCTCGCGGCCGCAGCCCTTCTTGCGTTTTCTTCGGCCTCGATCGCGTTCGCCGATGAGATCTACGCAACGAACGGTGTTGCCATCAACGGCTACGATGCTGTTGCCTATTTCACCGACCATAAGCCGGTAAAGGGAACCCGGGAATTTTCGACTTCCTACAAGGGTGCCACCTTCTACTTCGCGTCCGCAGCGCACCGCGATACCTTCGCGAAGGACCCGGGACACTACGCCCCGCAATATGGCGGGTACTGCGCCTTCGGAACCGCCGAGGGGCACAAGGCGCCCACCCAGCCCCAGGCCTTCACCGTCGTCCATGACAAGCTCTATCTCAACTACAACGACGACGTCGCGAAGACCTGGCGCTCAGATATTGGCGGCTACATCAGAAAAGCAAACGCCAATTGGGACGCAGTGAGGGGACAGCCTGCTCCATGATTGGCATCCTCATCAAGCCCGCCCGTCCGCAGTTGTGGGCGGGCGAAACCTCGACGCCCCTCTTAAGGTCCCAAGCCATGATTTCTGCACCTCGTATCTCCCACAGCCACCCCAACCGACTTCGCGATTGTCAAAGAGCGATTGTCACCGATCTCAACAGCCTGATTGATCGAGCGGCAGCGATGGGCTGGAACAGGAGGGAGGTGATTGCGGCTCTCGCCGATCTTCTGGACGCCGAACCTGAAGACGCAGATGGCTTGCTTCGCGCGATGGCCGACTACGTAAGCCAGCCGGCGCGGCATGTCGCCTAGAGGCTTGGCGGGTTAATAAAAATGCGTCTCCTGGTCATTATCTTCCTATGTATTTTTGGCGTCAGCCCGGCGCTCGCAACTGAGACACCGCTGGCGATGAATGACGCTTTCAAGTTTTCCGTGGATCGCACGCCATCGGGATCTATCCACCTGCGCTGGCAGATGCCGCCAGGATATTATCTCTACCGCCAATATCTTTCGGCCAAGACCGTAGACGGCTCTTCAGTCCCGCTAATTACATTTCCCGGGACGGACAAGATCGATCCGAATTTCGGAAAATCTGAGGTCTATTTTGATCGCGCGGAAGCCGAGCTTGGTCCCGTCGGTTCTTCGGTGACCATCACATACCAGGGGTGTCAGGACCATGGTCTCTGCTATCCGCCAGCCAGGCGGATCATCGATCCGACAACGCTTGCAGTGTCCGAACAGCCGGTGTTTTCACCTCCAGCGGGCGGACAATCGGCATGGTCCGATACGGCAACGACCGGCAGTGCGACGGGAACGCAAGGATCCACACAGCTTACATCGATCGTGGCTTCGGCAAATGAGGAAGATATCGTTGGCGGCTTTCTGTCGCGTGGCGGCGTTCCGCTCCTTCTTAGCGCCTTCGTTGGCTTTGGCATTCTCTTAGCCTTCACCCCGTGCGTTTTTCCGCTGTACCCGATCCTGGCAGCCACGCTTGCGCGCGAAGGGGAGAAGCTCAATGCGCGGCGCGGATTCATCCTGTCGGGGAGTTATGCGATAGGGCTCGCTTCAGCCTTTGCGATCTTTGGGGCGGCCGCTGCCTGGACAGGTGAGAATTTGCAGATCGCCCTGCAATCGCCGATCACGGTCGCTGCAGTTGCACTCATATTTGCCCTCCTTGCGTTGTCGATGTTCGGTCTGTTCGAGCTGCAGCTACCTTCGGCGTGGGTGGCGCGTCTCAGCCGACCGGATAGGCGGCGGGGCGGGTCGGTTGGATCGGCTGCTGTACTTGGATTTTCCTCGGCCTTCATCATCGGCCCCTGCGTAACGGCCCCACTTGCGGGCGCGCTGCTTTATGTCGCTCGCACCGGAGATATCGCTCTTGGGGCAGCTTTGCTGTTTACGCTCGGCCTCGGCAAGGGCGTTCCGCTGGTGATTTTCGGGACGGTCGGCTCTCAGGCCTTACCGCGCGCCGGCGCGTGGATGACCTCGGTCAAACATGTATTCGGCTTCGTGTTCTTCGCCTTCGCGATCTGGATGGCGGAGCCGGTGATCCCACAATGGCTGCCACTTGGCCTGTGGGCTGTCTGGGCAATGGCGATCGCCGTCTTCTTGGATGCTTTCAACGTCACGAACGGCCGCACAACGCCCGTGCGCATGGGTCTACAGTCGCTTGGGCTTCTCGCGGCCGTCTATTCAGTGATACTCGTTGTCGGCCTTGCCAGCGGTTCCATCGATTCCGTGCGTCCGCTTAATGGGTTTGCCAGCGTGCGAACAGCCGCCCGGGTCAATCCAGAGGACCAGATGGCCGTGCTCTCCTCAATGCCCCAACTGACTGCTCAGCTCGATGCGGCGCGTTCGACTGGTAGGGCGAGCCTTGTCTATTTCACCGCCGATTGGTGCGTGAGTTGCCGCTCGATCGATCGAAACGTCTTCTCCAGCCCCGATGTCGCCAATGCGCTAGCGCCTCTGAAGACGTTCAAGGTCGATCTCACCCATATCAGCCCTGAACAACGTGAGCTCATGCGCGAGCTCAATGTGGTGGGACCGCCGACTATGATTTTCTTGCCGTCCGATCGCCGGCAGACCGGGAAACGGCTGGTCGGAGAGTTCGGCACCGATGACGTCCTGGAAGCGGCTGCAGCCACGAGAAACGGTGCGTAAGCCCCTGCCGAGAATATTCAGTAATGGGATACCGAGATGTTTATTCGCAGACAATTCCTTTCGATCGCCGCCGGCGGCGTCGTTGCTGCCGTATTGGCTCCCCGGCTTGGTTTTGCCCAGCAGTTGACGGAGGACGAAGTCTTCCGCGACCCGGATGCTCCCGTTCTCGGCAACCCCAAGGGTGACGTGACCATCGTCGAGTTTTTCGACTATCAGTGCCCCTATTGCAAGAAAAGCCACCCGGACGTGGAATCGGTCGTTACTGAGGATGGCAATGTCCGGCTGATCATGAAGGACTGGCCTGTGTTCGGCGACGTTTCAGTGTTCGCGTCGCAAGCGGTGCTCGGCGCAAACGAACTTGGCGCCTACAGACAGGCGATGGAAGCATTGATGGCAACGCCTGCCTCGCTCAGCCAAGACGATGTCAAAAGGCTTCTGACATCGGCCGGGCTCGATCTCTCGAAGGTCGCCGAAGCAGTCCGTCGGAACGAAAAGAAGATTTCCAATCTGCTCACCAGAAACTACAATCAGGCAACGGCCTTTAATTTTGCTGGAACACCGTCTTTCGTCATCGGAAGAGCTACCTCTTCCGGCATGCTGAGCAAGGACGGCATACGCGACTTGATCAAGCAGGCGCGAGCCGCCTGATCCGCCGCGCGCAATAAGCTTCACAAGCGTCGTCGGCTTTCCCATCGAACTTTTCAGTGTTCTTGAGCTTGTCATCTTGAGGAGGCGCCAGAGCGGGCGAGATTAAATTGCTGACATCCGTCACGCCCCGGCTCTGTCTGGCGTGATGGGCACGGTCCACAGGTCGATCAACATCACGCGGTGGCGTCGTTCTTCCCTGTCGAAGTGGAACAGCGCCTTCTCAGCGGACGGACTGGAATGTTTTGGAGCGTTAGATAGGCTTTCTGGATGGGATGGCCGCAGCAAGGCAGAAAGTCTTAGTCTCACGACTTTCCTCGGTTGCTCGGCAAGCTTTGGAGAAGGCCCATGGGGAGTCCGACAACGGATTAGATGACGGCGTCGGAGCTTAGCTCCGCCTAACATGCGCGGTTACCAACCGCGCATGCCTTTGGCATGCATTCAATGTCCAAATCGCAGCAGGGTGTTGCACGAGGAGCATGACACGGTTCGTCCGCGGGTGCACATCGGGAAGACCACCGGTTCATCGCTCTATTCGTAAGACGTTGCAGGCTGCTTGGCTCTCCGTGACGGCCCTGCAACCTCGTCACCGCGTGCCACGTTCCAGGACCATAGCTCTGCAAGCGCACCCATCACGAGACCACCTTCGCGGGAGCCCATGTCGCCCACGACACCTGTGAAGAAACTGGATAGATTGGTCACTACGACGCCCGCTGCGCGCATCTGCTCAAGTGCGGTTGTCTCGGTACGGCTACTCAGGCCGCCGCAGCAATCAACCAGGACTGATACCTCGTAGCCGGCACGTCTCGCATCCAGCGCCGTGTGTAGGATCGCAATTTCGCTTGACACACCCGCCAAAGCTATCACGCTGCGCCGCTTGTTCGCCAGGCAATTGCAGCATGCTTGATCCTTCAAGACGCTTATCGTCCGTCGGACGAGGAAGCTGATTGAGCCGAGTTCTTCGATCAGGGTCGGCGCTTCTTCGCCCAAAGGCACGACAGAGGCTGTGACGGGGATCGCTAAAGCATCTGCGATCCGCATAAGAGCCGATGCTGCATCCCCTATCGCCGCGGCAGACTGTGTGGCGGAAGAAGCAACTATCGGCGGCTGCATCTCAACGAGCAAGATTTGAATATCACTGAAGTCAGCTCTGTTCATTTTAAATTCTCACCGTTCAAGCTTGTCGCTTTGGCCATCCATGCGACCGTGAAGTGCTCTTCGAAAAGTTCCCGAAGGTTACGACCCTGGTAACCCGTCATGCTTCGAACAATTCGATGATTTCGTGATCAGGGCCCTGCACATGCGCGGCGCGAACAACGAATGAACGCTCGAATGGATGGCGGGCTTTTAGTTTGATTTCCGTGACGCCATTCCACACCCCGCCTGCGCCGTCCTTTATCGGTAACGGTGTTGCGCCGACTGCCAATGCCCGCGCGTAGGTTTCTTCGAGATCGGATACACGCAGGCCGAGATGGTGGAAGCTCGATGACCGTGGGTCTGGGGGGATTGCCTGCTCTGGTGCCGGGATCAGTTCGAGGACTTGTCCATCAGCCATTGCAAGATGTGCTCCCTGCAACGGGTTATGGAAGTATATGTTGCCGTCCTGGACTGCCTCGACGCCGTCCCAACGAAACACGAGCCGAAAGTCGAAAGCTTGTTCGTAAAACAAGATCGATTTGTCCATATCGCGGACCCGTACATTGATGTGGTGCAGACCACACCCGTAGAACAGATGAAGAGGCTTCGCGGCATTTGTGGCAGCGATTTCCTCAGCGGAGGTTGCAGATGCTTCTCGTTTATCCATTCTCTTCCCTTGGTGTTGTAGTGACGATGGCGGATTCCGCGCCAGCAGTGGTATCGGTCATCCAGTGTGGCAACCGAGCAAACGTAGACCCACATTCACTATCAGCTGCCCCTGACAGATTTTCTTCCGGGAGTACGTGTAAGTTTGCCGCCTTGTTACATTCAAAAATATTTTTTGTCGCATTGCCAAGGTACGCCCGACTGACGGGCATTTTCATTCCACAGGTGGAAGGCGGATCCCGTCCGCGGCTTGTTGCTCTGGGCCGGAATTCCAAAAGCCGTAGGCAGCGGGTGTTCGAGCGATTTACGCGAGGCGGCCGGCTGTTAAGACGCGCTTCCTCTTAAGAGGCGCTTGTCTCCTTGAGGAACCGCATCCCTACACTGCGCCAAGTCCAGCAATCGTCCCGCAACTCTACGCATTTCGCTTCTAGCCGAAGCGAAGACTGTAGACATTCTCATTCTAGATTTCATGTTCAATCAGCGCGATCTAGTCACCGAACTCGCTCCATCGGCACTGCGTCGATCTGAATGCAATTGTTACAGTGTGGCCAGACGTGCCGAGTCTGGTTCCGTGGCATCTTATAGAGCTGTTGGGCGCGGTAAACGGGGCGTCGGTAAGGCATCAGTCCCTGATGAATTCGCAACCTCGGTTTCGGCCCCTCAAGCAGCCTGATGCTGGGGCGGCAAGCGACCATAAGATCCATTGGGATGCGAACTGTTTGTGCCACCTGGTGTGCCGTCGTCGGACAGCGGGCGCGTTCGACATCTACGCTCAACGCCCATCCACCTCAAACCTGTTGTGCACCCCTTCAGGCGGCCGCTCCTTTTCAAGATCCTCTAAAAGCGCGAGGACGTCTTCACGATCTTGGTCGACATGTGGCGGAGCGCGATCCAAGCGTACCGGTGTCACCGACATATTGAGAGGGTTGCCCAGAAGCCTTAGCGGCTGCGCGTCGTTCGTTTCCATTTCTACGACCATCTCGCGCGCCACCGTATGCGGATCTGAGAGCACCTGGTCGATCGTCGCTACCCGACCTGCGGGTATTTCGGCTGCGATGAGCCGCTGCTCCCAGTTCTCCGCCGTGTCGGCCCGCAGGGCATCGCTCACAAGCTGGTCCAGCGCGTCAATGTTGACGACCCTGTCGCGGTTGCGCGCGAAGCGCCCGTCGTTGATAAGTTCGGATGTGCCGATGGCCTGGCAGAAACGGGCGAATTGCTGATCGTTCCCGACCGCAATCGCGATATCTCCGTCGGCCGTTTTGAAGGTCTGATAGGGCGCAATGTTGGGATGCCGGTTGCCGATCCGCCCGGGTACCTTGCCGGAGACCAGATGGTTCGTCGCCGCATTGATTAACCACGCAACCTGCGCGTCGTAGAGCGCGAGATCAATGTACTGGCCCTCGCCGGTCCGGTCACGGTGCCGCAGCGCAGCTAAGATGCCGACGGTCGCATACATGCCGCACATGACATCGGCGATCCCGAGACCGACCTTCACGGGGCGACCGCCGTTCGCGTCGCTATCACCGGTAATGCTCATGATCCCGCCCATTGCCTGGATCAGGAAATCATAGCCGGTGCGGTCGGCATAAGGCCCCGTCTGGCCGAAGCCGGAGATCGCGCACCAGACGATATCCGGCTTGACCTTCTTAATATCGTCGTAGCTGAGGCCGCGGCGGGCGAGATCGCCCGGCTTGTAGTTTTCGACGACGACATCGGAAATTGCTGCCAGGCGTTTGACAAGGGTCGCCCCCTCGTCGCTCGCAAGATCGATAGCGATCGATCGCTTGTTGCGGTTGGCCGAAAGGAAATAGGCGCTGAGATCGCTGTCGCTCCCGTCGGCGCTCGGGACGAAGGGTGGGCCCCAGCTGCGGGTATCGTCGCCGGCGCCCGGCCGTTCGGCCTTGATGACGTCAGCACCGAGATCAGCAAGAAGCTGCGTTGCCGTCGGCCCGGCAAGGATACGTGAAAGATCGAGAACGCGCAGACCCTCAAGGCTGGCGGCTTTCTGATGAGTGGACATCGATGCCTCACGATTTCCAAGGTGACGTTTTGAACCAGCGAACGAGATAGGCGGTACCAATTAAGGTCGCGAACCCGAAGAGGTTGCCGATCACCTCCGCGCCTGTCGTGCGGCCGGCATGATCGAGCGCGATGCCGATCGGCTGGGCGATGACCATGCCGGTGATGAAGACCGCGAGCGATTGCTGGCCCACGACCGTCAGGATCCGGACGAGCGGGCCGCGTAGCCGTGAGCCATTTTCGCCGACGAGATGGACGGCGATGTAGCAGAGCGCCATGAAATGAACGAAGCGCAAGATGCCGAAATCGCTTTTGTCGGTCAGCGGAGCGATCCGCGCGGCGGCCATCTCGAAGAAGGGGTGAATCTCCTGGAAACGAACCCATGCAAAGGGCACCGTCACGATGACCACAAGAATCGCCAACGCCATAAGGCGGCGGTCATAGCCGGGCGCCGACAGGTGACCGCGCATCAGGAAAAAGCCGGTAAAGAACAGAAACTGCCAGCCAAATGGGTCGAAGAACCAGGGGCGGTCCGACCATGGCTCGGCTGGCAGATGCGTCAGGTCAAACTGCGTAGCAAGCCACAGGACGGTCATCAGGAATATCGGCAGGGCGTGGTGCAGTTTCGACGCCAAGATCATCACCGGCATCAGCGCCAGGATGACGACGTACATCGGCAGGATGTCGAAATAATTCGGCACATAGGTCAACGTCAGCAATCCTCCCAGCAGGTGGCCGGGATCCTTCATGAACGGTACGAGGTTCAGGCTGTCGACATAGGTGACACCATCATAGCGCGTTCCGGCGACCACCATAATCGCTGAAACAACGATAAAGACCGCAATATGCGCCCAGAAGATCTGCCAGATGCGCTGCGCCACGCGGGCAATCAACGCAATGGCACCGCTGCGGTCATAGGTCGATCCGAATGCAATAGCCGAGGCCATGCCCGACTGAAACACGAACATCTCCGTGGCGTCGGAAAACCCGAAGCGGGCCGGAATCCAGAGCGCCCAGCCGTCGTCCGGTATATGGGCAAGCAAGATGATCAGCATGCCGACGCCACGAAAAAAGTCGAGTCGCGGATCACGAGCACGCTTGACCTTCGCGCCAGCCGGAGCTGTCGCCTGATCGGGATCAGAAGGCGCCGTCGTAGGCGCTGGCATCGAACCTGCAGGCAATGAGGCTGAAGCCTGGCCGACGGGCGGCACCCTCAAGCTCGGTACGGAAGTCATCGATTGTCTCCACATTCACACCATAGCCACCAAACCCTTTGGCGACGGCAGCAAAATCTGTTTCACCCAGAGCGACGCCCGCTGGAGCGAGGCCGGCGGATGCCTGTTTCATCGCGATCAGCGCGAGGCTGCGGTCCTGAAACAGGACGATGGTTAGCGGCAGGCCTAGATCGCGAAGGGTTGCAAGCTCGCCGATGCCCATCTCCAGGCCACCATCACCCATTACGGCGAAAACCCGTCGTGCGGGATCTGCCACCTTGGCACCGATAGCCAGCGGCAATGCTGCATTCATCGTGCAGAAGCCGGCCGACTGCAGGAGCGACAGGGGCTTTAGTGCGCGCCATTTCTGCGAGAGAAGAATGCGGTGGGCGCCGCTGTCGACCGTGACCAGACCGTCGGTCCCGGCTGCTTCATTCAGGTCATCCACAATGGCGTGCGGCCCCCATGCGTCCCTGGTCGAAAAGACGCGATCGAGTTCGGCTTTCGCGGCAGCCGGCTCACCCGTTGCCCAGCTCTTGCGCTCGACGAGTGAGCCGTTGAGCGCTTGTAATATACTTTTGGTGTCTGCCGAGATCCATGTGCCGGCGTGATGCATGGCATGATCGACAAGAGCCCCGGAAATGTCGACGAGCTTCGTCTGGTCGGTCACGAAATCCAGCCAGCCGAGCCGCATTTCGATCGGGTCGTAGCCGAAGGCAAGCACAAGATCCGCGTTCTCGATCAGAGGAAGAAGGATTTTGTCCGCAAGCGGCGATAGGCCGGCGGCGCCAAGAGACAGGGGGTGGTCCTCGGGAATGATGCCCTTCGCCTTATAAGTTGTGATAACAGGCGCTCCGATGGTCTCGGCCAAATGTCGCAGGGCAGGGCCGGCCTGATTGCGTGCAGTTTCAAGACCGACAAGGAGTAAAGGCCGCTCAGCTGCGCGAATTCGCTCAGCAAGGAGGCGAACGCCGGGATCCGTGACGGAGGCAGGGGTGATAAACCGCTTTGGCGCTTTGGGAATGAATGCGCTTGGGCTCAAGCTTGCGGCAACGGCGGGCGAAAGATCCAGATGCACCGGTCCCATGGGCTCCGACGTTGCGATTGCCAGGGCGCGCGCCACAGTGGAGGCCGCACTTTCCGGCTCCACTTCAAAAGAAGCCTTGACGAGTGGGCGCAGGAGTTGGGCGTGGTCGATCACCTGATGCGTATAGCGAGCCCGGGTGGCACGATCGACGATGCCAGAGACAACGATCAGGGGAACACGCTCCTGAACGGAGTCAGCAATTCCGTTGACTGCATTGGCAAGTCCCGGGCCGACCGTTGTCACCAGAAGTTCGGGGTTGCCACTAATGGTGCTGGCGCCGGCTGCCATGATGGCAGCAGACGTCTCGTGGCGCGTGAGGTTGAAGGTTATTCCCGCGGCCTGCAAAGCATCGATCAGTGTGACAACCTCACCACCAGGCACACCAAAGGCATGACGCACTTTGTGTATCCGAAGGGTTTTGGCAACGATATCGGCAACGCGATCCGGGCTTCTGGATTGAGGCATTACAAACGAGCCACCTTGTAGAGGTTATTCAAAAACGAGAAACCTGCCCGGCGGATGGTATGACCGGGCAGGTCTCCTCCACGACACCTTCAGCGTTCCGCCAACCGGACGACGAATGCGACGACGGTGCCGAACAGAATATGACCGATGAGCGAGGCCCAGGTCAGGGTGATGAAGCCGAGAAATGGCGGCAACCCGGCGAAAAGATGGGCCATCACGTAAAGAGCGAAGACCCACAGGCCTGTTCCAAACCCGATACCAGTGAGGACCAGCGGCAGGTTCGGAAAGATCAGTCGCTGCAACGGCCGGGCGACGAACAGATAGCCGATCGGATAGAAGATAATGCCGACGATGGCGTGAATTGCTTCGGCGGCGAGTAGGTTGTTAAAGCCGAAGACTGATTGTACGAGAGCTGCAGGCTCCAGCGGTCCCCCGGCAAAAAGCGGAGTGATGACACGCGCCCAGATCTCCCAGGTGATGTCCGCTGCGAGGCCCGCCAGCACGATCGTGCGCGCCAGGCTCGGCTGGATCTCCGGGAAAATTGCTGGCTTTTGCATTTCCATCATAGTCATGACATTTCTCCTTTTTGCGGGAAGTTTTCAGGCCGAAAGGCTGACGCCGACGGACTGCTCGATGGACTGAAAGAGGCGATCGTCTGCCTTTAGGCGTTGGCGGATCTGGCCGATGCGCGACACCGCAGCATTGTCGCCGCTGCGTCCGACGGCCTTGGCCAGGGCGAGCACGAAAAAGTCACGCTGGGCGTTGCTGCCGCCGATCTTCGGCAGGTTTGCGACCATGCGGTCGATCATTCGCTGGTCGGCGGGCGCATCGAGCCCGGCCAATACGCGCGCCATCGGTACGCCGATTTCGGCTGCCACGCGCGCCTGATCATCGATGTCAAGTGCTTTGGCATCGATCTGAGCGACGAGTTCTGCGACGCCGTTGCGATCATCAATCGCAACCATGGCCGCAAGGTTGTGCAGAGCCGCGAAGATCAGCGTTGTATCCGCTTTGCGCCGATTGGCGATTTCAGCGGCATCCATCCAGCGGCCACCAACATGGATCCCGGATTGCTGCATGCGCCAGAGAAGCGAAACGGCGTTGGCCATGTCGCGGAAATCGTCGGTCTGCTGAGGCCGTACCTCGTCATCATAGATTTGCAGGACACGATCATGATCACCGCGCTCCAGATGCAGGAGAGCCAGATGCCAGGCCATGTGGAACGAGAAGTTGTTGCAGCGCGACCAGGCCTTCCGGCTTCCTTCGAGCCAATCGATGCCCTCTTTCGTGTCGCCACGCATCTCGAAGACATGGGAGACCGCATGAAGCCCCCAGGAATCGTCCGGCTGCAGCGCCACGGCGCGTTGCCCGACGTCGAGCGCCTCCTGATAACGGCCATGTTCTTCCAGTGAGAAGGCATGGCAGCCGAGAATAAAGCCGGCGCCACTGCTTTTGAGGTCGAGGCTCCCGACTGCTCTCGTGCTCGCGCTTAACATGCCGCCAGCATCGCCCAGCATGAAGCGCAGGGCTTGCGAGATCTTGAACGGCAGGAAAACAGTTGGGCGATCTTCGAAACCGTAGTCGAGGAGGTCCGCAGCCCGGGAGAAGGAGCCGTCGACAGCGGCCTCAAGCGCCTTGACGAGAAGGCGCTCATCACCCGTTCCGCCGCTTCTCGCGGCCAATGCCACGCGCGCATCTTTCAACGCGTCAGCGGCAGGCGTCACCGTTTCCGAGCGCGCCAGGATCAGGTTCGCAAAGCCCTTCAATGCGTGACCGGCAACGTGATGCGGATCGGCCGCAATCGTCATCTGCAGCGCTGGACCTGTGTTCGGGCGATGGGTCGCCACACCCAAGACTGCGCCCTCGAATGCTCGTTGCGCGTCGTTGCTGTCCGTGCTCGTCACAAGACCATATGCATCGCGTTTCATCTACTTTGCTCCTTGGCGAGAGACCTTCATGTCGATGGCTCCGATCTGAAATTCGGGTGTGACAAAGGCCTGTACGGTTGCGCGGCCGGGTTCGTTACAGCGGGCCGAATAGATTTTTTCGCTGACGCGGCAAATTTCGCACGTTGCACGATGAGACTAGAAAAGTTTTAAAACATCTGTAACAAAATGCTGATGCGATCCGTATGGCGCGGCGGACACAATGTTGATCAGCCGATTGGAAGGAATGTTGCCATGCATGCAGTATCGAGAAATGAGATGGTCGTGATGGTGACGGGCGCGGCCGGCAATCTCGGCGCCGCGGTCGTCAAAGAACTCGCGAGCAACGGCGCACGGGTCGTATCCGTCGAGCGCAATCTCGGCGCTGACATCGCGCCGGCAGGATGCTCAGACGGAGAGCTTCTGGAAATCGGAGGTATCGACTTGGCCGATCTTACGGCCTGTCAGGATGCGGTTCGCCGGACGCTGGACGCATTCGGGCGGATCGATGCGCTCGTCAACACGGTCGGCGGCTTCCGAACAGGCCCAGTGCAGGAATCAGGTTTTGACCAGTGGGACCAGATGTTTCAGATGAATGCGCGCACGGCCTATGCGATCAGCGCCGCTGTCTTGAAGCCGATGCAGGAAGTGACTTATGGCCGTATTGTCCACATTGCAGCGGCACCCGGATTGAAGGCTGGCGCCAACCAGGCAGCCTACGCCGCGTCGAAAGGGGCTGTCATTCGCCTGACCGAAGCGATCGCCGCCGAGAACCGCGACAAGCGCATCACCGCCAACTGCATCCTGCCCGGCACGATCGATACGCCACAAAATCGAGCGGCAATGCCGAACGCAAAGACAGGCAGCTGGGTTCAGCCAGCCGATATCGCCAAGCTTATCGGCTTTCTTATCTCGCCTGCTGGCGGCATCGTCACCGGCGCGGCGATTCCGGCGACAGGCCCTGTGTGAGGTACTCATGTTTGATCCGTCCGATCCCGTCGCTGCAGGGCTGATGCTATGGGCCGGCATAGGCCTGGCCGTCGCCATTGCCTTCCTGCTCTCCGGCTTCGACAGGGTCGATCCGGGCGCGCATGACGCCTATGCGGTACGGCCTCTCCTTATTCCTGGCCTCGTCCTCCTCTGGCCGATCGTCATCTGGCGCTGGGTAAGTCTTGCAAAGGAAGGGAAATAGCATGCAGCGCCGCCATCGTCGCGCCCATACCGCGATCTGGACTGGACTTGCAGTCGCGCTACCGCTGCTGCTTGCCATCATCTTTGCAAGCGCTCCGAAACTGCCGGCGGACGCGCCGGCAATCCGCCTCGACGGAAAGGCAGCTGGGGGAGGGCAACCGTGAGCGTATCCTACAAGCCGGTCATCTGGAACCGGAGCAAAATGATCTACGATGGCGTCCTGCTTGCCGGCATCGCGATCTATATCCTTATCTTTCTGAAGGTCGGCCCGGTGCTTTCGCCGGCGTTGCGCGATGTCGATCTTCCGACGCAACGGATGCGCGCCTTCGGTTCGCTGGCGCTGTTGATGCTCACGATCGTGCTGGCGATCGGACCGCTCGCGCGCATTGATACGCGCTTCATTCCGCTGCTTTACAACAGGCGCCATTTCGGTGTGATGACTGCCATCGTTGCCGCGACGCATGCCTATTATGTGCTTGGCTGGTATTTTTCCTATAGCCCGACGCCGCAGTTGACCGCCCTATTTACCAGCAATACCAGCTTCACAAGCGTCGCCGGCTTTCCCTTCGAGCTTTTCGGGGTTTTTGCGCTCATCATTCTGGCCGTTCTTGCGGTTACCAGTCACGATTTCTGGCTTTCTTTCCTGACGCCGCCCTTGTGGAAGGCGATCCACATGAGCGTCTATCTCGCTTATGCGTCAATCATCCTGCATGTGGCGCTGGGCGCCCTGCTGGATCGCCGTGACCTTGCGCTCGGGTTCCTCTCTCTCGGGGGGCTGACGTTGCTATGCGTGCTGCATCTTATGGCTGGGCGGCGAGAAACCGCATCAGACCATGCCGCTTCTGCCAAGGCGCCTGAGGAACCCTGGATCGTTGTCGGCGATCTCTCCGAGATTGCCGAGGGCAGGGCGATCATCGGGGCGTCTCCGGGCGGTGAGCGCATTGCCGTCTTCAGATCGAAGGGCGGCTTGTCGGCCGTCTCGAACGTCTGCTCGCACCAGAACGGCCCTATCGGGGAGGGCAAGGTGGTTCTGGGCTTCATCACCTGTCCGTGGCACGGCTATCAATATCGACCCGAAGATGGCTGCTCGCCGCCGCCGTTCCGGGAACGCATTCGCAAGTATCGGGTCCGGTTGCAGGGCTCGACAGTCGTTGTCGATCCTCAACCTCTGCCGTTGGGGACAAAGCTCGATCCTGTTGCAATCCCAGCCGAACTTCTTCCCCCCACCCCCAAGAAAGAGGGGACAGCCTGATGTTGAAACCCGCTGAACGTGGCTTCTTCGTTGGATATTTCAAAAAGGTGCCGACCGATGTCAGGGCGCTGATGATTGGCTTCATCGTGTTTTTCGTCGCTGGTATGGCCTCGGCCTCGGTGCTTCTGTCTCTCAATACCGACAGTCCCGGAGCGGGAAGTTATGCTGACGAACTTCACGGTGAACATCTGATCGGAACGATGGAAACCAGCCCTTATCCAGTCCTTCGTGTGCCGGCGACGGGGTCGAGACCTGCACGCGCCATCATGCTGGCAGGATCCGGCAAGTTCGGCGTCGACGACAGGGCGTTGCCTCTGGCGGGGAAAGCCGCGCAAGTGGGTGGTGTCTTCGTCAAGCGCGGAGACCTGGAAATGCTGCTGATCGGGGGAGGGGACGATCTAAAGGCTGCCGAACCGCAGGCGGTCGCCTTGCCGAATCCATCCCCGTCGGAAAGCCTTGGCAGGTGGCGGCTAACAGGCGAGATTTGCGATGGGAAGTGCGGCGGCGGGGCGATGAAGCCCGGCACCGGCCTTGCTCATAAGGCCTGCGCCAATCTCTGCATTAATGGCGGTGTCCCACCCGTCTTCGTTTCGACCGCGCCGGTCGAGGGCCACATTTTCTTTTTGCTCTCCTCTGCGAACGGCGGGCCTATGCCGGCTCGCCTTCTCGACAAGACGGGCGCGCCCATTGTCCTGGAGGGTACGATCGAGAGACGCGACGATTTGCTGATCTTCAAAGTGGATGGATTTGCCGATGGAGCGGGCGCGTGAGCAATGAAGGCAATACAGACCCAAAGCACCATTTCATCGGACTTGCCGCCACAGTCCTTTCGGTTGGTCTGATCGTGTTGTTATGGAGCTATGGTCTGGATTATCTTAACGGCACACCGTTCGAAGAATTGCGGTATGTGATCTTCGCGGTCGTTGTTGTCGGGCTGCTTTCCGGCCTGCAAAGCATCTTCTCCCGACTCGCGCATTGAGCAGCCGATCCCAGTGACAGGTCCCCGGCAGGCCATGGCAATGCCCGCGTGATGCTGGGATTGGTCGCCGGCATTTGTGCCCCCTGATGTAACAATATCGCCGATTTGCACGAAATTGATGTGAGGATCGCAAAACAGCCATCCTCGCCGCAGTCTACGTGGCGCGGCTGACGAAAAACACAGGAACGACTCATGGAAGACGCAATCCAACCGACGAAAGAATTGGACGAAGACCATATCCGCCATCGCGCCTATATGCTTTGGCTGGAGGACGGTCAGCCGGACGGCAAAGCCGAAGAGCACTGGCATCAGGCGCGTGCGGTTACGGAGGCAGATCGCGATATGTCCGCGCCTGCAGCAAAGCCTATCCGCAAAACAAAATGATAGAGTTAGATTTCAGGGCTGGATGGAGCCCTGATTTTCTCATCTTTTTCGGTAATGGGTCATGCACGCAAAACCACGATCGCTTCTGGATACGGTAGAGGGACAGCGCCTCCTCGAAACAGGCGGTGCATGGCGGCGGTGGGGACCGTTTCTTGCCGAACGTCAATGGGGAACGGTGCGCGAAGACTACAGCGCGGACGGTGACGCCTGGAATGCCTTTTTCTTTGAACATGCGCGGAGCCGTGCCTATCGCTGGGGCGAGGACGGGATTGGTGGGTTCTGCGACGAGGGCATGCGCTGGTGTCTGTCGCTGGCCCTTTGGAATGGCAGGGATGAAATTCTGAAGGAGCGGCTCTTCGGCCTCAACAATGAGCAGGGCAACCACGGAGAGGATGTCAAGGAGGTCTATCACTATGTGGATGCGACGCCGACGCACTCCTATCAGAAGATGGTCTACCGCTATCCGCAGGATGCGTTTCCTTACGACGAGTTGGTGCGCGTCAACGGCGAACGTTCGCGGTTCGAGCGGGAATACGAAATCGGCGATACAGGGGTGTTTGCAGATGATCGGTTTTTCGATGTGACCATCGAATATGCGAAAGCGGCGCCCGACGATATTCTCATGCGGGTCACCGTAAAGAATGCCGGCGCCGCGGCGGCCTCCATTCATCTGCTGCCGCAAGTCTGGGCCAGGAACACCTGGTCCTGGAAAGACGGAAGCGAGCGGCCCGTTCTCGAACGCACAGCCGACGGAGATGTACTGGCGCTGCGGACAGGAAAGAAGACCTGGCGGTGGAGCGTCGACCGGGAAGGCGAGCGACTGTTTTGCGAGAATGAAACCAATGCACCGCTGCTCTTCGGATCAGCTGGACTGGGACCGTTCAAGGACGGCGTCAATGACTATGTGGTCGATGGCAAGACGGACGCCGTGAGTGCTCGTGGCCGTGGCAGCAAAGCCGCAGCTCACATTCGTCTTGAGGTTCCTGCAGCCGCAAGCCTTGAAACCCGGCTGCGGTGGCGACCGGACGGCGTCGCGATGCAACCTTTCGCCGATTTCAACGCAATTTTCCGGCAGCGGATCGAAGAAGCGGATGAGTTTTACGGCGTCCTTCAAGGCGGAATCAAGAACCAGGATGCACGAAGGGTCCAGCGGCAGGCAATCGCCGGCATGTTGTGGTCGAAGCAAGTCTATTATTTTGATGTGCCCACTTGGCTGAATGGCGACCCGGCCCAACCCAAGCCGCCGACGGAGCGGCGTAGCGGTCGGAACGCCGACTGGCACCATCTCAACAACGCAGACGTCATCTCAATGCCGGACACCTGGGAGTATCCGTGGTATGCGGCCTGGGACCTCGCTTTTCATTGCGTGTCGCTGGCGCTTGTCGATTCCGCCTTTGCCAAGAACCAACTCATCCTGTTCACACGTGAGTGGTTCATGCATCCCAATGGACAGTTGCCGGCCTATGAGTGGGAGTTCGGCGACGTCAATCCGCCGGTTCATGCGTGGGCGGCTCTGAAGGTCTATCAGATGGACCGTGAGCGCATAGGTGTGGCCGACACGGATTTCCTGAAGCGGATTTTCCACAAGCTGATGCTGAATTTCACGTGGTGGGTCAACCGCAAGGACAACGACGGACGCAACATCTTTCAGGGTGGCTTCCTCGGCCTGGACAATATCAGCCCGTTCAACCGGTCGGAAGTTTTGCCTGAAGGCGCCTCCATCGATCAGGCCGACGGTACAGCCTGGATGGCCATGTATGCGTTGAACCTAATGCGCATTGCGCTTGAACTTGCGATGACCGATCCGGTCTACGAAGATATGGCGACGAAATTTTTCGAGCATTTTCTGTCGATCGCCGGTGCGATGGCAGACGTTGCGGGCAGTGGGCAGGGTCTCTGGAATGAAGCCGATGACTTCTTTTATGACGTCTTGCACAATGGCGATGGTCGGATTGAGCCGATACCCGCCAGATCAATGATCGGGCTCATTCCGATTTTTGCAGTGGAAGTGCTCGATCAGGCTGTGTTCGACAAGTTGCCGGAATTCTCCAAGCGGCTCCACTGGTTCTTAAAACATCGCCCGCAACTGGCCAATCTTGTTCCGCGCTGGACCGAACCTGGAGCAGGCGAACGATCACTGCTTTCGCTGCTTCACGGCGATCGGCTCAAAAAGCTTCTACGACGGATGCTCGACGAGCAGGAGTTCCTATCCGAATTCGGTGTTCGGTCGATGTCGAAAGTTCATCTCGAAGAGCCATGCAGCCTGAACTTTGCTGGCATGCAAGTAGACGCCGGGTACACCCCCGGAGAAGCGCAGACTGGCCTCTTTGGTGGCAACTCGAACTGGCGCGGCCCGATCTGGATGCCCGTCAATTTCCTTCTGATTGATTCCCTGCGAAAGTTTCACGCTTATTTTGGTGACGACTACCGCGTCGAGTGCCCGGTAGGTTCCGGTGTTATGTTCAATCTTGAAGAGGTCGCGCACGAACTGAGCAGACGACTGCAGAGCCTCTTCCTCAAGGACGAAAACGGGCGACGTCCCTCGGTAAAATCTGTGAGCAGCGTCGACGACCATGTGCTGTTCCACGAGTATTTCCACGGTGACACAGGCGAAGGTCTCGGGGCGTCACATCAGACAGGGTGGACCGGGCTTATCGCCAACCTTCTCGACGATGGCGGATAGCCTTCACGTCCCCTTCTTCCAGAGCGAACCGCTGCTGAGATCAAGGATCCTGCACCGTGGACGGTTGCCCTGACTTCTTTCAGCGCGTCTTCTTTCCTCGACAGCTTTATGCCCATGGTCATCATCGCTGCCGTATGGCCGACCGGCAGCTTCCAGCGGGCGTATGTGCGTATGCGGAGCTGGCCTATCGGGTCGTCAGTGTGACGTATGATTTCGCTTATTTAGGAGGATGGCTTGAAGCGTCTCTTAGTCTGTCGTCCTCAGCCTTTTTGAGGCTCGCTTTTCCTTGAGAGCAATTTTTTCCCGGTCGATGTAACAAGCCGGGTCGCGCGTGCGTATCGGCAGGGACAACCAGATTCTTTGCGGGAACGCTTTTTCATGACGATAGAAACCTCGGAACTCGCCTTGGCTGAGGCTCGGAAGTCTTTGAGCGAGGCCATGAAGTTTCATTCGCAAGGCAAGCTCGAAGATGCCGAAGAGCATTACCGCCGGGTGCTCGATTACCATTATCGGGTGTCAGACGTTCTACCGCTCCTTGCGGGGGTGGCAGCTCTCAGAGGGCGCCTCGAAGCAGCACTTATCTACTGGAACGACCTTCTGGCCATGAAACCGAACCATGTTGTCGGTCTTTTGGAGAAGGGTGGAATCCTGCTGAAGATTGGCGATGCCAAAGGAGCAGTCGAATGCTTCGAAAAGGCGCTCCATGCCTCGCCGCAAAATCCAGTGGCGCTTAACAATCTGGCGGTCGCTCTCGTTCAGGCAAACCGACAGAACGAAGCGCTGGAGGCCTTTCGCACATTGGCGAGCATTCAGCCCGAAAATGTGCTGGCGCAACATCAGATTCGTCGCCTGACGACGAGGATCGTTCCCTTCTGGCACATACCGATGTTGAATGACGTCCGACGCAACGATGCCTTTGAGGCAGCAATCGCCAAGGTCGTTCGAGAGCGTGGTACGGCTGCGCCCGTTCTCGATATCGGAGCAGGCAGCGGGTTGCTCTCGATGATGGCAGCGAGGGCGGGCGCGACAAACATCGTCACCTGCGAAGCGGTTCCTCTCATCGCCGAAACTGCCGGTCGGATTGTCACGCGGAATGGATTTGGCAATAGCGTCACCGTTGTCAACAAAATGTCGACCGAGCTTGCCGTCGGCCTGGATCTGGAAACACGGGCCGATATCCTGGTGTCGGAGATCCTCTCAAGCGACCTTCTTGCAGAGGACGTTCTCAATACCTTCGAGGATGCCCATGCGCGCTTGTTGAACGAGGGAGCGACGGTCATTCCGCGGTCGGCAACGGCGGTTGGTTGTGTTGTCGAGAGTGAGGTCTTGAGTAAATACGCATTTGTGGATGACGTGTCGGGGTTCGACGTCTCGGAATTCGCGCCGCTTGCCGCCAATCGATTGCCCATACACGGCACAATGACTGATTGGAAGCGATTGTCACCGGACATCGAATTGCAGACGATCGACCTTACGCGCGCGAAGCACAGAGAGGAGATTCGCGTCATCGAAATTCCTGTAATCTCCGATGGCATCGCAGCGGGTATCGTGCAGTGGATGAAGATCGATCTTGCTGATGGCATCGAGTTCGAAAATCATCCAGACGATTATTCTGACGGTGGGTGGCTGCAGGTCCTGCACCCATTTGCCAAGCCTGTCGCGGTCAAGGCAGGGTCGCTGTTAAGGATCGTCGCCGGCCACGACCGCAGCAGTCTTATCTTGATGGCCGCGCCTCTTGCGAGTTGAGCGGCGGGCAGAGATCTTCGAACTTCGAAAAGGAGACAGAGGTGAACCAGAACTTCAAGGCCTTCGTCTTCGACGCCTACGGCACGCTTTATGACGTCCGATCTGTCGAAGCGACGGTGGAGGCGACGTTTCCAGGCAAAGGAAGCCTAATCACCAGCGTCTGGCGAATGAAGCAGCTCGAATATTCGTGGCTGGTGACGCTGATGGAGCGATATGAGGACTTCTGGTCGCTGACGTTGCGGTCTCTCGACTATACGCTTCGTTCGCTTGGTTTAAGCGCTCATAGCCGATTGGTTCAGGATCTTTCTGCTGCCTATCTCGATCTCAAGCCTTACGACGACGCCCCATCTTGCCTTGAGCGGCTTCAGCCCCGTCGACGGGCGATTCTTTCGAATGGGAGCCAATCGATGCTGTCCAGTCTGACTGCAAACTCAGGCCTGCATCAGCTTCTCGACAATATTTTAAGTGTCGATTCGGCGCGGGTCTACAAGCCCGCTCCAAATGCCTACAGGCTGGTGGAGGAGGAGTTGAGCATGTTGCGCGATGAGGTCGTCTTCGTGTCCTCCAATGGATTTGATATCTGCGGCGCGAAGAGCTTCGGCTTCACCGTCGTTCGGGTGGCGCGCTTCGATGTCGAGAACATCACGGAGCAAGTGGCCCGCTCAGGAATGGACGAGCGCGTTCTTTACGGCCTTATGCGCGGCAATGCCGAAGGGTTAGATTATCCAGCAGATTTTACCGTTCGTTCGCTGTCGGAGATCCCCGACCTCTTTAGCGATCAGGAACGCGAACGCTGATGTATCTCTACGTCAAGGCGCTTCACGTCTTTGCTGTCGTCACCCTGATCGCAGGCATGCTGGTAATGGCATTGTCTTTGCGGATCGCGATAGCTGCACCGGACAGAATGGACGTCCGTCGTATCGGCCAATCCGTCCTGCGTTGGGATGGCCTGGTCACGACACCTGCGCTTGCGACCGTGTGGGTGGCCGGCTTTACGATGGCCTTCGGTGCGGGTTGGGGCGGTTCACCCTGGCTGCTTCTGAAGATGGTCCCTGCAGTCCTTCTCAGCGGCCTGCACAGTCTCGAAGGCTTGGCGCTGAAAAGGTTGCTTCGAGAAGGAAAGCCTGTCCACCGGCTGTTCAAAGTCGCTCCGTCTGCCATCCTTGCGACATTCGCAATCATTGCATGGCTTGCAATCGTCAAACCCTTTTAAGCTGGCGAGCCGACAGACCAGACATAGTTGGCGCGGACGGAGCGTGATCGCAATCGGGGCCGGCAAGGCCATATCTTGCGCCTCAACCGCGTGGAAAGGCGCTGTTGAGAAAAGCCATGACATGCTTCCAGTTTTCGGCGGCCCCTTTCGGGTTCTCATCGGTGCGCAACGTCGCCGAGCCATGCACGCCGTGCTGCGGGATATATTGAACTGCTCTGTGGCCGGGCACGGCTTTTGCCAGCGCCTCACCGCTCGATATCTCACCGCCGTCGGGCGCCGATGTGATGAAAACGGGAATGGTGAGCTTTACCGCCTGCTTCTCGATCGAATAACCTTGGATGTATTCGGCAGGGGAGAAGGCGAGGAGCGCCTTTACCTCGGGATGGCGAGCAGCGGCAATGAACACGAGCGCTGAAGAATAGCTCGACCCCCAAACTGCGATCGGCCCGGACCTCTGCATGCTGCTATAGGCGATCGCAGCGTCAAGATCAGGAAGCGCGTCGGCGAAATCCGCACTACCTCTTGCGTTCGCAGCCGTCTCGTTGACGTCGCCCCAGAGTTCGCCGCCCGACCGTTGATCGATGGCCAACGTATTAAATCCGGCTTTGTTGAGGATAGGCGCAAGGGGCGCATACTCACTCTTGTTGGAACCTGCCATGTGAAACAGCAGAATGGTAGCGCGCGGCTGTCCTTCGGACCGGCGAAAGTCTCCATAAATCTTCACGCCATCCTTCGCGTCGAAGGAGACCGGTTCCGCAAGTGCCGGAATAGCCAAGGCCGGGCCGAGCGCTATAGGGGCGGCAAGGAACATGGATCGAAGCGGAATCATGATTTCTCCCATTACCGTTCGTTGTGGCCTTCCCAATACGCAAGAGAATGGTCCGCTGTTACATCGGTGCGGTCCTAAATCGGAAGCCAGCGTCCCACCGCTCTGGCGATCACATGGTCGTGAGGCTGTAACGATAATCATCGCGCGGGCGAATTTCCGCTGACCGCCCGGATTTTCCGGCGCGGCCTCGATCGGGAGTCGCATCATGAAATACCCAGGCAGGATTGGCCGCTTTATGCTTTTTTCGTCATTGGCAGCAGTTGCGGCCATGCCGGTGGCGGCGGCGGCGGACCGGCAGCTCACGGTCGTGGAACTGTTCACCAGCCAAGGCTGCTCGTCATGTCCGCCGGCAAACGCCAATCTCATCAAGATCAGCAACCGGAAGAACGTTCTCGCGCTGAGTTTCTCCGTGACCTATTGGGATTACCTGGGCTGGAAAGACACGTACGGGAAGCCGGAATTCACCGAGCGTCAGGTTGCCTATGAACCGGCCTTGAGACAGCCCGGTCCCTATACCCCCCAGATGGTCTTCAACGGCACGGCAACCGCCGTCGGGAACAGCCTTCCCGAAGTCGAATCCCTGCTGGCGCAAACGCCTTCGCTCAGGGGGCCAGCGCTGGCCTTTAGCAATGACCATATCGAAGTCGGCGCCAGCTCTACCACCGGGAACGCTGATGTCTGGCTGGTGCGCTACGATCCGCGGATCGAAGACGTGCCGGTTGCGCGAGGGGAAAACAGCGGCGCGACATTGCAGCACACACATGTCGTCCGGCGTCTGGCCCGGCTTGGCACCTGGGATGGGAGTAAAACCTCGTTTTCCGTGCCCCAGGCCGATAAGGACTTGAAGACAGCGGTACTGATACAGCGAGCAAATGGCGGGGCGATCCTCTCCGCCATCACCGACTGATCGAAAAGCCGTTACTTCGCAATCAGCCAAAACCGGCCTGAACACGTCAGGTCGGAGCCACACACGAAGCCGTTGGAGCAAGCCGAGACTGAAGCTGCCGCTAGTTCTGAACTTGGGCGGCAGTCAGTTTGTCTTGCGTCCTCATCTCGAAATCGCTGGCATCGTGGCGTTCGCGCAGTTGTTCGGACGGATGGCCCGTCATGCGATTGACCATGCGGCCACGCTTGACGGCAGGACGCGCGTAGATTTGCTCGGCCCAGCGCTGAACGTTCTTGTAATCTTGCACCTGCAGGAATTCGGCCGCACCGTATTGCCATCCCTTGGCGAGGCCACCATACCATGGCCAGATGGCAATATCGGCGATCGTGTAATCGCTGCCGGCAATATATTCGCTTTCGGCCAAACGACGATCGAGAACGTCGAGCTGGCGCTTCACCTCCATGGCAAATCGATCGATCGCATATTCGATCTTGGTCGGCGCATAGGCGTAGAAATGCCCAAAGCCGCCGCCGAGATAGGGCGCGCTGCCCATCTGCCAGAACAGCCAGGAGATGCATTGGGCTCGAGCCGGCTGCTCGGTCGGCAGGAAGGTTCCGAATTTCTCGGCGAGATACATCAAAATCGAGGCCGATTCGAAAACACGGACCGGCTTTTCGCCACCGCGGTCGAGCAGAGCCGGGATCTTCGAATTGGGATTGATGTCAACGAAACCGCTGGCGAATTGATCGCCATCGCCGATCTTGATCAGCCAGGCGTCATATTCGGCACCGCTGTGGCCGAGTGCCAGCAGCTCTTCCAGCATGGTGGTGACCTTCACACCGTTCGGGGTTCCGAGCGAATAGAGCTGGAAGGGGTGGCGGCCGACCGGCAACTCCTTTTCATGCGTCGCACCTGCGATTGGCCGGTTGATGCTTGCGAAAGCGCCGCCGCTCGGCTTGTTCCAGGTCCAGATCTTTGGAGGATTATATTCCGCTGCCTCTGACATCTCGTTCTCCATTATCGACCGCTCCTGCTTATGCCGCGGGCGGATAGTTCGACGGGAAAAGCGCCCGCTTGGTCTCTTCGTCGTTGACGCGCTTGAAGGAATGATCCTTGCCGACCTGCCTGGCGCGAGAAACGGCGGGACGCACATTGACGGTTTCAAAGAGCCGCTTCAGGTTCGGATATCCGGCGAGCGGATCCTCAAGCCCCTTGAGCACGCGCGAGGCCCGATCCAACCATCCCCACGCGGACATGTCGGCAATCGTGTAAGCATCTCCGACGATGAAGTTTCGGCCTTCAAGATGACTGTTGAGGACCTGATAATGACGCTCGGCCTCGCGGCGATAGCGGTTGACGGCATAGTCCAGGCCTTCCGGCGCCGCGTGCTGAAAATGGACTGCCTGGCCTGAGAATGGCCCCAGGCCGGACGCGAGAAACAGCAGCCATGAGAGAAGCTCAGGGCGATCTTCGGGCGAGCCAAGAAACTTGCCGGCTTTTTCCGCGAGATAGATCAGGATGGCCGTGGAATCGAAGACGCGTGTCTCTTTTCCGCCAGGGCCGTCCGTGTCGACAATCGCCGGTACCTTGCCATTCGGATTGATGGCGCGGAACGCCGGCATATGCTGCTCGCCCTTGCTGGTGTCGACCGGAACCGTCTCATAAGGCAGCCCTGTCTCTTCCAGGAAGAGGGCAACTTTTGCTGGATTGGGTGTCGGATGAAAATAAAAGCGGATCATGAGGGCTCCGTCGGGAATGGTGGTCAAAGGACGGTACTGACGTATCCGGAGCCGGACCTCATCCGGCTCCGGATTAATTTTTGTCAGCCGGGAAGGCGGTCGGCGAGGACTTCCGGCTGCTTAATGTCGAGCGGTCCCTCAAAGAGTTCGTCATATTTCGCCATCAGGGCGGCAGCGATCTGCCCCTGAAGGTGGGCCTGGCGACCTTCTTCCCCATCGAAAGCATCGAAGATGCCGAACGTGGACTTGTCGAAGCGAACCGCAAACCATGCGACGGTAAGCGGTTCCTGGGCGAGCAGGGCTTGCGCGCTTTTGAGGAAATCTGCGACTTCCTCTTCCTTTCCGTGCTTCGCCTTCAATTGTACGAACAACGCTACCTTGGTCATGACACTTCCTCCTTTAGAGCGCCGAATGGCCGCTGACCGCTTCTTCGAGCGCAGCTTTCATTGTCAGAAAACGTTCATCGATCGCGGCCGGATCATCCCTGTTGGCTGCGATCATCTTGGCGCGAGCCTCGCCGCCGCGGATCACCTCAAGGGAATTGGTTTCAATCCCTTCGATCAGCGCATCGGCAACCGCTTCGGGCGGCTCGCGCGTGAATCCAAGTTCGGGGCCGGCCTTCGAGGACTGCATCATCGGGGTATCCGTCGCGCCCGGATAGAGCGTCAAGACGCGGACACCTTCGCCCTTCAGTTCCCGGCGCAGTGCCTCGCTGAACCGTGAGAGCCCCGCCTTAACTGCGGCGTAGGTCGCGTAGAATGGAGCACCGATCAACGCGATGCCGGAGGTGACGTTGACGACAAGCCCGTCGCCGGACGCGCGCAGGTAGGAGAGAGCTGCCTGCGTCAAGAGAATAGGAGCAACAAGGTCGACCTCGACCATCGTCCTTATTTCTGCCTCCGTCGTCTTCTCAAGGCGACCGGCGCGAACTCCGCCCGCGTTATTGACGAGAACATCGAGCCCGCCAAGTGCCTCGATGGCCTTGTCGAGGGATAGAACCCGACCTTCCGGGGTGGCGACATCCGCCTGAATGCCGATAACCGGCAACCCCTTTTCCTGGAGATCCCTGACAGCCTGAGCCAGCCGCTCAGAGTTTCGCCCGGTAACGACGACCCGAGCTCCTTTCGCCAGCATGGCACGTGCAATGGCGAAGCCGATGCCACTGGAGCCTCCGGTGATGAGAACGCGCTTACCTTCGAGATTCATGGTTCTACCTCGCTTCTTCTTTAGGGCATTCTGCTTACGCAGTTTGAGCTGCCTCTAGGGCCGCTACTGTTGTTTCAGGTGCGAGACGCTTGCGGTAATCTGCTTCGGCGTGTGCAAGCTGCACTCGGCCATTGCGGCCGATCACGAAGGTCGCAGGTATCGGCAGCTCCCAGCTGTCATCTCCGTTGATCGTTTCGAGGTCGACGCCGAACGAGGAGTAAGCCGCCTTGAGATCGTCAGGCAGTGTGTAGACGAGGCCGTATTTCCGCGCGACACCGTTGCCGGTATCGCTGAGGACGTCGAAAGTCAGATTGTTCTTCTCGGCCATAGAAAGTGAGCCATCCGGCTTTTGCGGCGAAATGGCGATAAGAGAGCCGCCGGCCCCCGCAATCGCGGGTAAGGCATGCTCGTAGGCGGCAAGCTGAATGTTGCAGTACGGGCACCAGGCGCCACGATAGAAGGTGAGGACAACCGGACCATTGGCCAGCGTCTCCAGCAACGAGATCGTTTCCCCCGTCACACCAGGCAAGGAGAATTCGGGAGCGAGATCACCAGGTTTGGGAACGCGATCGAACGGAAAGCCAGAGGTGAGCTCCTCGATCTTCGCGTTCAAAAACGCTGCTGCACCAGGAGGCGCGCTTGCCTCGAACCTCGCGTTAAATTCAGCAAGCTCCTGCTCAAGACCCATTTCGTTTGTCTCCCTGTATGTTGAGCCCGGCCCAACCATGCAAAAAAGCGTGTGTGGGCCGACATGTGATTGCGTTTTAAATCACTCGTTATAAAATGTATTGTAGAAAGTTCCCGGCTGTCGCGGAGCCGTAATCACGTTATCGAGAGACAAACAGATGGCCCGGCCCAGGGAATTCGACGAAGAAAAAGTGCTGGAGCTCGCCGTGGAGCAGTTTTGGGAACGAGGATATGAAACAACCTCGATCCGGGATCTTGCCCAGGCTATGGGGCTGACGACCGCCAGCATCTACAACGCCTTCGGCGACAAGCGGGCGGTTTATCGCAGGGCGCTGGATTTCTACGTCGAGCGAAGTTTTGGGGATCGGGTAGGGCGTTTTGAATCGAAACCACCACGGCAGGCGATCAATGCCTTCTTTAGCGAAATCATCGAGCGATCCCTGGCCGACACAAAAAGGAAAGGCTGCATGCTCGTCAATTCGGCTCTTGAAGTAGCGCCGCATGACGAAGAGTTCCAGCGTGTCGTCGCCAGTGTGCTTGTGCAAGTCGAGGCCTTCTTTCTACGCTGCGTGGAAAGAGGCCAGGAAGACGGCTCGATCGGCCGGAGCCAACGCGCCGCCGATCTGGCCGGAACGCTGCTTGGTACCCTGCTTGGCATCCGTGTCCTGGCACGCGCACGCCCGGAAAAAGAGTTGCTCGAAGGCTTGATAAAGCCTGTGTTCGCACTCCTTGAGCCCGATGGCGCCAAGCAACTGGAACCTGCATGAGCATGAACGAAGGGCGCAGCATGCAAGCTATCTCGTCGGCTTGGCAGGAAATTTCCGTCCGCTCATGTAACGACCCGAGCGTTTTCTCCGAACTGGGATATGTCGGATGAAGAATTCGGCGCGCGAAGAAGAGTGGGCCTCCTGGATGCGATCAGCAATCGCAGGCGACGGACGCGCCTACCACAGATTGCTGACAGCCGTCACGCCTCATCTGCGCGTGATTGCTCGCAAGCGCTGCGAACAATTCGGTGCGCCGGCAAGTGAGGCTGAGGACGTGGTTCAGGAAGTGTTGCTGGCTATTCATCTCAAGCGGGGCACCTGGGACCCGTCCCGGCCCCTTGGCCCGTGGATGGCTGCCCTGGTGCGGAACAAGTTGATCGACAGCCTGCGACGCAGAGGCAGGCAGGCCGCCGTTCCGCTGGAGGACGTGATTGCGACCCTGGAAAGCGACGACGGTGTGGGGGTGGCGGAGCGGATGGACATCGAACAGATACTGAGCCGCCTGAAAGATCCTCAGCGGACGATCGTCCAATCAATTTCGATCGAAGGTTCGAGCGTCCGCGAGACGGCGGAGCGTCTGAAGATGACCGAAGTGGCTGTACGTGTGGCGCTCCACCGGGCGCTCAAGGCGTTGTCGGCTCTCTATTCGGAGCCGCTGAAATGAAGACAGAGAATCTCATAGAATTGCTCGCACAAGACGCGCCGGTGAGGTCAAGCCTCTCTCACATGCTGCAACAGGCAAGCATCGCGGCCGTTCTGATCGTGGCAATTGCCTTTTTCTCAGCAATCGGTTTTCGGCATGATATCGGTACTGCTTTGGAAACCGGTCGTTTTCTGTTCAAATTCGTGATCACTGTCGCTCTCGCGATCACCGGCAGCCTCGTCATGTATCGTATAGGAAAGCCCGGGATGCCCGTGCGCTGGTGGGGCTCGGCTTTGCTGGTGCCGTTGGCATTGGCTGTCGGTGCGGCAGTGTTCGAGCTTTCGGTCATGCCGCCTGAGACCTGGGTGACACGGATGATTGGGCACAATTCGCGGCTCTGTCTGACGATCATTCCGACGTTGTCGATCGGTCCCCTTGCCTGTTTTCTTCTGGCGCTACGACATGGAGTACCGACACGTCCTGCACTTGCCGGGGCCGTTGCGGGTCTGGCGGCAGCCGGGATCGCCGCCACGTTCTATGCCGCCAATTGCGACGACGACAGCCCGCTCTTCGTCCTTCTCTGGTACCCGATCGCCATTTCCGCCGTCACAGGAGTTGGCGCTTTGGCTGGCCAAAAGCTGTTGCGATGGTAGACTCTGGAACATCGAAGCCAAGGGTCAAAAGCTCCCAGAACGGCTATGACGGGTCGGATGAGCCCGCCAAATCTGGGATCCGGCGAAACGACAAACGATTATTGGTGGCAGCCCAATCGATAAGATCGTAACCACGCTGAGGCCTGTGCTCCAGTCGATTACGTGACGAAAGCCGGATGAGCGACGAAACGCTTGATGCTTCGACGGGAGAACATCATATGAGCGATTGCAGGCTTCGATGAGTGACGGGTCTGCTTGATTGTTGAGTAGGATTGGCAGCGTGAAAACAGAAGACCTCATAACCTTGATCGCGCAGGACACGCGCCAACCCGTCAATCTTACCTCCGTGGTATCGGGTGCCGTAGTCGCCGGTGCGTTGGTTTCCGGCCTTGCTTTCTTTTTAACGCTGGGATTTCGACACGACATCGGCCAGGCGATCGAAACCGTGCGGTTCGGCTTTAAGTTCGTTGTCACTCTCTCCCTCTTTGCCGCCGCGTTATCCCTGACGGGACCCGTCATTCGACCGGGCAGCGACATCGGGCGGCGAAGATGGCTGCTGCTGATCCCGCCAGTTCTTCTACTTGCAGCAACCACCCTGGAATTATTCGTCACGCCGTCCGATGTCTGGCTGGATAAACTGATCGGCCATAACGCATTGCATTGCCTGACGATCATACCGGCGCTATCGGCGGTCCCAGGCACATTTCTCTTCCTCGCCATGCGGCAGGGCGCACCGGAAAACCCAGGTCTTGCCGGCGCGCTCGCGGGTCTCGTGTCAGTCGGGATCGCTGCGACGCTCTATGCAACCAACTGCTTCGACGACAGTCCACTGTTCGTGGCGACCTGGTATCCTCTGGCAACGCTCACCGTGGTGACTGTCGGCTATTTCGCGGGTAAACGTTTCCTACGTTGGTAGACGCCCGCTACGCGGCCAGATGCTGGTTCGTCAGCTGCTGAGGTCTACCAACGTGATCAAGGGAAAATTGCGCGAAAAGCGTGTTCAGATCTTCGGCACGCTCAGCCAGACTTCGGCATGCCGCAGTCGTCTGCAGAACCATGGCTGCATTGTCCTGGGTTGCGCGATCCATCACATTGACGGCTGCATTGATCTCTTGCAGGCCCGTCGACTGCTCCCGCGCCGCTGCAACGATTGCCGTGACGTGCTCGTTAATCTCGCGCACTTCATTGACGATATTTTCAAGTTCGGCGCCGGTCTCGTTCACCAGCGAAACAAGCACAACTCGAACATTTGGATCAACAGAGGCTAGCCTATCCGGGGTCAGAACAAGATTAGTGCGAAATCGTACGTTTAGCCGAGAAAGTGATGATCGAGATCGATACTCGTTCCCAAAACTGGGCCCCAAATAGCATTTCCCCCTAGAGTTTTATATTCAGCACAAGGCGCAAACTACGGAAATTATACACAAATTCGGCTAGCGTACGATTTCGCACTAATCTTGTTCTGACCCCTTTATCGTCAACGTCACGTCGATGGGTGGTATGATCACCATGCCCGGCATCGCCTATTACTGCGGCAGCAAGTTCGCGTTGCAGGGTATTTCAGAGGTCATGCGTTCGGAAATGGCGCCGTTCGGTGTTCGTGTGACAACCCTTTGCCCCGGCTCGTTTCGGACGGACTGGGCAGACCGTTCCATGGTCCGCACAGAGCGTTCCATTGCTGACTATGATACCCTGTTTGATCCGATCCGCGAGGCGCGTCAGGCAGTGAGCGGCAAGCAGCTCGGAAATCCGCAAAAGCTCGCCGACGCGGTTGACCCTCATCGAATCTGACGATCCCCCGCCACAACTTCTCCTCGGCAGCGATGCGCTTAAACATGTAACAGCGCGGATCGAACGCCTGACCCAGGAAATCGAAGCTTGGAAAGCCGTGACTGTCTCCACGGACGGATAACGCAAACTCAAAATTTGCTGTTGACGATCTGCCTACTAGAAGGTAGACAAGCTGTATGAGCAATCTTTCGACCACCTCGGATGCCATTCTGGCGTCCACCCGACACCTTCTGATAAGCGGCGGCTACAATGGCTTTAGCTACGCCGATATCTCGGAGATTGTCGGTATCCGCAAAGCAAGCATTCATCATCATTTTCCCAGCAAGGTCGATCTGGTGCGTGAGCTGGTCAAGCGTTATCGGGAGGATGGCCAGGCAAGCGTGGCGGTTCTTGAGCAGAAGGTTCCGAATGCTCTGGACATCCTCAAGGCTTATGCAAACCACTGGGCTGCATGCATTGAAGATTCCAGCAGACCGTACTGTGTCTGTGCTATGCTTGCCAGTGAACTGCCTTCCCTCCCAACGGAAGTCGCAAGCGAGGTGACGAACTTTTTCCGCTTCATCTCCTCGTGGCTGGCTTCGGTCATGGAGCGCGGTTCCAAGCAGGGCGAAGTGAGTCTAACCAGTGCACCGCATGTTGAAGCCGAAACATTTCTAGCAACAGTATACGGGGCAATGCTTTCGGCGAGAGCCTATGGGAAGCCGGAAGTGTTCTCAATGATACTCGAACCTGCCCTCAATCGTCTCACGCCGACGGTTTCTCACTAATCCCGCGTGGCAAGGCTACTCGGGTCAATCGCGTCCATCGAAACTACCAACTAGTAGGAAGATAAAAATGAGAAATACTTTCCCAGCCTTGGCCCTCGGGCTGACAAGCATCCTTTCTGTAACTGTCCTTTCGGCACCCGCATCTGCCGAGGATAAGAAAGCCGCGCCGATCCATGTCCGCGGCAGCATCGTCGACTACCAGGGGTCAACGCTCAAAGTGAAGACCCGCGAAGGGGAGACAATGGACGTCGCGCTTGCCGACGACTGGAAGCTGGCAGGCGTCGCGAATGCCAAGGTCACCGACATCAAGCCGGGCGATTTTGTCGGCATTGCATCCCTACCAAAGGCCGATGGTGGCGATGGCGCACTTGAGGTCCTGATTTTCCCGCCGGCAATGAAAGGCACAGGCGAGGGGAGCTACGGTTGGGATCTGAGGCCCGACAGCAGCATGACCAATGCGACGGTCGCGGATGCCGTTAAAGGCGTCGACGGCCGGACTGTCACAGTGACCTATCATGGAAAGGAAAAGAAGATTGCCATTCCGGATGGGACACCCGTCGTGACGATTGCTGCGGCCACCAAGGATGATCTCGTTCCCGGCGCCGTGGTCTTCATCACAGCTGAAAAAGCTGCAACAGGCCCGATCGCCCACCAGGTGGTCGTCGGCAGGAATGGCGTGGTTCCCCCCATGTGAAGACCACGCCGTCACTGGCCGGAGCAGCCGCCTTACTGCTTCGGCCAGTGACTAGAAACCGGCGACGCCTGATCTGCAGCCGTAAAATGTCAACGATGAAAGACGCTGAGATGAGCGCAAACGCTTCCAACGACAATGTTGAATATCCACGGACGATCTTTATCCGCCGGCACTCCGTTGTGACCCGTGTCACGCACTGGCTGAACGTGCTTTGCCTGAGTTTCCTTCTTTTGAGCGGGCTGCAGATCTTCAATGCCCACCCAGAGCTTTATTGGGGTCATTATGGCGCGAACGGCGATCCCGCCGTTCTGACAATAGGCTCCGATGACGGCGGCCGTCAGCCGCGCGGTTTCGTACGTATTGCCGGGTTGAAGATCCCCACGACGGGCGTGCTTGGCGTTTCTCAGGCTGATGGCGAACAGGTCTCACGCGCTTTTCCCTCCTGGGCAACCATCCCTTCATTCCAGGATCTTGCCGCCGGACGTCGCTGGCATTTCTTCTTCGCCTGGCTGTTTGTGATCAACGGCATTGTCTATCTCGGCTTCAGCGTGCTCAGCGGACATTTCCGCAAAGACCTCGCGCCAAAGCCCCATGAGATCTCGCCGCGCCACCTCGGCCGCGAAATCCTCGACCACGCTCGGCTCCGCTTTTCGGAAGGGGAGGAGGCCAAACACTACAATGCGCTTCAAAAGCTCACCTATCTCGCCGTTATTGTCGTCCTCCTGCCTCTGATGGTTTTGACAGGCCTGACCATGTCACCGGGCGTCGATGCCGCTCTGCCCGCCTTGATCGAGATTTTTGGCGGATGTCAATCTGCGCGTACCATTCATTTCGTCACCGCATCGGCTTTGGTGCTGTTCGTCATCGTGCATGTGGCAATGGTGGTCCTGTCCGGGACCTGGAACAACATCCGCTCGATGATCACCGGACGCTATGCGATCCAGGAGAAAGGCCCGAAATCATGAGCAAGCTTTTCACCCGACGCCGCTTTCTCATCGGCGGCACGCTCGGGGCCAGCGCCCTTACTCTCTCGGGTTGCGACCTCTTGGACCAGAACGCAGACGTCGCAAATGTCCTTCGCTCAGCTGAGCATCTGACCATGAAAGCCCAGAGACTGCTTCAGGCGCGCGATGCACTGGCGCGCGAGTTTGACGAAAAGGACATTTCCCCCTCCTTCCGTGTCAATGGAACGAGTGCTCCCGATAGCGATGAATATGCGGAACTGTTGGAAGGTCACTTCGCAAACTGGCGACTGAAGATCGACGGTCTTGTTGATCGGCCTCGAGAGATTTCGCTCAGAGATCTGAAGGCGCTTCCTTCCCGCACCCAGATCACCCGCCATGACTGCGTCGAAGGCTGGAGCGCCATCGCCAAATGGAGAGGCGTTCCGCTCGCCCATCTGTTGCGCGTTACCGGCGTCAAGCCGACGGCGCGATATGTCGTCCTGCATTGTGCCGACGAGCTCGAAAAGACACTCGATGGCAGCGGCCGGTACTACGAGAGCATCGATCTCATCGACGCGGTTCATCCGCAAACCATCCTCGCCTACGAGATGAGCGGCCAGGACCTCAGCGTCGGCCACGGGGCGCCTTTGCGTCTCCGGGTCGAGCGGCAGCTGGGGTACAAACAGGCCAAGTACATCATGCGCATCGAACTGGTCGACAGCTTCGCCGGCCTGTGGGGCGGGAACGGCGGCTATTGGGAAGATCGCGGGTACGAATGGTACGCCGGCATCTAAGGCCATCAAATGGTGAACCACAGGAAAACAATCCATGAGCCGACGCAAAGTCCAGAAAGTGATTCCGATTTCGGCAATTGCGCCCTCACGACAGGTCGAAATCAGCCAAACCCGTTCGATCCTCCCGGATCCCGATGGCCGATGGGCGGCGCGGCGGCAGGTGGCGATAAGTGATGCGTCGAGGAAAAGCATGCGCATCAAGGGTGCCCACGGCGGCGGGGCGAAGGTTTCCTCTCACGACGGCCCGAAGGACCTCGATAGTTCCGAAATGTCAGCCGGGAAAAGCGTTCGGATCGGCCGTAATGAACGGGACGAGAACACCCTCTTCGGCAAGCATGTCGTCTTCGTCTGACGACGCTAGCGCGAACCATCAATCAACCAGTTCAAAAAATGGAAGAAAACAATGTCGAACAAGCAGACCTCCTTTGCCCCGCGTGGGAACGACCAATGGCTCAAGCAGTATTACTTTACCAGAGCGGCCTTCTCAGTGCTGTGGGTCGCGGCTGCGTTGACTGCTGGACGGCATTCCTTTGCGGTGGCTGCTGCACTGCTGATCATCTATCCCGCTTGGGATGCAATCGCGAACGTTATCGATGCCGCGAGGAGCGGGGGTCTTGCCGCCAACCGGAGCCAAGCGATCAACGTCGCAGCGAGCTCGGTTATGACGATAGCCGTGATCCTGGCGCTGACAATGAACATGAACTGGGTTCTCGGCGCTTTCGGTCTATGGGCGATCTTTTCCGGCCTGCTGCAGCTTGGGACCGCCGTGCGGCGTTGGAAAACGAGTGGAGGCCAGTGGGCGATGATTTCGAGCGGTGGCCAATCCGCTGTGGCCGGCGCATTCTTCATCTTTCAGGCGCAAATGCCGCAGGAGCCTTCTATCGCAACCGTTGCGGGTTACGCTGGCGTCGGGGCATTCTACTTCCTGGTTTCGGCAATTTGGCTGACGATCGCCCTATCGCGTCGCAGTGTGCATCCCATCTCGTAAGCGCTACCTCGCGCCAATGAAACTGCTTGGAAGATATTCAAATGATGACAGATGATGCGGCAGAGCAACTTGCTTGCTATCGGAGGACCATCGACAACCTGGATTCAGCTCTCCTCTATATCCTGGCCGAGCGCTTTCGCTGTACCGAGCAAGTCGGCCACTTGAAAGCCAAGCAGGCGTTGCCGGCGATCGATAGTGAGCGAGAGCGACGTCAATTGGATCGACTGATAAGCATCGGCAATGATGTTGGCCTCAGTCGGCGCTTTGTCGAAGGATTGATGACAATGATTGTGGGTGCTGTGGTGGAGCGGCATAGGGAGATTGCGGCCAGCAAATGAGGTGTCCGTCTCGTCTGTTTCCCATCGCAGCGATTTAAACATCGTCGGTTGGTAGGGAGAACCAGATCTTCTTCGAGTGGCTCACCATGCATGGGCATTTGTGAGGTGGTCCGAGACGGTCGAGATAAACGCCCGAAGACGCTGAAGACGTCGCAGGTCCCGGTGATATCCCATCCAGATGTCTCGCGCCGGCGGGGGCTTAGGGAGTTCCAGTCTGCGGATACCCGGGATCTGATTGCCCACGACGCGGGGCAGGACGGCGATCCCAACGCCCTGCTTGCACATTCGTGCCTGGACGTTTCGGTTGTTTGATCGCAGCACGGGTCTCGCGTTCGGGAAACTCTCGGCGAGCCAGGCTATGTCGGGGAATTGTCCTGTCGAAGTATCGTGGGTGATCAGCCGGAAACCTGTCCCGTCGCCATATTTAGGGTCAGGCGACTCCTCGGCGATGTAGACGTCGTATTCGAGCCTGAAGAGCCGCCGTTGAATGACATCTGCAGTGTCGAACGGAACGATGCGAAAGGCGACGTCGGCCTCCCTGTGGGCGAGGTTGAACAGGCGAGTGCCGGTTAGGATTTCGACGTCTACATTGGGGTAGGCCTTCGAGAAATCTGCCATAATGGGAGGCAAGACATAAGCCCCGAACCAGTCTGCTGATGAGATGCGCAGATTGCCTTTGAGGTTTTGCTCCTGCCCGGCGAGCCGGCGCTCCATGGCAAGCGCGCCTTCTTCCATCTGCTCGGCCAGGGCGATGATCCCATGGCCCTCCTCGGTCAGCACGAGACCGTCCGCGGTCCGCTGGAAGAGCATGTGACCGATCGCCTCCTCAAGGGCACGCAGTCGTCTGCCGACGGTGGGATGGCTTGTATGAAGAGCACGTGCAGCGCCGCCGAGCGTTCCGGATCGCGTAATCGCAAGGAAGATTTTTACGTCACTCCATTCCACGGCCAAGCCCTTACAAAAATGAACATTGAAAATACAAAAATGTCACTTCCAGTACAAATCTAAACATCTAGATTCAAGCCATATTTCGAAAACAGGCGGAGAAACATCATGAGAACTTGGTTCATCACAGGCTGCTCGAGCGGCTTTGGACAACGGCTCGCGATCGCTGCAGCACAGCGGGGCGATCAGGTTGTCGCTACTGCCCGAAACGTCAACTCGATCGAAGAAATGGCTCGGCCATTCGACGGCCGTATGATCACCTTGCCGCTCGACGTGACAGATGCGGCGGCGGCCAATACCGCGGTCGCAAAGGCCGTCGTGACATTTGGGGGTATTGACGTGCTGGTGAACAATGCCGGCTACGGACTGTTTGGGGCGCTCGAGGAGGGCACGCCCGAAGAATATCGACCGATGTTCGAGGTGAACGTTTTCGGTCTTATCGAAACCACCAGGGCAGCCTTGCCTGCACTGCGACGTTCGGGCGGAGTGATCGTCAACATGTCTTCTGGCGCAGGGATCGCGGGCAGTGGCGGCGCAGCATATTACAATGCAGCCAAGTTTGCGGTTGAAGGGGTTTCCGAAGCACTCTCCGGCGAGCTGAAGCCGTTCGGCATCCGAGTGCTGATCGTTGAGCCTGGGCCATTTCGGACCGACTTCCTTGGACGTTCTATCACGATGGTGGCCAAGGAGATGCCGGAATACGTCGCGAGTTCACGCAGGCACTATCGCGAAACCAACGACGGCAATCAGGCGGGCGATCCCGATAAGGCGATCGCGGTGATCCTGCAGGCAGTCGATGCGGATGACGCTCCGCTTCATCTGCCGCTCGGTCCGGCCGCGCATTCGATCGCTGAGCGGAAGTTGGCTTCGTTTCGCCGTGATATCGACACCTGGCGCGACATCTCGATCGCGACCGATTTCGATCAGCCCTGAGCTGATAGTTAGCTCTGTTTAACATCAACATCGACGGGAAAGAGTTATGATCCCAACACTGGAAGGTTTTACCCAGCAACTGGTGCCGGTGAATGGCATCAAGATCAATGCTGTCACGGGTGGCTCTGGTCCCCCGATCCTTCTGCTTCACGGTTGGCCGGAAACCTGGTGGGAATGGCACCACGTCATGCCGCTGCTGGCCGTACATTTTAGCGTCGTGGCGATTGATCTGCGTGGTGCGGGTTATTCCGACTGCCCGCTTGACGGCTATGACAAGGCGACGATGGCGCGCGACGCGCACGAAGTAATGCTCGCCCTTGGGCATAATCGCTATGCCGTGTGTGGCCATGACATTGGCGGAATGGTGGCATTGCCGCAGGCCGCCATCTATCGAGATGCGGTTACTCATCTGGCTGTCCTCGATGTTCCGCTTCCTGGTTGGAGCCAGTGGGAGGCGACAACGGCAAAGATTTGGCATTTCGCGTTCCATGCTAATCGGGATCTGCCGGAGCGCCTAATTTACGGCCGCGAATATGACTATGTCTCGGCCTTCATGGCGGAGCGATTTTACGATCACAGTACCTTCAACCCTGAAGACATCAACATCTATGCGAAAGCAATGGCTCTCCCTGGCCGCACGCGCGGTGGTATGGAATGGTACCGCACACTGACCGCCGACCATGCGGCCGCGCTCGAATACAAAAAGCAACCGCTCCGGATTCCGGTTTTAGGTCTCGGCGGGGAGCAGCGTTTTGGTGCTCATATGGTCCCGATGCTCAAGGAGTTCGCCACAGATGTTACGGGCGGCTCGATTGCCCGCTGCAGTCACTATGTGGCGGACGAGCGCCCGGATGAAGTGGCCGCTGCTCTCATCGATTTCCTCAAGGCCAAGTGAGCTCTGCGGTCCGGGCAAATTGAGCCCGATCGCGTTCATCGATTCAACAAGAAAGGAAAACTATAATGACTGCACCTCAAATTCGCGGCGTCAATCACATCGGCATCACGGTGCCTGACATCGAAGCGGCAAAATCGTTCCTGGTGGAAGCCTTTGGCGGCCAGGTGATCTACCAATCGTTCGGGCCGCAGGATCCGGCCAGGCAGGGACCCGAGTTCGAGCGGGCCACTGGTGCTTACCCGGGAACGGTTGTGCGTGCGCAGGCGATGGTCAAGATCGGAACCGGGCCTGACATCGAGCTCTTTGAAATGCACGGCCTCAAACAAGCGCAACCGGTTACACCGAGCGACTTCGGCATCACGCATTTTGGGGTCTATACCGACGACATCGACGCATCGGTAGAGCGCTTTGAGAAGGCTGGCGGAACAGCCCTTACGGCACCACGAGCTATTCCCTACGCAACCGAAAAAGGTCCTGGAAACAAGGTCTGCTATTGCCGAGCGCCGTGGGGCACGATGATTGAGTTTATCACCACGCCTGATCGCATGGCCTATCATGACCAGACGGATCTGCGCAGATGGCAGGACGAGGAATGAGCGTGAGCTTTGATACCTCGTTATCCCGCCGCAGCCTCCTGTCGCTTTCGGCGATGGCTGCGGTCTCGGCCCTGGCAGGGTGCGTCTCCACCGCCGGCAAGAGCCGGATGGTGGGGCGACAGTCGACGCCTCTCCAGGATCCGATCGGCCCTGTCCACATCGCTCCTGCGCCGACAGATGCCGAACTGGCTGTCATGTACGGTCCTACCGAGGATGGCGGCTTTCTGATCCCGGCGGTTCCCTACAAGCAGATCGATCCGCGCTACTATCGCCAGCAGGTCCTCGACCCGCGAGGCGCCCGGCACGATCGTCGTCGACACCCCCTCCCGCTTCCTCTCTCTCGTCCAGCCGGGCGGGACCGCGATGCGCTATGGGGTCGGCATTGGGCGCGACGGCTTTGCCTGGCAGGGCAACGGCGTCTTTCAGTGGCGTCAGAAATGGCCGCGTTGGAAACCGCCGAACGAAATGGTCGCGCGTCAGCCGGAGCTCGCCAAATACTCGATCGAGAACGGCGGCATGGAGCAGGGCCTGAAAAATCCGCTCGGTGCGCGAGCGCTCTACATCTTCTGCGGCGGCCGGGACACACTCTATCGTCTGCACGGCAATCCGCAATGGCGCTCGATCGGCAAGGCCGTTTCGTCCGGCTGTGTGCGCCTGCTCAACCAGGACATTATCGACCTCTATGAACGGGTGCCGATCAAGGCGCCAATTGTCGTCAAGCAGTAAGCGCAAGCGATCACGACCGTCTCTCGTTGGATAGAGGAGAGACATGTCCTTCAGGCGATTTCAAAGCCTCAGTTAATCCACGCACAAAACTCAAGGAACTACCGACCATGTCGAACTTCAGTAAAGTGGCCGTTTGCCTCGTTGCCGCGCTTTTGTCTTCTGTTGCCGTAACAGCCCCAGCCTTAGCGGACGCGCGCAACATCGTCCTTGTCCATGGCGCGCTCGTGGATGGTTCGGGCTGGCGCGGCGTTTATGACATCCTGACCCGCGACGGCTACAATGTCAGCATTGTCCAGCAGCCACTGACAAGCCTCGACCAGGACATTGCAACCACGATGCGCGTAGTCGATCAGCAGGACGGAGATGTCGTTCTCGTCGGTCACAGCTACGGAGGCACGATCATCACGGCAGCAGGTGATGATCCCAAGGTCAAGGCACTTGTTTATGTTGCGGCACTGCAGCCAGAAAAGGGCGAAAGCACCGCGCAACTGCTCCAATCGATGCCGTCACCCACCAACGATATCAAGCCGACAAAGGATGGCTTTCTGCTTATCGACCCGGCAAAGTTCGCGGCTGATTTCGGGGCAGATCTCCCCAAGGATCAAGCCGAGTTCATAGCCCGGTCGCAAATGCCTGTCGCCGTCGTCGCCACCGATACACCGGTTTCGGCCGCAGCTTGGCACGAGAAGCCCAGCTACGCAATTGTAGCGAAGGACGATATGACGATAAACCCCGACTTGGAGCGCTGGATGTACAAGCGTGCCGGTTCAACGGTGACAGAGGTAGAGGGCAGCCACGCTATCTACATCTCTCAGGCGGCTGCAGTCGCAAAGGTTATCGAGGAAGCAGCCAAAGCTGCCAAGTAGCGGCATGCATTCTGCAAAAGCCGCTTGTCTCGATGAACTTGCTAGCTGCGTCCCGTCTGGGGACGTGGCGCAGCTGTTTTGAGACACGTACCTGCGCCTGGGAGCGAGCCGTGCAAAACGCAGCCGTCCCTGGCTCAACGATGAAGAGCGTCATCGGCTGAGTTGGCCTGACGCCATGTACAGATGTCACTCCGGCGGGCGAAGTGAAGGACTGTCCGACGTCGCTGGTCGTTTGTACTTTTCATCCAGCAGCGCTTGAAAATTCGCGACGCATGTATCAGTGCCGCTAGCAACCACCAACGATTGCGAGGACCACTATGGATCGAGAGATCATTATACCCGACGAGATGCAGGAGATCGTCAGTCGAGCCGGCTATGCTCCCGCGGTTAAAGTCGGAGACACAATTTACGTTGTCGGCCAAGTTGGGCGGACCAAGGATCTCAAGATTATTCACGATCCTTTAGAGCAATTCAGAGCCATGTGGGACAATTTACGGATTGTCCTCGAAGCCGCTCATTGCACGTTCGATGACATCGTGGAAATGACAAGCTATCACGTCGAAATGTCCAAGCACATGGACGTGTTCCGGACAGTCAAAAACGAGGTGTTTCCGAAGGGAACCTATGCGTGGACCCGGATAGGTGTCTCTGAGCTCGCGCACCAGGGACTCCTCGCTGAGGTGAAATGTGTTGCCGTAAAGCGATGATGGAACCTATGTGTCGCGAACGAACCTTTCCACGCTGAGCATAAAAGTTACAGCAGCTTAGTGTATCGGAGGCGGTGGACTTTAGTTCGAATCTATTCAAGAGCACCATAAGCTCAGGCCGAGGAACGCCGCCCGCTCTTGAGTGGCTTAATTGAAATGCCATCGGGCAGCGGCGCCAAAAGCTCTGAAACATCGCAGGCTAATGCCGTTGCGAGTTTCTCGAGAGTTGTGACGGTCGGATTTTTTCCGCCGCGCTCAAGGTGGCCGGCGTAAGAGCGTTCTATGTTTGCCGCGAGCGCGAGATCGTCCTGCGAGATTCCTTTCGAAACCCGCAAGCGTCTCAAATTCAGAGCTACTCGCTGCCGTGCGTCCATCGCGGAAACACAACATTTGACAGGTTATGAAACCACGTATTATAGAACTATGAAACGAATCTGCGTCGGAATTGTGCGGCGACATTCGCAATTGCGCCCTGACATCGGATGGCTCCCATGGAATTACGCCAGCTCTCCTACTTCGTCGCGGTGGCCGAGGAACTGCATTTCGGCCGGGCCGCCGCCAAGGTGCGCATCGCCCAGCCGGCGCTCTCCAATCATGTGCAGGCACTGGAGCGTGAACTCGGCTGTACGCTGTTCATCCGCTCGACCAGACGGGTGGAACTGACCAGGGCAGGGGAGATCTTCCACGAGCGCTGCGTCGGGATCCTGAGCGAGGTCGATCTTTCCGCCGAGATCACCAGGGCGGTGGCCGGCAAGACGATCCGGCAGATCAGGATCGGCACCGTCTATCCGGCCACCACCGGCGTGCTGCCGGCGTTTCTGGCAAAGATCGCCCGCAAGTATCCGGATATCCGCATCCATATATCAAGCGGCAATACCGGCGACATCATCCGGGGCCTGGAAAACGGCCAGATCAATCTCGGCTTCATCAGACCGGTGGAAAACATCGGCTCGTTGCGCTTCTCCTCGATCGCCCATGAGCGATATCTCCTGGCGGTCGCCAGGAGCAACCCACTGGCGGAGCAGGCGGAGATTTCCATCGACGATCTGCGCTCGGAGAAGATCATCGCCTTCAATCGGCAGAACCTCTCCTACACCGAGCGGTACTTCAACGAGAAGTTCGAGGAATACGATCTGACCGGCAACATCGCCTATAGCTGCGACGACACCTATTCGCTGGTGTCGCTGGTCTCGGCAGGCCTTGGCATCGGCTTTGCGCCGGAATGGACCGAGGGTCTGCCGAACCGGGCCTTCGAGTTGAAGGCGGTGAGGGGCATCGACTTTAGGATCGGGCTCGGTGTCGCTTGGAATAAAGAGGATCCGACCGCCTCGCGCGACGACATCGTCGATATCGCCAGGTCGCTGGCACGGCCGGGCAGGTGAGGCGAGGGAGCCCATGGGTGCGCCTCAAGCGGAACGGCTTGCCGGGGGCAGTCGGTCCCGGGTTCCGCTCGCTGCGAGCGGCGCTCCGCTAGGACCGATCGACATTCATGGTATCCAGATCATGATTGCAGCGAGATGGATGAACCCTGTGAAGTGGATAGTTCGACGCTCGTAGCGGGATAAAGGCGTTTGAGCCTTTGACAAACTTTGCCAAAATCGGTTATGTTGCCTTCCAATGAGGTTATTAATGGCCACGATGAACGTATCTCTTCCACGCCCGATGAAGGATTGGGTGGAGGCCCAGGCCAGGACCGGGCGATATTCCAATGCTAGCGACTACGTGCGTGACCTGATCCGACGCGACCAGACGCGAAACGACAAGATCGCCGCCATGCAAAGCTTCGTCGAGGCCGGGCTCCAAAGTGGTTTAGGCATCCAATCAAAGGATGAACTCTTTGCTGAAGCGATAGCTCGTGCCAGCAAGTCATGAGTTTTAAGCTTTCTGCCGAAGCGGCAGAGGACATTATTGCGATCGCCGAGCAAGGTGTCCGTATGTTCGGGGCAGGCACGGCAAAGCGATACCACGATGAACTTTTCGCGTTATTTGATCTGATAGCTGTCAATCCACGCATCGCGCGCGAACGGGATGAGATTGATCCGCCTGTTAGAATTCATCCCTTCAAAGCGCATCTAGTCGTTTATCGGATCGAAGATGATGAGACAATTTTCGTAATACGAATTCGCCACGCCCATGAAGATTGGGCAACTGATTCAATTTAGCGCGCCTCGGATGGAGCTGGGGGATTTGGTGTGTCTCAGGAATCGGCTCAAGACCTTCGGTTCGGCGAATCTTATCAAGAGGGCTCGTCTGAATCAGGCGTTACGTCTCCAATTGCCAGGCGTGGTGCCGACGATACCTGCAAAGACGCGCGTGAAATGGCTTTGGTCCGCGAAACCGCAGGCGATAGCCACTTCGGCGAGCGGAGAATTTGAGGTCCGCAAGAGGTCGCGGGCACGGTCTATTCGCTCACGAAGGACCCATTGGTAGGGCGTCATACCGGTCGTCTGACGAAAAGCGCGAATGAAATAGCCACGTGACAGGTTGCAGACCTGGGCGACCTCGGAAATCGACACATTGCCATCAAGGTTTTCGAGAAGCAGACTTTTCGCCAGATCCTCATGCGCCCGCGAAAGGCTACCCGACCTATCGGACCCTACCATTGGCCGGCCGCCGTAGCGCTGGACCAGGTAGGTGCCGATGGCCGTCGTCATTTGTTCGACGAAAAGCGCGTTGGCTTCGTCTGGCTTTTCGAGCGCCGGGATCAGCGCCCGAGCGAGATTGGCAAGCACGATATCTTTTGATGCTGTTTCAACCGACAGCGACGTTATGCCAGGCATTTCAGCATCATCGGCAATTTTGCGGAGGGACGCTGGCGAAATTTCAAACAACACGAAATCGAAAGGACCGCGGAGATCCGCCTTGTAGGCGTCCGAGAGATCGCGAATATAGATCGAGTTCTCGGTAAAGTCGTGGGTTGTCGCACGATGTTCGTGGAAGATGCGGCGCGTGTGGCCACCGAGCGAGGAAACCCCCACGACGAACCCTCGATCGCTTGCCGGTGTCATGACCTGATCGAGTTCAGTGTTGACTGTCGCCTTCCGAAAGATATCGATGTCTGAACCAAATAGGCTTTGGTTGATCGACAACTGCTTCAACGAGCACCCGAACCCGTCGGTCGAGTTTCCAGTGGAAGATTGCTGGCGGAGGGGGAAAACTTGGACCACGACGCAGTTCTTTCATTTCTAGACACTCGAACACGGGACCTGCCGGCATTGGTCGCTTTCCCATGCTACGCTTGCCTCACGACAGTTTATTAAATCGGCCCCGCGAGGATCCTTTTGTTCAAGATTGCCGTTTGAAATCTGTGTAGGAAACTTTGAAGCGCGGCATCTCGTCGGTACGGCTATACAGTCCCCAGCCAGGATGATCGAGACACATATGAGTGAAGCGTTGACGGTCAGTGAGAGAATTGCGGCATGTTTTGGGATTAATGCCGTAAGGGCGCTGGCGATCAGGCCTCTTTACGAGGCAAAGCTCGCTGTCGTCCATCTCGAGCATTCCTATGACAATAGCGAACACACAATCGTCCTGCCGGCTGATGACGCCTTTCTGGTCATGCTCTATCTCGTCGATGTTGATCATTGCGACGTCCTGCCGGACGGAGCACGGACACCTCGGAAGACCTATTCCAGAGGTTCTATGTGTCTCATCAGTCTGAGGAATGGGGCCGCAATTTCTGTTCGTGGCCGCTTCGAAGCACTGGCGTTTCATATCCCAAGCGCGCTTTTTGTCGAGCTCGCGGAGGAAGCGGGCGAGCCGCGTATTGATGACCTCACAACCTGCCGGGGGATTGACGATCAGGTGGTCCACAATATCGGCGCTGCACTGATACCGATGTTCGACATGCCGGACGAGGTCAGGGACACACTGCTTCCTCATATCGGATTAGCGCTAAGCGCCCATCTTGCGCATCGTTACGGGCGGTCCCCCATCCAGCACCTGTCGGGCACCGGTCGGCTGTCTCCGCTGCAGGAAAAGCGCATCAAGGCGTATATAGCTGCGAACTTATCGGGCGGCACACCGGTCGATAAGATTGCCGAAGCCTGCGGATTTTCAGTCGATGAGCTCTGTTCCGGATTCTTGAACACGACCGGGCAGTCTGTTTCGGAATGGATTTCGTCATATCGAATAAGCAGAGCCCAGTCGCAACTGAGCAGAACCGGTGAAACCATTGCCCGGATCGCTGAAGAGTGCGGGTTTCCGGACGAAAATGAACTCGTTGCAACATTCACGAGGGTCGTGGGGGTGCATCCTGCGGCTTGGCGCTCGAGCAACCGACACTAACAGAAAACCATCGATCAGCACTGCTGGCCCTTGAGCTCAACTTCGCTCAGGACTGTCCTGTTGACAGCCAGCTTGGTCGGATTTGTTCGGCCGGATCCGGGTGCAGTGAAGACAGCCACACCCGGACGGTCCAATTAAGCTTGGATGAACACCAAGAGGTCGGCGTTCAGGACCTCAGCATGCGTTGTCAGCATGCCGTGCGGATAACCCCGATAGACCTTCAGGGTGCCATTCTGCACCAGCTTGACGGAAAGCTTGCCAGCGTTGTCGATCGGCACGACCTGATCGTCGTCGCCGTGCATAACGAGTGTCGGAACAGTGATTGCCTTCAGGTCTTGCGTCTGATCGGTCTCGGAGAAGGCCTTGATCCCATCGTAATGGGCCTTGGCGCTACCCATCATGCCCTGCCGCCACCAATTCTGAATAACGCCCGGATAGACCTTGGCGTCGGGACGGTTGAAGCCGTAGAATGGACCGGTGGGGAAATCGACGAAAAGCTGCGCGCGGTTCTCGGCTACCCCCTTGCGGATGCCATCGAAGACTTCGATCGGCAAGCCGCCCGGATTTGTCTCGGTCTTGAGCATCAGCGGCGGAACGGCGGAAACCAGAACGGCCTTGGCGACGCGCCCGGAAGGCTGACCGTACTTTGCCACGTAGCGAGCAACTTCGCCCCCGCCGGTTGAATGGCCGATATGAACGGCGTTCTTCAGATCGAGCGCTTCGACCACGGCGAAGGCATCGGCGGCATAGTGGTCCATGTCGTGACCGTCAGAAACTTGAGCAGAGCGGCCGTGACCACGGCGGTCATGGGCGACGACGCGGAAGCCTTTTGCCAGGAAGAACAGCATCTGCGCATCCCAATCGTCCGACGAGAGCGGCCAGCCATGGTGGAAGACGATCGGCTGGGCATCCTTCGGACCCCAATCCTTGTAGAAGATTTCGACGCCGTCCTTGGTGGTGATGTAGCCCATTCTATTGTCTCCTTTGATTGAGGTGGGGTGGAAGAAATGTTGGCAGCAAATCCGAAAGATGTGGGGAGTGCCATGGCGGCTGCGGTGGCAGCTCCGCAAAGCAATGCGCTGCGGCGGGTGATGGAGGGGAAGTTCTAGGCGGCCCCCGGCCGGTTGATTGTGAGGAAATGCCGGACGACCGGCTTAACCGTTCCTGCGTGATAGGCGAGGACCTGGGCCTGTAGGTCAGCATCGGCATTTGAAACTCGCTTGTGCTGGCGAAGATGCTCGGCCCAGGATTCGACCATGAACCATTCGACGATCTTTTGCGGATCAGCGGAGTCTTCCGTCACCCCCCATCCGTAGGCGCCGTCCCGGCGCCGCTCGTGGGACATCTCATCCAGCGCATGCAGGAAGGCTGTGCGATGATGTTTTTCGACATGGTATTCGATGAGGATCAGAACAGGTCCGCGGTCGTGGGCGATAGGCTCGGCGACCAATGGTTCTGGCCAGTGATTGGACGGCACCATATCCGCGTCGCCGGCCGGCAGCTTTAAGCGATGCATGATGAAGCCCGCAATGAGCAGTCCAACCGCGCCGATCATCAGCGCTCCCGGCACCCCGGCAGCTTCACCAACGGCACCCCAGCCAAGGCTACCTGCCGTCATCGCACCATTGAAGACGGTGAGATAGACCGCCAGGCCGCGACCGCGGACCCAGTTCGGAAGCACGGCCTGCGCTGCGCCATTCAGCGTGGTCAGGGCGGTGATCCAAGCGCCTCCGAGAAAGAGCAGGACGATAATGGCAACCCATTTTGGCGGCGCGAGCGACAAAGCGCCCATGACGAGTGCTGTGATAACAGCGGCCCCTAGAAGCAGGCCATCGGCATTCAAGCGTTCGCGCAGTTTAGGCATGAGCAATGCGCCGCCGATCGCGCCGGCGCCAACGGCGCCAAGCAGGATACCGTAGAATCCTGCGTCACCGCCGAGCAATTCTCGAGCGACGAGCGGCAGGAGTGCCCAGATGGCACTGGCGAAGGCAAAGAAGATCGCCGCGCGCAAAAGCACGACATGCAAGGGCTTGCTGGCCCGGGTGTAACGCAGGCCTGCACGGAACGCGCCGAAGAAGCCTTCAGCCAGCGCATCATTTGCGTTCTTTGGCCGCGGCCACCAGACGAGCGCCGCGATGACGACGAGATAGCTCGCAACATCCGCGCCATAGGTGACGCCCGCGCCGAAGGCAGCAAGGAGCAGCCCCCCGGCGGCCGGCCCGATCGACCGGGCGATATTGATGCCGAGCGAGTTGAGCGCGACGGCACTCTTGACGTCTTCTCTCTTCACCAGTTCCGGCACGATCGCCTGCCAGGTCGGCCCCATCAACGCGGCGCCGACGCCGCCAAGGAAGGTCAGGCCGATCAGTGCACTGACCGAAAGCATGCCGGTATTTGCCAGGATCATGAGGCTTACGCTGACTGACGCGAGCAAGATCTGCACGGCGATCAGGAACTTGCGACGATCGAGAATGTCGGTGAGTACGCCTGCAGGTATCGCCAGGAGGAAGATCGGCAAGGTTCCGGCCGCCTGCACCAGAGCGACGGCGGCCGGCGAGGCCGATAGATCAGTCATGAGCCAGGAACTGGCGACATCGCGCATAAAGCTGCCGGTATTGCCGAGGACGGTTGCAGCCCAAAGAACTGCGAAGACTGGCTGGGCAAGGGGAGCAAAGCTGCCCCCGGAGGATTTGGTAGTGCTCATTTGCCTGCTCCCTTGGTCAAATCAATTGCCGCGACAATGATGAAAGCGCCAGCAAGCCCGAGATGTTCGAAGAAGGCGTTGGTTGCCATCATGCGGTCCATGCCTGCGGGCAACTCCCAGAAACGAAGGGCGATAAGGGTGGCAAGGAGCGTGAACGCGGCGAGCGCCAGCGCACCTGCCCAGCGAAGGACCCCCGACACCACCATGGCCGAGGCCGCCAATTCGAAGGCGATGACGGCGACTGCGAAGAATGCCGCCGGATGCAGGCCGAAATGGTTCATTTCAGCGACTGCGCTGTTGAAATCAAAGATCTTGGTAATTGGCCCCTGGATATAGGCCGCGCAGAGAGCCAGAAGGGCAATGAGCGACGTTGCCGGTGCAGCGATGATCCGCGCAAGAAGCGAGCCCCTGCGGTGGGTGGACGAAAATTGGTCAATCATGTCTGCTCCTGTCGTGTCGTCGATCGAAACAAGCGGCTTTGTTTGCCGTGGATGGGAGCGATATTGGCCAGAAAGATTACCGCCAACAATTGCATCAATTATTTCGATTTAATTGCGATTATCGCAATAAATGATTTGATGGATCGAAGTGGGCAGCGAAGAGCGCTGCCCACTCAATGCGGGCGCGATACCGCGTGGGGTCACACGGCCCAGCAGGCACAACCAAGCGCGCCGAAGAAGCCCTTGAGATCGGCAATCGGCAGCTTTGATGTCCAGGCGCCGGCGTGGTCGTGACCATGGACGTTGCAGGAACTGGCGCAGCCGCAGGTCGAGATCGCGGTGCGACGCAAGGAGTTCATGCCGGCACCCTGCGGTTCGCCCCATGCCGCATAGCCGCCGAACGTGCGCACGGGAGACCAGTCCGGCATGGCGGGAGGCACGTCGCTCTCGTCGAGTGACTTGAAGTCGCCCGCACCGAAGACGATCTTGCCGCCGACCATGGTCAACTGCGAGGACAGAAACGAGATCTCGTCCTCTGCGCAGGTGAAGAAGTCCCTGTCCGGCACGACGAGATCGGCGAACTGGCCCTTCTCGATCCGGCCCTTCTTGCCTTCCTCGTTAGAGAACCAGGTGACCTTCTCAGTCCACATGCGCAGTGCCGTCTCGCGGTCGAGGCAGTTGGCACGTGGATAGAGCTGCATGCCGCCGACGGTCTTGCCCGTGACCATCCAGGAGAGCGAGACCCATGGATTGTAGGAGGCGACGCGGGTCGCATCCGTGCCAGCAGAGACGTTGATGCCCTTATCGAGCATGCGCCTGATCGGCGGTGTCGCTTCTGCAACGCCGTGGCCGTATCGCTCGACAAAATATTCGCCCTGATAGGCCATGCGGTGCTGCGTGGCGATGCCGCCACCGAGCGCTGCGATGCGGTCGATAGAGCGATCGGAAATCGTCTCGGCATGGTCGAAGAACCAGTTCAGGCCTTCGAGCGGGATATCCTTGTTGACCTTCTCGAAGACATCAAGGGAACGCGAGATGGTCTCGTCATAGGTGGCGTGAAGCCGCCAGGGCCAGCGGTTTTCAGCGAGGACGCGAACGACGTCCTCGAGCTCGCCTTCCATCTCCGGCGCCATGTCCGGGCGTGGTTGACGAAAATCCTCAAAGTCAGCGGCCGAGAATACGAGCATTTCGCCAGCGCCGTTGTGTCGGAAGTAATCGTTTCCCTGCTTGTATTTGACCGACTGCGTCCAGTTGAGGAAGTCCTGCTTCTCTTCCTTTGGCTTCTGCGTGAAGAGATTGTAGGCCAGACGTACCGTAAGCTGGTCGTCGTCCGAGAGCTTCTGGATCACCGCATAGTCGTCCGGGTAATTCTGAAATCCGCCGCCGGCATCGATGACGCCGGTGATTCCCAACCGGTTCAGTTCCCTCATGAAGTGGCGGGTGGAATTGACTTGATATTCGAACGGAAGCTTGGGGCCTTTCGACAAAGTCGAATAGAGAATACCGGCATTCGGCTTGGCGAGCAAAAGGCCCGTCGGATTGCCGTTGGCGTCGCGGGTGATCTCGCCGCCTGGAGGGTTCGGCGTGTCCTTGGTATAGCCGACGGCGCGAAGGGCAGCACCGTTGAGAAGTGCGCGATCGTAGAGATGCAGCAGAAAGACTGGCGTATCGGGTGCAACCGCATTGATCTCGTCGATCGTCGGCAGACGCTTCTCGGCGAACTGGTGTTCGGTGAAGCCGCCGACGACACGCACCCATTGCGGAGCGGGCGTGATCGCCACCTGTCGTTTCAGCATGTCCATCGCATCGGCGAGCGACCGCACGCCGTCCCAGCGGAGCTCCATGTTGAAGTTGAGACCGCCCCGCACGACGTGGGTGTGGTTGTCGATCAGACCAGGCAGTACACGCTTGCCCTTGAGATCGACGATCTTCGTATCGGACCCGGCGAGCGCCATGACGTCGCGGTCGGTACCCACGTCCATGAATAGGCCGTCCTTGACGGCGATCGCGGTGGCGTTCGGATTTGCGCGATCAAGCGTCGTGATCAATCCATTGTGAAGAACGATGTCTGCGTACATGGAAGCGGCTCCGGTCTTGTGGGGATCGGCGGCATTGGCCGGTGAAAACAAGTTTGAAAAGGCGAGGCTCGATGCTGCGCCCAGGAATGTGCGGCGCGTCGTCATCAGCTTTTCCCCGATGTTGAATCGTCATGGGGTGGGTTCACCGCCACCACGGTTTTCCCGCCCTTCGGGAGGTGACCGAACATGTGCGGCTTGACCTGATGAAGCCAGGAGACGGCGGCAGGCTCGCGAGCCCAAATGCTCTTTGCCAGCGGCACGAGCTGCTCGCCGACAAGGATGCCGAGCAGCCCGATGAGCGCGACGACAGGCGGGGCAGGCGAGCGGACATTGAGCAGGCTGTAGATCACGCCCACCAGCAGGCCGGCACCGAGTGACAGAAGATAGAGTTTCATGGGGGAACCTCGCGTGGTGAAAGAAAATCACTCCGGCAGGACACAGCCGGCCGGAGTGATTACGGTTTACTTGGCAGGGTTCGGGCCGATCCGCTTGCCGTGCTTGACGCGTTCGGCACCGCCGTGGACATGCGTAACAGCATAATCGATGCCCATGCCGTAAGCGCCGGAATGCTCCTTCACGAGCGACGTGACCGCCTCGTAGGTTTCCTTGCGGGCCCAGTCGCGCTGCCATTCGAGCAGGACCTGCTGCCAGGTGACCGGAACGACGCCGGCCTGCACCATGCGGTCCATCGCATATTTGTGCGCATCGACGGACGTGCCGCCGGAAGCATCTGCAACCATGTAGATTTCGTAGTCGGTATCGTTGATGCAGGAGAGCGCGAAGGTTGTGTTGCAAACCTCCGTCCAGAGGCCGGCGACGACAATCTTCTTGCGGCCATCGGCAGCATGCTTGGCAAGCGCGTCGCGGACGTTCTGGTCGTCCCAGGAATTCATCGATGTGCGCTCAAGGATATCATTGTCCGGGACGACAGCGAGCAGTTCCGGGAAAGTGTTGCCCGAGAAGCTGTCGGTCTCGACGGTGGTGATGGTGGTCGGGATATTGAAGATCCTCGCCGCCTTGGCAAGACCGACGACGTTGTTCTTCAAGACCTGGCGGTCGATCGACTGAACGCCGAAGGCCATCTGCGGCTGCTGGTCGATGAAGATGATCTGACTGTTCTGCGGGGTGAGGACCTGAAGCTTGCTGGACATCTCGTGTCTTCCTTTGACTAGGTTGAAGGTAGGTAATGGGGCAGGGAAAGCGGCACGTCTTGAAAGTTATGCCGCCTTATTGTTGGAAAGCGACGTCAGGCGGCGAGCGGTGTGAGCCCGGCCTCGATCTGGTCACGATAAGGCTCGTAGCGAGCCGGCAGCTTCAAAACCTCGCCGAGATGTGCCGTATCTTCGTCGCGGTCGAAACCGGGCTCGTTCGTGGCGATTTCGAACAGGACGCCCCCGGGGGTGCGGAAGTAGATGGCCCAGAAGTAATCACGGTCGATGACAGGTGTTACGTGGTAGCCTGTGTCCATCAGCGCCTTGCGGACTTCGAGCTGCTTTGCGCGGTTCTCGACGGCGAAAGCGATGTGATGCACCGAACCTGCGCCCTGCCTTGCGAAAGGCGTTTTCGGAAGAACCTCGAGGTCGATCGTGTCCGCGCCATTGCCGCCGGGGATGATGAAGCGGGTGACGTCACCATCCGTCTCAGTACGCTGGTAGCCCATGAAACCGAGCAGTTCGGACGTGGCAGCAGCGTCATGCAGGCGGAACTTGGCACCTGTGAAGCCGCGGATGCCGACGCCTTCGTCGATGCCGGCGCCATTCCAGGCCTTGCGGCCGTCGTTTTCCGTTTCGACAAGGGCAAACGCTTCGCCATCCGGCCCTTTGAACAGGAGGCGGGCAGCGCCGAAGGCGGTGTCGGTATGCAGGTTGCCGGCTCCCTTTGCAGACAGGCGATCCTGCCAGAAGGAGAGCGAGCCCTTCGGCACCGCGAACTGCGTTTCGCTGACTTCGCCGACGCCTGGGCGGCCGCGCATTACGTCGGGAAACGGGAAGTAGGTCATGACGGAGCCCGGGGTGCCGGCCTCATCACCGTAGTAGAGGTGGTAGACGTTGGGGTCGTCGAAATTCACCGTCTTCTTGACGCGGCGCAGGCCGAGCGTGTCTGTGAAGAACGTGTTGTTCTGGCGGGCATCCGATGCCATCGACGTGATGTGATGCAGTCCCTTGATATCCTTGATCATAATGCTCGCCTTTCCGCGGCTGCGTTGGTTTGTCTGGTGTGATTGAAAACCTACGCCCGTTGATCATCGGTCGGAATTGCAATAATAATTGTCAGTGAATTGCCTCAGGTGAAATAATCAATGAACGACTACAAGCTGCTTCGAACCTTTCTGCTGGCCGCCGAGAAGCGGAACTTCGCGCAGGTCGCGCGCGAACTCGATATGACCCCGGCAGCCGTCACGCGGGCGATCGCGGCTCTGGAAGAAGACCTCGGGGTGCAACTCTTCGTGCGGACCACGCGCCAGGTGTCGCTGACAACCGACGGTGCAATCTTCGCCGCACAGATCCAGCCGGCCGTGCAGGCGCTCGACAACGCGCGCAAGGATGTGATGAATACCCATAAGGCGGATCATGGCCGCCTGCGGATAAGCGCACCGACCTGGTTCGGCCAACAGGTCCTGCCGCCTATCCTCTCCGCATTCAGGGAACGCTACCCGAAGATCAGCTTCGAGATCTCGCTTGCCGATGGGCTCGTGAATATCATCGACGACGATTACGATCTGGCGATCCGCATTTCCGCGGCACCCTCGGACAAGTTTACGATCTGGCGCAAGATCAGCGTCGTGCGCCGTATCCTCGTCGCAGCGCCGGGCAGCCGGTTTTCCGACATGAAGCATCCGAACGAACTCGTTCCCGACGATTGCCTGGCCTATAGCGGTGACAGCAAGCGGGAGACCTGGACGCTGTCGGACGGCAGCGGCAGCGCCACGATTTCTGCCGGCCGCGCATTCAGCGCCAACAGCGGGGAAGTGCTGGCGAGCATGGCGGCGGACGGCGTCGGGGTCGCCATGCTGCCCAAGTTCCATATGGCCGAGCATCTGCGGACCGGACGGCTCGTCCACGTCCTGCGGGACTGGTCGCCGCCGAATTTGTGGTTGACCCTGTACTACCCCCCGTATCAGGCGCTACCGCCCCGTATCGCCTCGTTCTCGAAGTTCTTCGAGCAACAGATCCCCGCATTTATGTCGGCAATCGAATGAACTGAGTTTGTTTCTAAAAGGTTTTCCAAAGGGCTGTGCTGCTCCCGACGGACTTGGCTTTTCAACAGCTTCTATTGTCCACCACTGGGCCACTAGTTCGAACCTGTTCAAGGCGACGAACTCTCGCCTGAATTGGGCTACAACGTGCGCGTTCGCCCGAATGACCGCAACAACAGGTTAAGAGAAACAGCAACCTTGTCGATGTCGCGAATATCCCGCGAATATTGACCGGTGTAGAGTTTGACAATCATGCTGTCGCGAGCAGCGCCGCTGACTTCGAAATACAGATGCAGGTAATAGACTTGCTTGTCGCCGCTGCGACTTACGCTGCTTCGTCGTTGAGTGACCTGTCCGAGCTCCGCTTTGAACGGGGCGAAGCCGGGGAGTTTCAGCATGACCGATTTGGATTGAAATCGGGCCATGCTGGGGACTGCAACGACCGCCTTGTCCAGTGCCAGACTGACGATTTGGCCGGGGACGTCGTCGACGACAGCGGGTTCATCGAGCTTGAACGCATGAAACAGACGCCGGGGTTTCTCAAAGCAGATCAGCGACGCGATGAGCAGTACGACGACATTGATGCCTGACCACCACGCCGCGACCGGTGAAAACTGGCCTTGTACATGCGACGTTTCCGGTACGACGTTGACCAGAAGTCCAAGGACAGTGACCGTGATCATGATTGCGATCCAGGCGAAGCTGTAGCGGTCGAACTGGTTCGACTCATTGCCGCTGCCCTTTGGCGTTACCCTGAACGGCTTACCAAATGGCCTCACCAGGCTGGAGACCACGGTCGGCAACATGCGGAATGTTGAAAAGGTCCCGACGGCGCTGGAAATCACAGGCAAGTACCGGGTCGGCGTGATCCACAGCATCAGCAGAAAATACGCCGCCAGCAACGGCACCTGATGAGAGACATAATCGGCTATGTCAGTGAAATAGAGCGGGAGCAGGCCGAACCAAAGATAGACGATGGGGACGAGCAATATCGTGAAGCGGACCAGATACTGTACCAGCCATGATGCCGGCAGGAACATGATCCGTTGAAAGAGCGTCAATCCCGGGCCGCGCAGCGGGCCGTTATAGAGGTAAAGGGTTTGAATACCCCCCTGACACCATCGTTCACGCTGCACAAAATACCCGGTCAGGTTTTCGGCGGCCAGTCCCATCGATAGCCGCTCGTTCAGATAGCGCGTCTTGTAGCCTTTGTTGAGCATCGAAAGAGTTGTCAGCAGGTCTTCCGTGATCGACTCCGTTGGAAACCCGCCTATCGCGTCAACGGCCTCGCGGCGGGCAATCGAGCATGACCCGCAGCAGAAACTGACGTCCCAGGCATCTCGGCTGGGCGCGATCTCGTCGAAGAACAAGCGCTGCTCGTCCGGCCAGATATTCTCCAGGCCAAGGTTTGATTGCACCGGATCGACATTGAAGAAATGTTGCGGTGTCTGGACGATGCCGATGCTGTCATCTAAAAAGAAGGGCAGCGTCCGGCGAAGGAAATGCCGATAGGGCACAAAATCGGCGTCGAAGATCGCAATAAACTCGCCCGAGCTGACCTTCAGCCCGTTGTTCATGTTGCCTGCTTTGGCATGGCTGTTGTCGCCGCGCGTGACGTGGATGACGTTTTTTTCCTCGCAATAGGCCTTCAGCCAATCTCGGCGTTGATCGTCAAGCACATAGACATTCAATTTGTCGGCAGGATAATCCAGCGAGCGGGCGCCGATGATGGTTCTCTCGAGCACGTCGAGGGGCTCATTATAGGTGGGAATGAAAACATCGACAGTCGGCAGCTCGCGCTGCTCTCGCGCAAAGAAAACGCGGGCCAGCCTGTCCGCTTCTGCGCTGCGGTCGACGTAGCGGCTCATCAATACCAGAAAGAGAATGACTTCGACGCACGCCAAAATCTCGACGATGAAGAGGATCCAGACCCAGTAGAAACTCGCACCGCCGTCGGGATAGGGAAGCACTGTCTCCGTCAAACGCCAGAACATGTATCGCAATGCGACTGCTGCGACAACCGCGCAGGTCACCGCCCGTGTCCAGGTGTGATGGCGCGACCAATTGAACGGCCCCACGAAGAAGAAGGCCAAAACGACAAAGGTCGGAACCAGCGCTACAAGATACTGAACCACAGGCTTTTGACCCAGTTGGATACGTTGATGCCGTGTTTGGAAAACCGCACCTGCACTGTGCGCCCTACCTGGCAGGAGTTGGCAAAGTCATCGTTCATGAAGGATGGATCGAGGCGAACCCGAATGCGGGCGTTGCGTTGTGTCGACGGCGGCAAACTGGCGGCAAAGGAATCGGCCTCGACCGAAGCCGAACTGCCTCTGACGGACACGACCGTCCCATTGAAAACATCGCTGCGGCCAAACAGGCGCACCTGAGCGACGAGTTCTGGATAGATCTCGTCATAGTTGACCTCAGGGACAAGAATATCCACAAACAACTCTCGGCAGTCGAGAAGGCGCATCAGCTCGTCGTTCAGCATGACGTTGGAACCGTTGACGATACTCCTGGTCCAAACAACGCCGTCGAAAGGCGCTGTTGCAGTTGCGGATTCAAGGCTGCTGACGCGGCCTGCCTCTTTGACCAGCTGCTTTTGAACTTCGGTCGCTCGTGTCTCGTTTTCCGCTATGCGCGAGTTCAAGTCATTGATGCGAACGACCACCTCGTCTTCACGCTGTCGCGAATAAGGCACGTCATTCTGTCCGTCGCCGAAGACAAAGATACCCTGGCGGACCGCATTGAGCCTTTGTTGCAATTGATCGACAGTCAGGTTGCTGATTTCGACCTCGCCGCCGGTCGCAGCGCCAGCAGCCCGCGCGGCCTCAACCAGCTTCTGCGTCAGAATGCCTTTTGACTCGAGCTGCATCCGGCGGCTCAGGTCGACCTGCGCGACCAGATCCTGCGCTTGCGACACTTCGACTTTTTTCCGCAGGATTGCGACTTCGCGTTCGAGATTGGCAATGGTGGTCTGCCTATAGATTTCCAATCTGGCAGACAATTCCTCGCGTAGCGTGGAGAGCTCCTCCCGTTCTTTTTTCAGCGCCGCGACGCGGTCGAGCGCCGTATTGCGATCCGCCTCAAGCGACGCGAGGATTGCGTGATTGACGCGTGTATTTCTGATTTCAGCCAGCGATTGTCCCGCTTTGACCGGGCTGCCGACCTTGGGGGGGTCTTCCGCAATCGTGCCGTCGATTGGCGCGTTAACGACAGCAAACCGCGCATTGACCGTGCCATCAAGGCTCGTAAAGCCGGTGATCGTCGGCAATGAGACGACAGTCACGAGTGTCAGCAGCAGCAACCCAACAACGATGCGCGTAATGCGATGGTTCCAGATCATGTTGGCATCCGAAGATATCACTTCTGCAGCCATCCGTCCTATCGAGCCGGCACAAACGGATGCAACTAATTCTTGTAATTTAGCGCATCGAAAATTAGAAGACAAGTGATGGTCGTAAAGCTGAGGCAGAACAGTTCGGATGTGGAGGAACCGCCGCCGACGGGAGGCTTGGCACCGTATCGGTGCTGCGCCCGGAATATGGTCAAGCCATCTCCGGCGCGGCGACTGACGTGATGAGTGGTGATTGCGTGGGAAATCACGGCGCCGCGCCCGACAGTGCTGCCATTCCATTCAGTCAGAGACAGCATAATTTCACGCGACCTTCTTTTAATGCGGTCGAAGCCTTTTGGTCGCGATCAGCATGACGAGATCTTCGGAGGCATCGGCGAGCTCCAATGCCAATTCCGCAGCCGACCATCCACGTTTCTGCAAACTGACGAGCATTTCCACCATCGCGACTTCAACCTCTCGTCTGCAGATCGAAATCGGCTTCAATTCGATACGTTTTTCATCACATGCGGTGGTCATCTTAGCCTCCTTAGAAATGGGCAGCGTCACAAAATTCGCCAATGGGTGGATATGGTAGGGGTTGCGTGTAAGCCTCGGCCTTATACGCATCGACACAGACGGCCCTAGTCTGCGCGCAACCCCTTCGCGTCCTTATTTGCCGATGTCCGGCCTCAGGCGCGTCTCGCATGAAGGTGAGCAGAGGAAACCCGCCGAATTCCTGTCGTAAGCCGACGCTCGCGCAAAGCGCGCACGAATATTGCCCCGATAGTTCACGACCTATCCTCCTCTGCTTGCATATTTTGTTGTGATTATTGTCGTTTTCACGTTGAGAGTGCTTTGAAACTGCATTGCACTGGCAAGTGAGTATTTGGGCTTTCCGAACCGTCCTTAGGAACTAACCCGTGCTCATTTGGATACAGGAACAGGACGCGATTGTCGTTATCGCCGCATCCCGAAAATTATCGGTCCGTCCATTTCTGCTCGTAAATGAATATGATAAGTAGCTTATGCACGTAAGACTTCAGTCGATTCGGTTTTGTTCGGATGGGCTGCGCGGCCATTTCAGCCGCGAAAGCGATTTTTTTGCTGTTTCAACAGCCCGGATCGGCTTATGCGCTGGGGGAATTGGATGGTTACGGTGTCTGGAGATGACCCCGCTGCTGGACGGGAATGGCCGGCCCACCTTGAGCAGCGGCGCTGGCCGCGCGAACCGTCCCCGCAGAAAGAACATCAGGTGGACGTTCCACCTGCATTGGTGCCCTTGCGATTTTCGACGCGAGACCTGCCGCCGAAAGAACAATTCCAGTCCTGGCGATCACATATGGCGCCGCTTGTCGATGTTCATCTGCCGGACGGACAATCTGAGGACGACGGTTTTCTCGCGGAACAGACCGGCTGGCATCTCGGCGATATCCTCATCGTCCAGCAGCGCGTGCAGGCATGCAGCTATATTCGCGATCAGGCCATGCTGCGGTCGAGCCCAATCGACCACTGGAACGTCGGCGTACTTCGCAGGGGCCGGGCCTGGACCGAGGCCAATCGCCATGTCACGGAGACCGGCCCGGGTGAGATATTTTTCAGGTCTCTCGGTTATCCCAACCGTGGGCGGATGACCGATTCAGCCGCGGTGCTCGTCTTCCTGCCCTAAGAACTGACCCGTGATGCGCCCCCTTCTGCAGATCGCCCACAACATCGCCCTCTCCGGGAGCCTCGCCGAATTGCTCGTCAGCTATATCGACGGCCTGGATGCAGCATTTTGGGACGACGATCGGCGATTGGTTAACGGTCGCACGTTGATGCGGTGGGCTAAGCCTTCCGCAACTCAGTCCAATATCCATCCAAGGATACACTTCGGTCAGATGATATTCGACATCGCACAGCGGATGGCGTTCGGACCGGCCCGAGTGAATGGCGGCGCCGGCGTTGAGCCATTGATTGACGGCGAGATAGCAGGTGACAATCTCGCACCAGTTGTCGGGATGTTCGCCCCGGAAGCTCGGCACGCGAAGTTGTGATACAGGCATCGTCTCCGACGAGAGCACAAACTGACATGAGGCAGGATGCAGCGATGCTGAAAACCGATACCCGCCAAGCGAATTGGCGTCGTGTCAATCCAGGCAAATATGATGCTCACCTCGCCGTGCAGCGAGCAGTCAAAGCCGGCGAGCTGGAAAAGCAAAGCTGTGAAGTCTGCGGAGTCGAAGCAGTCGATGCCCGTCATGATCAATACGAAGAGCCTTTAAGGGTACGGTGGTTATGCTGACGGCACCACACGAGGCTTCACCATTACGGCGAAGACGTGTTTCCGGTCAGGAATGCATTTTAGAGGCCTGATCAATCTGGCGGATTGCGCGCCGTCCGGAGAATGACCGCATTGCGGGGCCCACCAAACGGCGAGCGGCCGCCTTGGCAGGACTGTCCGGCGAGTACAGCGCTGGTCTTGAGTCTGAAGCGCTATGACCGATCCGCATTTGTAAAAGCGTCGAAGATCGCATGATGTCCGGCATCGTTCGGATGAACCACATCGGCGGAGGCCAGGGCGCCATCGCCGTGAGCCTTCATGTTTTCGTAGACAGGTGCATAGAAGAGCGAGAAACGTCGTGTCAGCTTGCGCACGACGTCGACATACCCTTCGAAACCCATGCGCGCGTGGCCTGTGAAGCCGGTGCTGTCGAAGGCCGACCTGAAATTATGGTGATGGTCGCCTATCACCAGCCGATCACGCGCGGGGAAACTCAAGGATTGCCGGAGGTCCGCCGCGACGTGATCGCGCACCTCCGCTCTCTCGGTTTGGTTTCCTCCTATCCGCGCAGCCCGCAGCCGGGCGGGCTCTATACGCTGGTGACGACCAAAGCCTTCCTGTCGCCGTTCGGACTCGTGAGCTTGCGCGATCTCGGATTTGGAGCGCATCGAGGATACCGGCTGCTCAAGGAGGGGCCTCCTTGATGAAACTCCATTGCGCTGGGCGACGACACGGATGACTTCGGCTTGCCGTCGAGTGTGTTCGAGTGAAGCCACACATCAATGTTACTGCCGCGCAGGCTGAAACAATTCGATGAGGTTGCCGGAGGGATCAATGAGCAGGATCTGCGAGCCTCCCGGCCCGGTGACCACATCATTGCGGAAGCGGACGCCGCTTGCCCGCAGACGCGCCACCTCGGTGGTCAGATCGTTTACGATTAGGTGAATGCGATTCCAGCCGCCGGGTATCGGCTGTTCGCCGTCAGGCATCGGCCGGCCCGCCGAACTTCTCGGGCCGCTCAGAAGCAGACGCAGTGCACCGCGCCTGATGTCCGCGAAAGCCGGCGCATGCTTCGAGATCAGAGAAAAGCCGAGATGGGCGACATACCATTCGACGGCGACCTCGACGTTCTCGACAATATAACGCACGTTGACTGTCTCGTCGGCCATGGTTGCCTCGCAAGGTCTGGAGAAGCGGAGAGAGTTTAACAGACCGGTTTCGGATTGGAAAATAGCCAGTAAGGGCTGCGCTCTCCAAGTGTCATTTTTCCCGTGGGGCTTCTTGTCGCAAAACCGCAATATCAGGCCTCGCAAGCGGAAGCGCTTTCAGCGCCCGTGCGGAGGCGTACGTCTCGTCACTTGACCTGTGTACAAATAGCCTCAACGAAAACTTAAGCACTTTGTAATAATTCTAATCAACCACCTCGCCGCAGAGTGTGGGACGACGTGTCTGAGTTCCGCATGCATGTGCCGCTGGAACATGCCTGTCCAGCTTGTTGATCGATTGCATCGGCCCGGAGCCACGGCGGCCCCGTGCGACAGGAGTGAGACTATGCCATCCAAACTTTTCACCCGCATCAGTGCTAAACTGACCGCCATGTCAGCGGTCGGCATCTTCATGGTTTTAGCCTTGCTGGCAGCGGTCTGGGTTGGCGACGCCTCGACCGGTAGAAACGCCGATTTCGGACGGATGCAGCTGGTCATTTCCCGGGATCTGGTGGACGCAAAAGCATCGCTGCGCGGCATGATGATGGGAATGTTGGAATTACGTCTGGCGGAGACTTCCATCGATGCAACGAAAGCGCGCGAGTATGTTAGCAAACGGCATGAATCGGCGACCAAATACCTGGCGAGCGCAAGCGCGCACGTCACGCTCCAGGCTAACAAAGATCGGATCGCTAAAGTTGCCGAGCTGACGAGCCAGTGGATGACCGAATACGAAGGTCTGTCCAACTCGATAGACGCCAGATTAGGCAGCGCTAGCAACGGTTCGGAAGCGTCTGCTGAGGAAAAAGCTGCACAGGGCAAGCTTTTGAACATTGCCGATCAGATCGGGTCGTTACTCGATGAGTGCGTGAATGCGGCCAAAAGCAAAGCTGAGGAAGCCGGGGTCCAGATGTCGTCCGCATCGAGCCTGGCGTTGCAAATCAGCCTTGGGATGGGATTCCTCGTGGTTGCAACGCTTGTCGCCTCGGCAATCTTTGGTTCGAAGGCGATCGCCCGCCCCATCGGTCAGTTGACATCGAGCATGAAACAGCTTGCCGACGGCGACCTCGAAACCGCAGTGCCGTTCGCAAGTCGAACCGACGAGATTGGCGAAATGGCTGGCGCTGTGGACGTGTTCAAGCAGAACGGCATTCGGATCCGCCAACTTAATGCCCAGGAGCGTGCCCTGCAGGAAAAGAACGCGGATTTGTCCTCGAATATATCGGCGGTCGTCGCTGCGGCCGTTGCTGGAGACTTTACCCAGCGAATTCAGAAAGCCTATGAGAATCCCGATCTCGATCGTTTCGCGGCAAGCGTCAATGAGCTTGTAGCCTCTGTGCACCGTGGCGTCGGCGAGACCCAACGCGTCATCGCGGCATTGGCGCATGGGGATCTCACCAACGAGATGCGGGGCGAATTTCAAGGCTCATTCGCAGAACTCAAACGCGACGTGAATGCGACAATGGACGGTTTGAGAACCGTGATGGCAGAAGTCCGCGCGGCGATAGAAACGATCAATTCGGGCACCGGCGAGCTTAGCCACGCGTCTGGCGATCTGTCCAAGCGTACCGAGCAGCAGGCGGCTGCATTGGAGGAAACCGCCGCAAGTCTGGAGGAGATCACATCGGCGGTAAAGAGTTCGACGGAGCGCGCGGCTGAAGCCAGTCACATGGTCACCGAGGCGCGCAGAAGCACAGATCAATCGAGCGCAGTGGTCGCCGATGCCGTCGCGGCCATGGGACGTATCGAGAAGGCCTCCGGCGAGATCAGCCAGATCATCAACGTGATCGACGAGATTGCGTTTCAAACGAACCTGCTCGCGCTTAACGCCGGCGTCGAGGCAGCGCGCGCCGGAGAGGCGGGGAAAGGTTTTGCAGTCGTCGCCCAAGAAGTCCGCGAGCTTGCGCAGCGGTCTGCTCGCGCCGCCAAGGACATCAAGGATCTGATTACGCGCTCCGGAACCGAAGTGCAGAGCGGCGTGAGACTTGTGACCGCCACCGGCGAGGCACTGAGCCTGATCCAGGGTCAGGTAACCAGGATCAACGAACACGTCCAGTCGATCGCCACTGCGGCGAAGGAACAAACGACCGGTCTTTCAGAAGTCAATACAGCCATCAATCAGATGGATCAGGTCACGCAGCAGAATGCGGCCATGGTCGAGGAAGCCACCGCAAGCACCAGCCGACTGGCGGAAGAAGTGGTTTCTCTTTCGCAATTGATTTCACGGTTCAAGGTGCAGGCTGACGGGCGGCCTACCCTTTCGCTCGCCGGTGCGGTCAGCCATCACTCGCCCTCAGCGTCACCAGCGCGTGCGCTGCGTCAGACGCTCGCAAACGCGGTGGGTGCCAAGGCGGTCTAGTCATAAAGAGTACCAAGGAGTGCATTCGTGGCTCTCGTTTGCTTCCGGTCAGCCGACCTCTTCCACCGCCAACGTCCCCCGAAAGGTAAGACCGGGGGTTCCCTGTCGCGGATGGGCTCAGCTCCATCCGAACTTTTGAACCGACCGCTGTGCTAGTGGCCGCCAGGACCTTGTTGCTTATCATTGGATCATCACGGCCAAGCCAGCTCCCGCGCCCGGTGTGTCGGTGCGCTCGAGAAGGATGGGCGAGCCTGCGTGTTCGTTAGAGCGCCAGTTAGACTATTTCACCTTTCTTTCCGTGTCGGCTTGTTGAAGCTCATCGCAGTCGAGTCGGGTGGGCAATTAACTTGCTAGAGCGCCAGTTTTGCGAAATGGCACTGAGCGTCAATCCAATAAATACGTCAGAAGCGCGACGGTACCGCACCGCCGCGCCCGCAACGGGGGCCCGCGAATACGGCGACCGGTATCACGATAGCAAGTATGGATGAGATCACCGTCGATACTAGTAAAAGGGCGCGCAATGGCGTTAGGGCCGCCGACGCCATTGCTAGACTGCGTTGGTAGGGCCGGGAAGTACCAGTAGCGTGAAAACGCCGGCAATGAATGTCATCTGGCTCATGGTGCGCATATCCAAGTTCGCGACAGCACCCTGCACGATTACCCGCCCGAAAACTTTGATCGAGATCTTCCCAGATGGAACAAGCGAGGCCCACTGATCGTTTTCGTACACCGATGTCGGGAGATTTCCATGCCTCCTCTAGTCACGTTCATCGTCACTCGTCTTGCGATCGGGTTCTTGCTGGGCGCCACTGCCGGTTTCGTAGTTTGGATAAAGTCCATCGCTCCAGTCTCCCCCTCGTACAGCTATGTGGCACAGGGAATGTTCATCTATCAGTTCGCAAGCACGATCGGCGTCTGCTATCTCGCCACTGCGTTGATGTTCGACGAACCGTAATCTGTCCAGCGTGCATGAAGCAGAGGTTCGGTTTCCCGGTCAGCGTTTTGACCGCAATTCTCGCGATGTTCGTTGCTTCGCTTCGCAGTTTCACAAGTGCCACGGCCCTGAGCGTACGGCGTGTGATCGGCGACCGAACCGCGAAGTGCGATTGAAACGACTATCGAGGTCGGGCCGACAAGATCGCGGCGCCGACCAAGAAGTGAGCATCCGCGTTGATCGTCGCGTTGCCCGTGGGTCACCAGCCTTGCCGTTCGATCAGTAAGAATCGCGGTGGTAGATCGATCTCGCGCGATGTTGTTGGCGATATTCGTCGAGGAACACGACTGACGCCGCACGGTGGGGCTTCGCGGAATACCGTCCAGCTAACGAAGGCGTGTGACGTCTCCGCCACCGCCTGAGGTCTTCGGCCGTCAGTTCAAGGGTCTCGCGGCGTCCGCGCTCCGAGAGCTTCTCCAGCGCAACGGCGCGGAACGTCTCGAGGCATTCGGCGAAATGGGCGGCGGAGGCGCGAGGGGGCGAGGCCGCATTGAGGATTCCCCGGCGCGTGACCGTGACCAAACACTGCACGTCGTCCGCCCGAAGAAGAAATGACCCTCTCATGTTTTTTTCGTCGAAGTTGATTTCCTGTGCTGCGCACGGCGCCTCATCCATTGTCGTTGCCGATCCTCTTGATAATGTCGCCGTCTTCGACTGAACCGGCACGATGTGCGAATGTCTGGAAAGGGCTTGTGTCGTACAGGTACGCTTCAAGAGTGGCTTGCACCTCTCCGCCGGCCGCGCCGATTGTGCCTAGGAATTCCAACACGTCCACGTGCCTCTGGAGGCTGCGATCGATCATGGCAGAGGTCCCGCCGTTTCCGAGGGCTCGGGCGCGCAACCTGAACCTCGGACGTCTTCGCGGTTGAACACGAACGCTCTAAGGAGTTGCGATCCGAGACGCGCTTGCTGTCCGATGTCTTCGAAGATCATTGCGGCTTCGCCGATCTCCGATATGTCGGTCGCCGGGCCGAACTGATCCAGCTCCCTAAGGAGCTCGAGCAGCGTCTCCAACTTGCCCCGCTGACGGATGGCGGCGATGAATAGTTCTTGAGCGACCGCTGCCCGCTGCCGGGGCACGAGATGCACCAGAACTTCCCCGACGACAGCCGCGCACCCACAATCGAAATCCTGGTTTTTTGCGAATGCCTTGATCTGCCGCAGAGCAAGGAGCGCTCTTCGATCTGCGGAGCCGCCAGGCATCTCGTCTCGTCTCGTCATCGGTCCGGTCCCTGTGAGTTTCGGAGCCGAGCGACCCATTCGGCGCCGGCCAATCCGTGGTGAAAGCCATTGGAAAGCGCTGCGCCTGGATAGGCTTGCAGCAATCGAGCCCTTGCTTCGAGGGACGAAATTGCACCGTCCGCCAGAGCTCTGAACAGCCGCGACACGGCGGTCATGTCGCATGCCTGTGGTGAGAGTCGGAGCGATGCCACGCCCAGAGATCGGGTTTCGGCCGGTTCTTCAAACAGAGCCTGACAGGAATGGGAGACCGTCTGCACCCCGTTCAGCGCGAGAAAGGACTGCCCGGAGAGGGTGTTGACGGGAAGGCCGTCGGGATCCTCCTGGCAGACGAACTGACAGTTGTCCTTAGTCCTTCCCTTTGATCGAGCGTGCGCGCAGCGTGCCGAAATCGCGAGCGGCACCCGGCCGAAAGCGAATAGTTCGAAGGCGACGTCTGGGCAGGATCCCGCGATCTCGGCAATCGACGCCGCCGGAAGCTCCGGCGGAAGGCAGACGCTGGTAGCGCCGTTTCTCGCAAGAATCCTCGCCGTCGCGCCATTGTATACGTTCACGAAGGGCCCTACGGCATGCGTCCGGCCCTTCAACAAATGGAGAGCCGAGAGGTCGTTCGCTTCGACAAGATGCGTGTCGGCGTTCGCAAAGGCTCGCTGGTACTTTACCTCTCGATCGATGGTGACTAGCGCCAGGGTCGAAAGCCGCACCTGCTTGCCCGCGGCTTCGAGCCGCTCGACCACCGCCGCAAACTCGCCTTCCATGAAATGAAGCCGCTTGGAGCAGACTGTTTCGCCGAGAACGACGACGTCGACGGGAGATTGGTCCGCAATCTCGAAATAGAAGTCTCGCCAGCGCTCGGTCGGCCACAGGTAGAGGAGCGGTCCCAAGGTCAGTTTCAGCGGCGTCATCGCTATCTCCACCGCTTTTCATATGCGCCATGCGTGGTCTGCTGTCCTTCGCTCAGCGACCTGAGGCGCGCCATCAGGGGCGCGCGCTCATGGGGCGCCGCATCGAGCGCTCTGCGAAGGGTGGAGACGACTTCCGAAATGTAAGCCTTGCCACGCTGGCGGCCCTCTATCTTGAGAGCCTTCACTCCCGCTGCGCGGAGTTCGTCGAGCTGATCCATGACGTCGAGCGAAACCGGATCTTCGAAGGCGTAGCCCTTGCTGTCGCCGATTTCGAAGCGTCCCTTGCACAGCGTTGGATAACCCGCCGGTTCGTTTGCTGAAAAACGATTGATCGTGAAACCGCCCAGATCGGACACCATGTCCGTTCCGGACTGGTGGTATCGGACGTGGCTCGCCGGCGAGCATACGCCGTTCATGTTCGGGGACTTGCCTGTCGCGTAGGAAGAAAGCGAGCACCGGCCTTCCGCCATTACGCAAAGGCCGCCGAACACGAAGACCTCCAGTTCGCAGGCGACGCGCCGGGCCAGCCGTGCGATGTCCTGGATAGTCAGGGTCCGCGGGAGCACGACGCGTGCTGCTCCGAAATTATCGACCAGATAGGACAGGGCGTCGGCATTGGAAGCCGAAGCCTGGACCGATATGTGCAGGCGCTGGGTTGGATGTTGTTCGGCCACGTGGGCCATCAGTCCGAAGTCAGCGACGATCAGCGCGTCGGCGCCCGACTCCGTCGCGTCCCTCGCTCTTCGATACCACAGCTCTTCTTTGCCTGCTGTCATGAAGGTGTTAAGCGCGACGAACGTCTTCACGTGCCGCGCGTGTGCATAGGCGACGGCCTCTTGGAGCTCCACCCGGTCGAAGTTCAGGCCTGGAAAATTGCGGGCGTTCGTCTCGTCCCGAAACCCGCAATAGACGGCATCGGCGCCAGCGTCGACCGCCTCGCGAAAAGATGCCGGGGTTCCGGCAGGGCAGATTAGTTCCATGACAGCCCCTGTCGCTTGAGTGCTTCGGTTCTGATTATCTCGAAGGCGCGGGTCACCGATCGGGCCATCGGCCCAGCGAACCGGGCAGCGGTCTTCACCAGATCGATTTCGTTGTCGTCGAGTGCATTTCGCAGGGCGAGCACCGCCTCCATGTCCCCGGACACCAGGAGCCTTCTCGCGAAGAAGACGGCGTCGCCGTCGACCCTCCCTTCGGCCAGTGCAAGCATGAGAACCAGAGGACCCGTTATCGTGGCATCCGCAGCGATTGGGCTGCCATTTCGGAATGTTCTCAGCGTTCGTTCGGCGGGGCGGATCGAAAAGGCGAATGAAAAGTCGGAGGGGATGAAGGCGAACCGAGTGCGGTCGTGGTCTCCCAGACGGTCGAACAGCTTTGGGTGGATTTTTAGAACCTGCTGGAGAAGCAAGTCGGCGACGCGGGCGGCAATCGGCAACGGCACCATGTGTGCGGTCGCCATCAGGCGGGGTGGGACGAGCATTGGAGCCTCTCGAATGAATGAGGCATCCTAGTTTTTCCCGAGGTGATCCTGTTTGATCTTCGACAAAGACAGAAGAGGTTTGTTGGTCGATTGCAATTCAATGCTAGATCGCATCACCAAAAGACATTCGGACCTGCAGAGCTTTCTCGACGACCTCGAGAGGCGCAGTCTGCTCGTGTCCGTGGACGAACCGGTATCACTGGTTCATGAGATAACCGCCCTGCATCAACAGGTGCTGCACGAGGGCGGTCCCGCCCTCCGCTTCACGCGTGCCGTGAGGGCGGACGGTCGGACCTGTCCGATCAACGTGATCGCGAACCTATTCGGCACGAGGGAGCGCATCGAACTGGGCTTCGGTCTTGGACCAGGCGGAATTTCGCATCTTGCCGAGGAACTTGCGGAGTTGCAGCGCCCACGGCCGCCGAAGTCGCTGGCCGACGCGTGGAGCAAGGTGTCTCTGTTGAAGGCCGCCGCGGCGATGCGTCCCCGGTACTGCGGCAAGGCGCCGTCGCAGGAAGTCGTGCTCGAGGGTGACGACGTCGACCTCGGCCGCTTGCCGATACAATGGTGCTGGCCCGGCGAACCGGCGCCGCTCGTCACCTGGCCGCTGGTCATTACATGCAGTCCGGACGACCCAGACGATGTCAACGTCGGAATCTATCGAATGCAGGTGCGTGCCAGGAACTCGCTGATCGTCCGCTGGCTCGCCCATCGTGGTGGCGCGAAGCACTTCAGAGAGTGGCAGCGAAAGGGCTTGGACATGCCGGTGGCGGTCGTGATCGGCGCCGACCCGGCGACGATCCTCTCTAGCGTGATGCCCCTCCCTGAAGGCATGAGTGAACTGAGCTTCGCGGGTCTGCTTCGGGGAACACGGACGCAGGTGACCAAAGGCCGGACGGTGCCCCTGTTCGTGCCCTCGAACGCGGAGATCATCCTCGAGGGCTACGTATCGAAGGACGAGACTGCCCAGGAAGGACCCTATGGTGACCATACGGGCTATTACAACTCGGTCGAATCTTTTCCCGTGGTGAACTTGTCCGCGCTCACCACCAGACGATCGCCTGTCTACCTTACGACCTATACCGGCCGGCCGCCGGACGAGCCTTCGGTCCTCGGAGAGGCGATGACCGAGCTGTTCGTGCCGATGGCGAAACGCCATTTTCCCGAAATCAGGGACCTTTGGCTTCCTCCTGAAGCCTGTTCTTACCGCACGGCAGTCGTCGCGATCGACAAGCGATACCCCGGTCAGGCCCGTCGCGTAATGATGGGGCTGTGGTCGATGCTCCCCCAGTTCAACTACACGAAGCTCATCATCGTCGTCGACGCCGATGTGTCGGTGCGTCGCTGGGAGGACGTGGTCTGGGCGATTTCCACGCGTTTCGATGCGGCGCGCGATCTCGTCGTGCTTGAAAACACACCAATCGACTACCTCGACTTTGCGTCTCCAAAGGCTGGACTGGGCACGAAGATGGGACTGGATGCCACCAACAAGATCGGCGTTGAGACAGAGCGGGAATGGGGACGGGAACTTCGCATGCCGGATGAGATGACAAAACGCGCGGGCGAAATCTGGGAAAGGATCCGATGTGGACTCGCACGTTGATCGTCACGACGTGGTGGTAGGAGTGAGCGGCGCGTCGGGTGCGGCGCTTGGCGTCGTCGTTCTGGAACGACTGACCACCTTGGGTGTCAGAGTGCATCTCGTCGTAACAGCCGGCGGACGGCGCACGCTGGCGCACGAGCTCGGCCCCGAGGCTCACGGCAGGATGCTTCTCAAGGCGTACCGATACTACGACCACAAGGACGTCGGTGCGGCGATCGCAAGCGGTTCCTTTCCGGTCTCCGGCATGATCGTCGCGCCTTGTTCCATGAAGACGCTTGCGGGAATTGCGACGGGCTTGTCGGAGAACCTCCTCACGCGCGCCGCCGACGTCCAGCTCAAGGAGCGCCGCCGCCTGGTGCTTATGACCCGAGAAACGCCGCTGCACCTCGGGCATCTTCGCAATATGGTCTCCGTCACCGAGATGGGGGCCATCGTCATGCCGCCGGTGCCTGCCTTCTACCACCTGCCTCAGTCTCTCCAGGAGGCCGTTGACCACTTGGCCTGCCGTGCCATCGACCTCTTGGGCCTGCATATCCCACATCAGTCGCGGCCGTGGACGGGAGAGGTACCCTTTCGATCAGCCGAAGACGGCGATCGGGTCGGCTCCGAAGAGCGTCGCATGACCGCCTCCCAGGAGCCAGCATGAAATTCCGGCCGTAAGCGCGGCGGCGAGAAGCATGGGCAGGTCCAACGTGAGGCGCCATCGCGAGGGACGGCGCGCGAGTGGAACGATCGAGGTGCCTTCCGACAACGCCTGCCACCGACCGCCGAGGCGTCGGCGCGCCCGTTTCTCAGCCATGGGAATGGCCGCGAGAGCGAAGAGCGCGAATCCTCCGAACAGCAGGAGCGACCGGAGGTCCCCGTTCGCGACGATATGTCCGGACGCCCAGATGGCGAAGCCCCAGAGTACCGGGTGTCTCGTCACCTGCACAACGGCTCCGCGTCTTTCCGAGGACCTCATTGCGATCGAAAGCGGGTTTTCACTAAACACGCCCGCTAGCACCAGGAAACCTCCCAGCGGTGCAAGGACGAAGGTTACCGCCGCGTGCCAAGGCTGTAGATCCCAAAGCGGAACGTAGTCGAGAGCTAACGCGGCTGAAAACAGCCAGATGAGCGCCGCTGTCGATACAACCGAGTAGCTGATCAGATAGACTGGTTTACCTACCTGTGAAATGACGCCAGCCCGCACCGCTGGGATCGCGGGGACGGAATGGAGAAGCAGGAAGACTGCAAATGCAGCAACGAACGAAATCATGGCGGCCTCCTGTGAACTTCTATAGCAGATCCGACTTCCGCTAAATTTGATCGTGATCAACCACGACCTCGCCGCGTTCCACTAGGCGGCATTTGATGTTTGGCCGGCCGTTGGAATCGAAGCCAAAATCCGAACCAGATGCCGATGGGGGCTTTAAGTTCTTACCGTCGGCATTGGCAATTGAAGACAGGCCAGATCTGGCTGAGCATTGCTGGATAGGCCCGACGTCGCAGTCTTTGCGCCAGCGCAAAGAGCGCAGCCTTCTGCCCGACTAAAGATGATGGCATTTGTCATCTTTAAAGGCTCCTATCGTGCTCCGCATCCGTTCCCTTTGCTTCGCTCCCATCGTCCTCGCCGCGATGCCGCTCGTCCTCAATGCCGCTGAATTTCCCATTGGCGCACCTCAGGTTGCCGGTGGGATGGAAGTGGCCGCGGTGTACCTGCAGCCAATCGAGATGGATCCTCCCGGAATGATGCAGCCCGCCTCGGAGTCCGACGTCCATCTGGAAGCCGACATCCACGCCACGGGCGACAACGCGAATGGATTTGCGGAGGGCGATTGGGTCCCCAATCTTCACGTCGAATATAAGGTCAAGAACCTCGACAACGGTGGGGAAGCGGCCGGCGCTCTCGAGGCGATGGTGGCCAGCGACGGCCCGCACTACGGAGACAACGTCAAACTTTCGGGTCCGGGTCGCTACGCGGTCGAGCTGACCATTCATCCGGGAGGGCATGGCATGATGTCGTTCGGTCGGCACGTCGACAAGGAAACCGGCGTCGCCGAGTGGCCGGAGGCATTCAGTCTCAACTACCAGTTCGTGTTCGCGGGGGTTGGAAAGAAGGGCGGCTACTGATGAGGGTGATGAGACCTTCGACCGTCCTGACTCTGGCGCTTGCGGCCGCTCTTGTCGGGCTGCCTCCTGCGGCCGCTGGGGACGAGGACCCGGTCTTCGACGTTCATTTCAGCAACGGCGTGATTTCGCCCGCGGTCATCGAGGTGCCTGCGAACAAGCGATTCAAGCTGGAACTTCATAACGACGGTTCCACGCCGATCGAGTTCGAGAGCATCCCGCTCCGGAAGGAAAAAGTGCTTGCTCCGGGAGCTTCAAGCTTTCTCGTCTTCAGGTCTTTGCGGGAGGGCGACTACGCCTTCTTCGACGACTTCCACCTCGACATGCCACCAGCCAGACTGACTGTGCGATGACAGCGGACGTTCTCCTCCAATCCTTCAGGATCGCTTCCGTCGTGTGGAGGGAATCCTTCGAGGCGCTGGTGATCGTCGGGATACTTCTTGCGTGGACGATAAACGAGGGTGTGGCCGTCCGGCGGCGAGCAATCAGGTCCATCGCTGGTGGCGCGGTGGCCGGAGTCATGATCGCTGTCGGACTGGCATTCCTCATGAGCGGTGCCGCCGGTTTCCTTGATGGCGACGGCGAAGACATCCTTCAATTCGCACTCGCCGCGACAGCCTCCATCCTGATGCTTCGCATGGTGTTCTGGATGCAGCGAGCTGTGCGCGGCTCGTCCAAGGGAATGAGATCGCAAGCCGCCGGCCTTGGAAAAGCTCGGAGCTGGACCGCATTGGGCCTGCTCTCTGCAGTCGCCGTGGCGAGAGAAGGCGCCGAGACCGTCGTCTTCCTCTACGGGATGCTCTCGGGCTCGGGCCGGAGCGCGACGCTCGTGGCGGGTTCCGGCGCGCTCGGGCTCGCGGCGGCGTGCCTGACCTTCCTGTGCTTTAGATCCGGCGCGTCGGCATTCTCTAAAAGAGCGGTATCAATCACGAGCCAGGTGCTGCTTCTGATCCTCGGAAGCGGACTGATGATGACTGCCGTGGACAGAGCGATCTCGCTTGGGATCGTGCCGATGCTGACGTCGTCGCTTTGGGATACGGGCTGGATACTGGACGAATCGGCGGGGGCCGGGGCGTTTTTATCAGCACTGACGGGCTATCGCTCGAGGCCCGAGCTACTCCCGCTGCTCGCACTGGGATTCTACTGGATAACAGCGTCACTGGCCTACGCACCGGCGGTCGGGGACAAGGCTCACGCATGAACGCAGTCCGGACAGTTGCGCGCAGTTTCGCCGGTGGCTTGGGCGACGTCCTTCTCGCTCATCAGGCCCTTATCCGCCGGGCGCAATGGGTCATGATCATGGTTTACCTGTCGTTCCTCGTCATTCCGCTGCTGCTTCCGCTACCGGGCAGCAGCGACTACATCTGGAACAATCTGTCGCGGTTCGTGCAGTTCGTGTTCTGGGGGGTCTGGTGGCCCTTCGTGATTCTGGGGACGGCGCTAGTCGGCAGATTTTGGTGCGGGCTTCTTTGCCCCGAAGGTGCGCTGTCGGAGTTCGCGAGCGAGCGAGGTGCCGGTCGAGCCATTCCGAGCTGGATGAAATGGTCCGGCTGGCCTGTCGTGGCATTCGTTACGACCACGATCTATGGGCAGCTCACGAGCGTCTACCAGTACCCCAAGCCCGCCGCACTGCTGCTGGGAGGATCGACGCTCGCGGCGATGGTCGTCGGAGCCCGGTATGGCAAGGCGAAGCGCGTATGGTGCAGGTTTCTGTGCCCGGTGAGCGGGGTCTTCGGGGTCGTTTCGAAAATCGCGCCGCTGCATTTTCGAGTGTACCCCGAGTTTTGGAAACGTTCGGCCGCAGTGGGCGGCTCAGGTGTGAATTGCGCACCGCTCGTTCCAATCAAGACGATGCAGGGAAGTTCGGCCTGTCATATGTGCGGCCGCTGCAGTGGGCACCGGGGGGCGATACGGCTGGCGTGGCGCAAGCCGTCGTCGGATATCGTTTTCGGCTCGGGACGAATGGCGACCCGTTGGGACACGATCCTCATCGTTCCGGTGCTTCTAGGTCTGGTGCCGACGGCGCTTCATTGGACGGCTAGCGGCGTGTTCCAGTCTATCCGGCAATGGCTTGTCGAACTCTGCGTCGACAGGAGCTGGTCCTGGCCGCTCTCTCTGCGAATTCCCTGGTGGTTTCTCACCAACTACCCATCGGTCAACGACGTCATGAACTTCGTAGACGCGGTCTCGTTTCTAGTGCTCGCGTGCCTGGGTGCGCTCGCCGCCACCGTCGCGTTCGTGCTGCCTCTCGCCGCCGCCGCTGCGATCCTTCGTCGTCCGAGTCGGATCGTCCATCATCTGGCGCAGGCTTTCATTCCGCTCGCCAGCGCGTCGCTTTTCTGCGGCCTCCTTGCGCTGACCACGAGCCAGCTAGGCTCGGATGGCGTAGTTCTTCCCGGAGTCGATGCGAGCCGCGGAGCAGCAGTCGTTATTTGCGGCGTATGGTCGTCGGCGCTGTTTTTCAGGATTGGGGGCGTCTATAGCAAAGGAATCGCCCGCCGCATCCTCGCTACGGTACCGGCGGTCATAGCGACCGCCTTGTTCTGCGCGGCCTGGCTGGCTTCGTTCCTGTAGAAGACCATTCCACGATCAAGAGCTGCTCTTGCGGGCGGTTGCAAATTGGCGCGGCGACGACGGGAGGGGTCGAGACGCACTGCGGCCGCCGTCGCCGGGACTTTTTAATCTCGACGACAAATGGTCTTTCCGTAGCATCGTCATGGTTCTTTGCTGAGGGTCTTGCAGAAAAGTCACGCCGACGGACGGGTGATGATGAATGCGACACAGGCGCTCAGGATCGTAGCGACGACTGCTAGCGCCAAGGGGCCGGGATCAAACCAAATGAGAAGCAGGAAGCTGGTCGCGATGGTCAGCGCCGCCACAGCCTTCGCCCTTGATCTGATCGCCCCGCGCTCGCGCCATGCCGTTACCGAAGCGCCGAACCATCGATGATCCAGAAGCCAGGACTCGAACCTTGGCGAAGTGCGGGCGAATATACCCGCTGACAGCAGCAGAAATGGCGTCGTCGGAAGCAGAGGCAGGAAAATGCCGACGATTGCAGCAGCGACGGAGGCCCAGGCGATCATCATCATCAGCGTACGCATCTTCATCTCCAGGACTTTCAATGACTATAGACTTGGAGAGCATTCCCTTCTTTGACATCCCTCAAAGACGGATTTGCGCGGACATCTAATATGCTCTCCATCAACTGCACGAAATGGAGAGTGCGATGCTGCCGAGGTTCGTTACCGCGTTTCTGAAATCATCCGGCGAGGCGGGCGTCGTAGTGATGGAACATGCAGGCGCCCATCGTGTGATCGTAGTCGATCGCGCCGCGCTCTGCGAGATGGCCAACCCGCCTCGGGCCGACGAGACCCGACTTCAGCAGAGCGTCGGCGCGATCTGCGAAATAGCGACTTCGAAAATCCTGAGCGACGGACAATCCCCTCATTCGCGACTAAGCGTCTCTGCCGCCGACGTCACCGCTTGGAAGCTGGAACGGTCGAACTTGCACTAGAAGCTGGGCGCCGACGCCCCCTCGCCGAAGATGACGGCCACGTCGATTGCCTCCTGAAGCAATGCGCCGCCGACCGATGGAAGGTATCCCGCTCCCGCGAATTCCGTCGCGCGGAGCGAGAAACCTGTGCTGGTATAGATGCTTTGAAGCGCTATCTTGCGCGAACGACGCGCGATGCCGATCGCCGTCGCTATCTTGGTGAGGTCGTCTACGGCGAGATCAAGCAGCGCAGGCACGCGCGGCTATTGCCGCTCGCCATCGGCCAGTCGCAGTAGGCGAGGTGGGTCCGTCAACGTCAGTTTCTGACGCCCGCCCTCGACAATTCCCTTGGATTCCCACGCGCTCAGTATGCGGGACACCGTATGTAGCGTGGTGCCCGTCATCTCGGCTATGTCTTGACGCGATATCGGGAAGTCGATGCGTATGCCCTCCTCGACGGCCCGTCCAGCCTGTTTCGAGAGGCGAAGTACGGCATGTGCGACCCGCTTCTCGACTTCCTCCGTCGACATCTCCCGTATGCGTGTGTGGGCCTCCTCGAGGCGCTGTCCAATCGTTTGCATCGCGGTCATTGCCAAGCGGGGGTTCTGCTCGACGAAGCATGACCACATCTCGGTCGGCCACCCGATGATGAGGCTTTCAGCCGCAGCCCGCGCTGTACCGGGATAGTCGGTGCGACGGAGGGCCATTGCGAAGCCGAAAAGGTCGCCTGGGTGCACCATGCGGACGATGATCTGCTGACCGTCAAGAGTGACCTGCGTGACCTTCAGCCTCCCATGAATAAGGAGGAAGAAAGACTTCGCATGCCCACCCTGCTCGAATACAGCGTCGCCCTGAGCGACCCGGCGCGGTGCCGCATGTTCCAGCATTGAATCCAGGTCCGGATCCGTCATGCGTTCAAACAATGACAGCGACTTCAGAACTGCGCGGTCAACCTTCATTGCTGCTCGTCTCCGTGTACGCCTTCGTGGACCGGGCGATAATGTCGGTCGCGGTTCTTCGGGCGAAGTCCGAGACGCTTTCCATCAGCGTCATGTGGCGGACGAGCCGAAATCCCAGATTGTCCGGCGGCGCCCCCACCGAACATCCGCCGCCCTTTGGGTTGCGAATGAAACTGCTCATCGGGGCGCGGTGCTTGCCGGAAGCGATGAAGATGCCGCAGTCGGAACCTGACCGTTTTTCGTCCACCATTCCTTGATCAAGATCAACTCGCTTGTTGCATGTCGACGTCCACTCCCAGATGTTGCCGCCAAAATCGACAAGCCCGGTGCTGCTGACGCCGAAGGTGCCTTTTGGCTGTGGGCGCGGGTCCACGGACGCGGCTCTCCGCGCCTCCCGCTCGTAGTCGGCAAGCCAGCGCACGGCCGGATTCTTCTCGTCCTCATCGACGCCAAGGGCGTCGTCGGGAAAACGGTCGGCGGCGGCGTAGGCGAGTTCGAAGTCCGTGGGCAGCGTCCACGCCTGCCCGGTCCGTTTCGAAAGCCACGCCGCGTATCGCACGGCGTCTTCGTAGCTGACGCCGGTCAGCGGCATATCGGGCGCCACGGCGTCTTCCGGTTCGTCGGCGGGGACGCAGACGCCGTCGTCGACGCATCGCCTGTACTCGCCACGGGTCGTCTGAAACTTCATAATCTGGAGACGTTTCCGGACGTCGACGTCCTTGCGGGGCGCGTCGACCGCCCGACCGTTGCGAAAGTACTCGGCCGAATCGCGATAGGCGAACGTTCGGCTCTCGATGAAGACAGATTGGGGAGACGGGAGAGCGGGGAGAGCGAGGTCGACATCGTGGAACGGGACCAGCCCCGACGCGACCGCGACCGCACCGGACAGGACCGCAAGCAGGGCAAGGGGAATGGCTATGGATATCGCCGAAACCTCGTCTTTCCCGGTCATAACTTATATCGCTGGTTGCGCCTCTTTGTGAACGGATGGAGCGCGGGTCCTCTCAGCCCCGCGCCCCCTCGCTTCAGACCGTCAACTGCCCGACGGAGCTCTGACCGAAGTCATGAGATCGTCGTCCCATTCGCCGGTGACCTTGAAGTGTGCCGCCGCACCCAGCTCGAAGGCTTCGATGAGGTTATGGTTCACATAAGCGTAGATGCCCGGCTGGACGAACGTATAGACGGCAGCGCCGGCGGTTCCGCCAGGTATGAACCAGGTCTCCTGGTCGACGTCCGGCACGTTGGCGAACTTGCCGGTGGCCCATACGTACTCGCCATGACCGCCGATCAGGTGCGGACGCGTGTCGCGGTTTGCCTGCGAGTGGACGATCAGCACCGTCTCGCCTACTTTCGCGGTCATAGCGTTGTCGCCCGTCAGAGCACCGACGGCACCGTTGAAGACGATGTGCGTCGGGGTCAGGGTCCTCATGACGGCGATCGTGTCCTCATAGGCCTCGCCGGGGCTGTCGTATTTCTTGAACTTGCCGTTCTCGTCCTTCGGAATGTAGAAGTCCTGCTCGCCGACGTAGTAGACCTTGTCGTAAACTACTGGCTTTCCGTGGCCGTCTGTGAGGCCTTCGCGCGGAAGCACCATGATCGCACCGTTCATGCCCGAAGTGACGTGCCACGGCACCATGCCGGGAGGTGCGCAGTGGTAGACGAAGACGCCGGCCTTCGTGGCCTTGAAGCGCAGCACCGTGCTTTCGCCGGGATTGACGATCGTCAGCGCGCCTCCGCCTAACGCACCGGTGGCGGCGTGGAAGTCGATGTTGTGCTGCATCGTGTTGGTATCGGGATTGACGAGGGTCAGCTCGACGTAGTCGTCCTGGTGAACGACCAGGAGTGGGCCGGGAACCGATCCGTCGAACGTCATCGCGTTGACTTCGGTGCCGTCCTTGTCCAACACCATCTTCTGTTCCTTAATGGTGAGGGTGAATTCCTTGATCCTAGGTCCGCCCTTCGCCTGCTGATCGTGGGCGTGGACGAACGGAGGCTTCACAAGTTCGACCTTCTCGCGCGGAAGCTTCGAGAGGTCGACTTTCTTCCCGCTATTCTTGGCGCCGGGCGCTACGTGCTCGTCGGCGTGGGCGGGAACGCTTGCAACCAGAATGGGGGTCAGCGCCCCTGCGACGGCTGCGCCCGTCAGCATCGTGCGTCTTGTCATCTGCAGAGTATTAGTCATGCCCCAATCTCCATTAGTCGAAGAGCGGACGAACACCGCCCGGTTTCGAGGAGGAGAGTAGTAGAACCGGCACGGGACTCTTTGATTTGGAGCAAACTTCCTGTTTGCTGCACCGCAAAGTGACCGAGACTCTATTTGCGTAATCTCAACGACCTGCTCTTCGATGTCAGGCATTGCTGCGTGACAACTGGAGACAATGATCATGCAGAAGACCATGGACGCCGAACCGCGGGCTCCTCGCGGCATGTCGCGCGACGGCCTCGTCCTCTTTTCCTACGGGTTCCGTCCCTTCTTCCTAGCTGCCGCCTTATGGGCGATCCTGAGCATGCTGCTATGGACGAGCTTTCTGACCATGGACCTGCCGGTCGCCACCCAATACGGGACGCTTTACTGGCACGCACATGAAATGCTCTTCGGATTCGCTCCGGCGATCCTGACGGGCTTTCTTCTCACGGCCATTCCAAACTGGACGGGTAGACTGCCGATCGCCGGACGTCGGCTCATAGCTTTGTTTTCACTGTGGTGCGCGGGCCGGATCGCCATGCTTGTCAGCGGCTCGGTTGGCGTCATGGCCGCGGCGCTCGTCGACGGCCTCTTTCTGCCGGCCATGCTCGTGATTTGCACTCGGGAGGTCGTGGCCGGGAGAAAGTGGAAGGATCTGAAGGTCGTTGCCGGGCTCCTTGTCCTGTCCGTGGCCAATGCCTGCTTCCAGCTTCAGGTCGTGCAGGGGGAAAGCCCCGAGCTGCCGATCCGCCTTGGTCTCGGCGCCTACGTACTGCTCGTGACGATCGTGGGCGGTCGTATCCTTCCAAGCTTCACGCGAAACTGGATCAACCAGTTCGGTCGCACTGACTTCCCAGTGCCCTACAACCGCTTCGACGCGGCGACCATCACTATAGGAGCCGCCTCACTGGGTGTCTGGTCCATCGGGCCAGAATCCTTCCTGAGCGGTCTGCTTGGGCTGGCTGCCACCATGCTCAACCTCATCAGGCTCGTGCGCTGGCGTGGATGGACGACGTGGCCGGAGCCCATTGTATTCGTGCTCCACGCAGCCTTCGCCTTCGTTCCGCTTGGATTCGCGGCCATCGCGCTACAGGCCATAGGGCTTCCGGAACTCGCCGTCCTGCACGTCTTCGCGATCGGTTCTATCTCGCTGATGATGCTCGCTGTTATGACCCGTGCGAGCCGCGGCCACACAGGCAGAAAGCTGACGTCCGCACCTGTCACCAATATTTCCTACGTGGTGCTTGGCGCCGTTGCGCTCGTGCGACCTGCTGCCGAGCTTCTACCGGAATACAGCGCTCCGGTCTTGCTCGTGGCCGCGGCGGGCTGGATCGCGGCCTTTTCCCTCTTCATCGTGGAGCATGCGTCGATGCTGTGCACCGGCAGGAAGCCGTTGACCGTCCGAGGGAAGTAATTCCAGCGCGGCATGCACCGACGGTGTTTGCGGCGCGTCGCTCGGGAAGCACATAAACATGCAAGAGAGCGTTTCCCAGGGGCCCAGCCGCTGATCCAAAAGTGGATGCAAAGCCGCGGTCGCCTTTGGGCGCGCCTGGGCTTGGCGGACGATTTCGATGAGCGTGTGGAGAAGTCGGCGTCTTCAAGTTCTTCCCTGAAGTCTGGCAGGAGCAGTCTCCGAGCTGTTCCGCGGCGAGAAGGCAGGACCATCCGGTCCGCTGCCGCGGAGTATCAGGCAGTCGAAGGTTGCTCCTATACGTCGTGGATTGGCAATGAGCCTGCCAGCAGCCTAAGCGGTGCTTAGTGCCAGATCCGAAGCGGTGGCGATGGAATTGTATACGCCAAGGAGGCTGTTCGCGTCTCTCCGGTGAACGCCGGCTTCATCCTCGACCAGCGGAGAGCCGCCGGAATGGTGGTCGCGGGAATGAACTGGCCGCCGCAACGCGGATTGTTGTGCCGCCCGTGTTGTCCGACTTCGACATCCGCTCAGAACCTCCATCCTTCCCTGAATAGCGACCGTGTAAATGCGTTGGCGCTAGCCGTCAGGATCGCCTGGATCCTGCAGCAAGATGGGCGGGTGCATGCGCCATGCGCTCGCTCACCACAGCGCCGTCGGAAGCGATCACCGCGATCCATGTGCGGTTTCCGATGCGGACGGTCAGCCGGGTTCGTCCAGCGTCCTCACCCTCGCCCCGCTCCACCAAGCTGCGGACGAGGCCCAGCTTCATGTGACGTCGAAGGGCGTCGGGCGAGATGGCGAACCGGCGGGCCAGAAAAGCGGCGTCGATCGTCAGCTCCCCAATGTCAATCTGTTCTGCGCAGTCCATGCCGCGTTCAACCTTTTTAATCATCGAGCGAAAAACGCTGCGCCATCTCCGGCGTCCATGCCGGCTCGTAGACCAGATCGACCTGCGCCCGCCGCACGCCGGCGAGATGCTCTACGCGGACCTTGACCGCGTCGGCAAGAAACCCCGACGCTGGACAGAAGCGCGTCGTCGTCGTCATCTTGACGTTCACCATGCCGTCCGTCGCAACAAGAACTTCGTAGATCAGTCCGAGATCCACGATATTCGTGCCAACCTCCGGGTCCTCGATGTCCCGCAGGGCAGCAAGCACGTCCTCAGGCGTGAGTTCATGTTCTGGCACAGGCGGAATCCGATGGTGTCGCGCGGATCATGATACGATAGACCTTGCCGGTTTCATCGAAGTTGCCGACCCATTCGTGGCCGCGTTCCTTCAGCTCGTTGAAGAGGAAGACTGGTTCGCGGTTCAGAAGTGCGAACATCACCTCGCCGCTCTCCATCATCTCCAGCCTTGCAAGGATCCGCTCCATCGGCTCCGGCGGCGGGAGATCCGTGAGGTCGAGGTTCCAGACCGGCTCCGGCCAGAGAGCCTCCTGTTCGGCCTTCTCCTGCGTCGGAGCGGGAACGAAATCGATTTCCCAGTCGTCGTCGGCGAGACGTCGCGCGATATGTTCGAAACCGCGATCTGCGAGCTGCCGCATCAGCGGCTTTGGCTCGAAGATCGCATGAAGCCTCACGCCTTCGCCCGGCTGAAGGCTGGCGAAGGTGTCCATGATCAGTTGAAAGGGCATCCCGCCATCGCGCAGGATCTGTCGTACGTCTAGTTCACGAAGCTGAACCATTGGCATCACCTCTATGGTTGCCGGCGAAGAAGAAAGCCGGGTGTTTGAACGGAGATTTCTTGGCGTCCGCGTCGACGCCGGCCAGGGCTCGCGACAGGGCCAGCTCGGCCGCGAGCGCGGCCGTCGAAAAGGTCTGCGCGAAGGCGGCGATCCTGAAGACGTCGTCAAGTCCGAGGAAAATGGCGCCGGACGCGACGATCACCGCGCAGTAGAAGACGCTGAACCAGACGGACGAGCGGGCGCCGTTCACCAGATCCGCCAGCTTCGGGGTGGGCCGGCGCCCGAGAAGCGGACCGAACGCTTCGATCCAGGTCAGGAAGGGAACTATCTTGAGAAGCTGCGCCAGGCCCAGACCGGTCAACCAACCGAACACGAAGAGATAGCCCAGCGCCGTGAGCGTTGTCGGACCGGCATGGAGTGCGACGGCGGCGGGAAGAAGTGCTGCGGATACGCCGAACATGACGAAGGCCGGGAGAGACCAGTATGTGTTCGGTTCCAGCTTCCTGCGCCGGCGGCCCCGGTAGGCCCTCGCCAGTTCGGCAAGGTACGCGGCAGCGGCCACCGGGAGCGCCAGCGTCGCCAGCAGTGCCGATGCGCCGGCGACGGCCTCGTCGAAGGCGAGAGATGCCGCAGCGGCCATGAGCAGGCCGGCGACGGCGAGGCAACTGTGACGGAGCGTATCCGACGGCTTCATGTCGTCTGACAGCAGAAACATGGGCAGCAGCTTGTAGCTTACGCCGATCGCGCCGAAAGTCATCCAGCCGACAAGTCCGAGTCCTGCGTGTAGCGGCGCGGCGGCGACGACATACGAGACGAGCGGAAAGGCGTCGGCGACGCCGGAGACGACGACCGCGAAGAATGCCCCTAGTGCGACGGTAGCGACAAGGCTGGCGATGCCGAGAAGGACGAATCGCGACGCCTCGTGCGCATGCCGTCCCCGCCAGAACAGTGAGAAAAGAGCCGCCGCGATCGTAAGGAACGAGACGGCCAGCGTTGCGGCGGCGGCGCACATGACCGGACCCACCAGCGCCGAACCGACGCTCGTCAGTCCGAAGCCCGACAGGAGCAGGACCAGGCCCACGACCATTCCACAGAGGACGACCAGCCCAAGGCTGCCTTTCGGAAGTTCGAGACCTGTCAGAACCGGGCCGAACTGCAGGAGTGCACCTATCATCAGCAGGGCAAGCCAACCGATGGTGGTCGAGTGCACGATGATGAGCGAACGAGGATCGGCGACGTCCAGCGACGGCGACCAGCCTCCTGCCGCCAGCAGGACCTCCGCAAACAGCAGAAAGAAGAGCGACGCTGCGAAATAGGACATCGTCCAGCGCGATAGGCTCGTCCCCGTAGGGATCATCGTGCTTCTCCGTTCCTAGTGGCTTCCGCAGCAGCAGTCGCAGCCCGAGTCGAGCCTGGTGATTTCCACGCGCCAGACTTCAGGCCCTTGCTCCAGATATTCCCAGGAGAACTTGCCGGGCAGCGCGGTTTCGAGCTGGTACTGGAGAGGGCGCGGCTCGTGATCGCTCGTGATGTGCAGCACGCCGCCCGGCGTCAGCGTGTGAAGCGTTCCGAAAATCTTCGGATGACGTTCGCCGGGATGCAGCGTCCGCACATCGATGTGCGAGACTTCGCTTGTTTGAGTTTGCGCCTCAGACATGTGATTCGAATTCCTTTCGATCGCCGCTTTCTGTCTATGATGGAGCGGCGGCTCGCCCCGATCGGTTCTGAAGATACGCGACAGATGCGCAGCGAACATTGACAGCGAGCAAACACCAGGAAGGTTTCAGACAATCTGCGATCGCGTTCATTGACTTATGACAAGGAAAGTCTCCCTGCCGACGGTCATAAGGGGGCACGATCAAATCCAGAGACGAAAAGATGTCGAACGCACTTGTGGCCAAATACGGCGAAGCTCGCCTTCCACGTTACACGAGCTATCCGACCGCCCCCGCATTCGCAGCCGCGGTCGGTCCCGACGATTATGCGCTAGCTCTTCGGAGCGCTGGAAAGGGCGAGCCGGCGTCCTTGTACCTGCACGTCCCCTTCTGCCGGTCGATGTGCTGGTATTGCGGCTGTCACACCACGGTCACCAAGCAAGACGCGCCGATCCTCGACTACCTCGACGTCATGAGCAGGGAGATCGAACTCGTCGCTAAAGCCGCCGATGATAGCATTCCCGTCAAGAACCTTCACTTCGGTGGCGGAACACCGACGATCATGAAGCCGCACGAATTCGCGGCGTTGATGAAGACGCTGAAGACCTGGTTCGCGTTCGAACAAGACGCCAGCGTGGCGGTCGAGATCGACCCCAGAACCCTCGACAGCGAAATGATCGCCGCGCTTGGCGAGAATGGCGTGGATCGAGCAAGTCTCGGCGTGCAAAGCTTCGACCCGGTCGTTCAAAAGGCCATCAACCGGATACAGACGTTGAACGAGACCAAGGCTGCGGTCGCAGGATTGCGGGCCCACGGCGTCAAGAGCACGAACTTCGATCTTATCTACGGTCTTCCTTATCAGACGGTCGATTCCTGCGTCGAGACGGTGCAGATGGCCATCGAACTTCGTCCGGAAAGGTTCGCAGTCTTCGGCTATGCTCACGTTCCCGCATTTAAGAAGCATCAGCGGCTCATCGACGAGGCGGCACTTGCAGGCGCGGCCGAGCGCAACGAACAGGCCGAGGCGATAGCTGAAGAACTCGTTGCAGCCGGATATGTCCGCATCGGTCTCGACCATTTCGCGCTTCCGGAGGACGAACTGGCCATCGCGTCCGTGGGAGGTAGGCTGCACAGGAACTTCCAGGGCTACACCACGGACGACTGCGAGACCCTGATCGGACTTGGCGCGTCGTCGATCGGGCGCCTTGCCTCCGGCTACTATCAGAATCACGTCGCGATCGGTCGATACGCCGAGATGGTGTCGTCCGGCGTCCTTCCGACGGCGAAAGGATACCTTCTGACGAATGAGGACAAGCTGCGCGCCAGGGCCATCGAACGGTTGATGTGCGATTTCGAGGTCGATCTCGCTCGCCTCAGCCACGAGGCGGGGTACGAAGAGGGATTTCTCCTGGAGCGAAACGAACGCCTCGCGGACCTTATCGGCGACGGCGTGGCGACCATAGCCGATGGTCGCGTCACGGTGGCCAAGGACTCGCGCTTCATGGTTCGCGCAGTAGCGGCCGCGTTCGACGCCTACTTTGGTGCGCTCGGCAGGACGCATAGCAAAGCTGCGTGATTAGCGTATCCGACGCACTAGGGAAGTGTCCGACGAATATTCAATAATCAATCGGCACGATCGCGACGAGTTTCCCGTCCTCGGACGTGATTTCGAATTGCTGCGGGTGTCGCAAGCAGCCCGCGTCGGGACGGATCTGCAAGCCGCCTACCAGGGCGGCGGAAATAGCGGCCTCGATGTCCGGGAGAACGCAGCCGCTGTAATCGCGGATCAGATCCTGTTCAGATCGGATGTTGAAGAAGAAGCGGCCGCAGCATGTGGTCGACATTGGAGAACCGATCTCAAAAAGACGGAAGAAGCCGTCGGCGAATGAACCATTAGGGTTCTCCAAAGTTCCTCGCATTGATCTGGATCACCGGGTATTCGTCACCAACGGTTGAAACGCGAGTTTCACGATCCTGACGACTTTCATTTCAGTAACATTTTCCTGACACGCGACCGACCCCTTCGTTACGTGACTGAAGCGGCATCCGTCCCACGACCGCCGAAGTACCATGGAACGGTTCTCCGCACCGCCCGGACGATGACTCTTTTCAGTGAGCCGGAATTTCGGTTTCAACCGTTAGTGACGAATATCCGGATCACCTGCCGCGTTGCGATAGCGCCTTCATGCGGTCAGATTCCGATAGATCGCAGGGAGCGCGCTCGGCAGCCTCGCGATGTTCGAGATAAGCGCGTAGCCCTGACGCCCGAATATGGCGGGAAGATAGTCTTGCGCGTTCCGATCGACGGTCACGGCAAAGACTGCCTGACCTCGACCTCTCGCTTCGATGACGGCGCGCCTGCAGTCTTCAAGAGCGAACCGGCCTTCATAGTGGTCGATGTCGTTCGGCTTGCCGTCGGTCAGGATCATCAGCAGCCGCTTGCGAGAGCCCTGCTTGTCAAGCTGGTCCGAGACGTGCCGAATCGCGGCGCCCATACGGGTGTAGTAGCCAGGCTTGAGGCTGGCGATGCGGCAGGCGACTGCCGGCGAGAACCTCTCATCGAACCGCTTGATGGTGTCGACGCGAATCCAGTCCCTGCGACGGGACGTAAATGTCTGGACGGAGAACCTGTCTCCACAGGCGTCAAGACCACGGGAGAGCACGTCGAGGGCCTGCATTTCCACGTCGAGAACCCTCCGATTGTCGACCCAGGAATCGGTCGACAGCGAAACGTCGACGAGTATCGTGGTCGCAAGTTCGTGCGCGGCCGGCCGGGCGCACTCGAATATGTGGTCGTTCGGCTCGCCGGTGACGAGAAGATCGATACGCGAGCGGACGACGGCGTCCATGTCGATATCGTTTCCATCCAACTGTGCGTGTCGAACTTCGCGCTTCGGGCGCAGGTTTTCGAAGTGCTTCTTGACCTTGCGGACGATGGACTGATCTGTCGCCAAAGTCGCGTGCTTGGCGTCGGGAGCAATACCCACTATGACGCGGCAATGATCCTCCAGGTATTCGTTCTTGCGAAAATTCCATTCGGGATAGACAAGTTCGCCTTGGATGCGGGACGCGTCGACCGCCTCGGGAGAGAGGTCGAGATCGAAATGAAACTTGGACTTCGGCCGTTCCTTCGTCTCGCTCAGCGTGATGTCATCGAGCTCGTCGGCGGCGGATGGTTCGTCGTCGTCGCGATCGTCAGTCGGTCGGTCGACGTTGACCATCTCCGCCATCGCGAGGATCTTCTCGAACCTGTTCAAAATCAAAGGATCGCGCTTGCGGTCGTCGCCATCCTTCTGCCGCTTCGCCTCGTGCGAGAGCCTTTCCTCACCGTCCCGTTGCGCGGCGTCAGAGGGAAGATCGTCACGATCGGATGACTGGATCTCCGTCCGTCCACGGAAATCTGGCCAGAGGGGGATGGAAAGCATTGGCAGATACCCCGCGGGGGCGGCGTCGATGGCGGGTTGGGCGGCGGGCGGAAGTTCGTGTTCGAGCGGGAACGACAGGGCGGTCATCGCGAACGCCTCGATGCGGGACTCGATCAGCGGGAGCCTGCCGCGCTTTCGGCAGGAAGTCAGCGCGTGGGCGAGGCGCACGTACCGGTCGGCCATGCCTGGAAATGTCTTGACCAGACGCCGCGAGTTCCGCCGGCCGGCTTCGACGCGGGCGATGTCCGCGAGCGCGACGTCGGAAGGCGGATCCTTAGCGACGGCCACCGCGACATAGCCTGCGAGCCAGAAGTAGAGGTCTCGGTTGAGGTCTTGATCGCTGAAGACGTCGATCGTGCCTGGGAGATGTATGGCCGCGTCGTCCCAGGTCGGATGATCGCTTCTTTCTTCGCCCAGGCCGACGACCTGGCGCAGCCGCAGGCGATGTGAGGAGGTCTTCTGCCGGGACTTCTGGATCTGAAAGGTGGCCGCACCGCCGAAGGCCCGAAAACAGACGGAAAGCTGCGGCTTGACTTCCGTCAGATGCACAGCCTGGTTCGGATGGTGCGGCCACGAACTCGTTTCGCCGATAATGCGATGCCAAGCTCGTCCGACAGTCTCTTCAAGTTCCAGAAATTCCAGCATGATGTCGATCCTAAGCACATGTCGCCTTGGCGACTTCGAGGAGCGCAGCCTTGACGTCCGGCTCGTCCGTGAGAGGTTCGATGATGGCCGCCAAAACGGCTTCCGAGACGGGCATGCCGGCGTCGACAAGCGTCGCGCAATAAATGAGAAGTCGCGTCGACACGCCTTCCTCGATATCCTGTCCCTTCAAAACGCGCAGTCGCCTGGCAAGGTCGACCAGAGGCGCGACCTTGCCTTCCGGAAGTCCGCTCTCGATCGATACGATGGCGATCTCCTTGTCGCGGGGAAGGAAGTCGAACTCGATCGAGACGAACCGCTGGCGAGTGCTCGGCTTCAATGCCTTCATCAGGTTCTGGTAGCCCGGATTGTACGAGACGACGACCATGAAAGCAGGCTGAGCCTCGAGTATCTCGCCAGTTCGCTCGAGCGGCAGGATGCGGCGGTCGTCCGTGAGGGGATGGAGGACGACGGCGACGTCCTTGCGGGCTTCGACGATTTCGTCCAGGTAGCATAAGCCCCCGTTGCGCACTGCCTTCGTCAGCGGTCCGTCGACCCAGACGGTCTCGCCACCCTTGAGAAGGTAGCGGCCGGTGAGATCGGCTGCAGTGAGGTCGTCGTGGCAGGAGACGGTCGATACGGGAAGTCCGAGCCGAGCCGCCATGTGGTGGACGAACCGGGTCTTTCCGCACCCGGTCGGTCCTTTGAGAAGCACTGGCAATTGACGCGTCCATGCGCTCTCGAACAGCGCGCATTCGTTGCCTTGGGGCGAATAGTGGGGGATTTCCGTCTTCGGGTTCAGCGGAAGGTTCAGAGCTATCGTCATTTCAGATCTCCAGTGGGGAAGCCCGCCTATTCGGCGGGCTGGGCTGCAACGTTGTGAACGCGGGCGCGGCCTGGAACGAGGACCGCCCAGATGAACATGATCGCGCTGAGGAGGACGAAGACGCCGGAACCGAGCCTGATCCAGTAGAAGAGGGCGAGTTGGTCCTGGACGTCCATGTAGGATTCGCCGAGGACCCGCTGCAGGTGCACCTGGACAACGCCGGCGAAGGTGAGGGCGAATGTCATCACCGACATGGCGCCGCACATGATCCAGAAGCTGGTTATCGAAAGCCACTGGTTGTAGGGGGCGCGGCCGCGGATCTGCGGTATGGCATAGGCCATTGCAGCGAGATTGAGCATGACGTAGGCGCCGAAGAAGGCGAGATGACCGTGGGCCGCGGTGACCTGCGTGCCGTGGGTGTAGTAGTTCACCGACGACAGGGTGTGCAGGAAGCCCCAAACGCCCGCGCCGAAGAAGGCCATGACCGAGCAGCCGATCGACCACAGGAGCGCCGCCTTGTTTTCATGCTTGCGGCCGGCCCGCCACGTCATGACGAAGGTGAAGACGACCATGGTGAAGAAAGGAGCCACTTCGAGCGTCGAGAAGAGCGAGCCGATCCACTGCCAGTATCCGGGAGCGCCGATCCAATAGTAGTGGTGACCGGTGCCGAGGATGCCGGAGAAGAGGGCGAGGCCGATGATGACGTAGAGCCACTTCTCGACGACCTCGCGATCGATGCCGTTGAGCTTGATCATCAGAAACGCCAGGACCGACGCCATGATGAGCTCCCAGACGCCTTCGACCCAAAGGTGGACGACGTACCACCAGTACATCTTGTCGAGCGCCAGATTCACCGGGTTGTAGAAGGCGAAGAGGAAGAAGATCGCGACGCCCCACAGGCCGAACAGTAGGATGTTAGTGATCGTGGTCTTGCGGCCCTTGAGCGCGGTCATCGTGATGTTGAACAGGAACATCAGCGCGACAACGACGATCCCGACCTTGATCAGGAACGGCTGTTCGAGGAACTCACGCCCTTCGTGGATGTGGAAGAGATAGCCGACGACGGCTACCGCTGCTGCGATCAGGAAGATCCAGAACTGGGCGATCGCCAGCTTCGGGCTGTACAGTTCGGTCTCGCACTCCTCGGGAATGAGAAAGTACGTCGTGCCCATGAATCCCATCAGCAGCCAGACGATGAGGGCGTTCGTATGGATCATACGGACGATGTTGAAGGGCAGCTCGACGGAGAGCGTGTTAGGCAGCACGTAGATCGTTCCGGCGAGGACGCCGAAAAGAAGCTGCGCCATGAATAAGCCAAGTGCACCGTAAAAGTAGAGCATAGCCACGCTTTGGGTCTTGTATTTCATCTTTGTGATCCTCTCGCGCTCAGCCGGCCTGGTTCGGTGGCCAGTTCTGGGTCTTGATCTTGCTCACCCACTCGAGGAAGTCGGCGAGATCGTCCACTTCCTGGTCGGTCAGGTTGAACTGTGGCATCTGCCGGCGGCCTTCGATTCCGGAGGGCTGCGCCGCCATCCAGGCGTGAAGCGCTTCTCGGGCGCTCGACGAATCCTTGTCGCCGCCCCAGCGAATCCAGACGTTTGACAGCTCCGGCGCGAAATAGGCGCCTTCACCCTCGAGCGTGTGGCAGTTGATGCAGGAGTTCTTTTCCCAGACGTGCTTGCCGCGGGCCACGCCCTCAGTCAGCGTCGTTTCATCGGTGGAGACGGTTCGGATGTAGTAGTGGCTATGGGCGGTCAGCCCCAGGAATATGGCGAAGAAGAAGGCCGATCCGCCATAAAAGACGTTTCGAGCCGCGGTTTTTGTCAGGCGTTCAGCCATCGATCATCCTTTCAGGTCAGTGGCGAAGTCGCCGTGACGTCGGAATCGAGCCGTTGGCTCGCAGAGACGGGATGATCGAAGGAGCGCAGGCGGTCTTTGTGGATTCGCAAGCAGTCGATCGATTCTGCGATCCGGACGAAAGATCTGTCCAACGGAGACCGAGGGCGCTGTGACGCAAATGCTCCGGACAAGGATTGACGTCTCGATGCCTGCCGTTGACGAGGCGAAGCGCAGGCTGTCGATGTGTTTAGAGCTGGAAAAAAGGCAGCTCAAAAAAGCGCAAACGCGGCGGCCATAGGTCGTGCCGCCGCGAGGATCAGGACGACGGCGGCCCAGGCCTGCAGTGCCAGTATGAGCGCCGAGCCCGACGTCCGAAGCCCCAAAAAATCCAGGACGACAAGCCTTACCTTGCAAATCGATGTGAATCCCACGGCGACGGTCAGACCTGCTTTCCAGGCAGCGGCTTGTAGCAGGAAGACGGCGGCCAGCGTCGCGGCGGTAAGGCCGAGGAGGACCGCGAGTGTCCGTGTCGCTCGTTTTGAGGCGGCGTCGATTTTCATAAGAAGTACACCACGGGGAACATGACTAGCCAGACGATGTCGATCACATGCCAGAGGGTCGTCATCATATGGACGTTCTGTCGCGAGGGGTATCGCACGAGCAAGGCAAGCACGAGTGAACCGAACAGCACGTGCGCGAGGTGAAAGCCCGTCATCAGCACATACAAGGTCGAGAAGGTGTCGTCCGCGAGGAGCGTGGTGCCTTCCAGACTGTATTCGTGTATCTTCAAGGCCACGAACAACATTCCGCCGGCTGAAGCGCCAAGTAGAGCGATTCTTTGCCTAAGGACAGTCGTCTGGCTACCTGCGACCGCGGCGAACCAGCCGCTCGTGAGGAGCACCACGGTGTTGACGATGGGGATGAGATGGTGAAGTTTCGCCCTACCGGCGGCAACCTCTTCTGGATGAATCCAGGAGACTGCTACGAAGGCGGAAAGAAGCGCTCCGAAGGCCGCCAGTTCGCTCCAGGATAAGATCCACACGAGAAGATCGTCGCCCGTGGCACGGGATCCGCCTTCCAGTTCATGGCGCGTCGTCGTCACTGTCATGCACTCCGAATAAAACCTATGTCGGCATCCTTCTTTGCCGAAAGGCAAAGATTGAAGACGCGGGACGCAGCGGGCCTTGATCGGTGCAAAGGTCGACGGTCACGCTGGACAAACCTGCTAGCCGGTATTCCGGGCAGCCCGTCTGAGCGAAAAGGTCTCAGCCTCCACGTTCGCGATCCCTTTTTCGCGCATCTTCTCCGTGTTTGACCGATCTCAAAGACCGGTCCTGCGAGCCGCCATATGTTCAACTGCAAAGGAGAACCTCAATGACCGACGCACAGATAGGCCTGTCCATCGCCACTCCGGTGATCGTCATATTTGCGATAGCGCTCTATCGCATGGGCGTTCTCCAGCGCGCCGGCGTGATTTCCGCCGTAATCGCCACGGTCGGCATCGCCGCGAGCCTCTTTCTGCAAAGGTAGACCATGCATAACCATCATCCCGAAAAGTTCGCCGACCTCGAGGGCTGCTACGGGCAACTCGCGTCGTGGTGCGACCTCCTTGAGGCGATCGCCGACTTCCTGCCGTGTCACGTCGACGAGCGGCTTTGCGATACGATAACGATCGGCCTCGTTCCGCTATTGCAGGCGATGCACCGCCTGGAGGAGCAGGTAATTTCGGCAGGTCTGCATCTCGTCATTGGAGAAGGAGAAAGGGCCGAAGCCGAGGAAGGCAGAAGGTGCGAACGGATTTTCGACTTGGACAACGGTCGCGAGGTGGTAGAGGTACTGTCGGCCCTGAAGGACGGCGGATGCCGCATGTCATGGGATGCGGTAGGCTACCTGCTCCGCTCGTTCTTCCACTCGATGCGCAAGCATATCAAGGCTGAACGCGAAATCATGCGGATGATCCGCAAGGCCCATGGCGACAATAATCCTCCTGGCGATCGGGCGGTCCAGCCTGAAGCTGAAGCGGCTTAGCCGCCTATCGAGAAAGCTTGGCAGAGTTGGAAACAAGGCGTCCTAGCTTGGTTCCCTTGACGCTCGGACTCTCGGAATTTGATCAGCCATTGCAGCCGGCAGTTTTCGGCCCGACCATTTCTCATTGGCAAATGGTGGGCGCGGGTGTCTTGGTCGAAAATCTCGAAGGATTGAGCCCTCCCGACGTGGGTGCAGGCGATGCGGACGCCCGCGTGGTGTCGGACCTGCGGACACTGCTCGTAGTCGCGGTTCAAGGCACCTCAATGGAGGGCCGAAGCACGTCATCTTATCAGCAGCTTGTAAAAAGCATCTTGGCCCTGATTACGCCCGAACAGCGCGAGCGCTTTCGCCTTGGGTAAGCGTAGGAAGGACGAGCGAACCCGAATCTGTCGAGATGACAAGCTTCCTTCCGACATTCTTGAGCGGGGAATGGAAGCTCTCATCCGTGCCATGCTCAGCCGACGTCGGCGAGCGGCGGACGTCGCGGCCCGCATTCAGTCGCGTTGCTTCGTCGAGGAGGGCAAGCTCGAACCCCCGGTGGCGGCCTTTCGCCGCCACCTGCTCATGCCAGCATTGTAATTTACTGGGTGACCTGGGCGAGATCGGCGTCGAGGCGCTTGCGCACCGGGTTCGGCACCTTCGCGGTCTTGATGGCGTCGAGGTTTGCGGGCGCGTCGCCGACCTGGATCAGTGCGACCATGCCCATGCCGGCATGTGGAGTGCATTTGACGACGTAGGCGCCTGGCACGTCGAACTTGGTCTGGAATTCCTCGTTCGGCTTCGACTTGAATTGGGCCGCGCCGTCCGGAATGAGACCCTTGTAGGTTTCGACGTTGTGGCTCTTGTCGGTCGGCACGAAGGTGACTGTGTCGCCGGGAGCGATCTTGACGAAGCCAGGCTCGAAGACCATGACGCCGTCGGCGCCCTTGTTGAGCAACTGAATCTGATGATCGGCGGCCATCGACGGCGCGGCAGACGCAACGAGAACCGCAGCAACGGCGAACAGACCGAATTTCGAACGCATTTTTCATATCTCCTTTTGCGGGCCGGATCTGGCCTCGCGGACGATCCTAAGACACCCCCACAAGTCGCTCTTTGACTTTGGTCAAGCATCGATAAGATCATCGTTTGAAAGCCGGACGCCGCGAAGGAGCCAAACGCGATGGCGCTTTTCCCGTGACTGCTTTGGTCACCAACCCCTACGAGGGAAGGTCGAATTTTCGGAGGCTTGTAACGGACCGTGGCGCGTTTCAAATCTCGCGTAGATAATCTTTAAGAGTTTCGAAAGCCATTGGCTTTCCGTAGCGATAGCCTTGTGCGGAGGGACATCCGAGCGAGAGAAGAAATTCCTCCTGCTCCTGCGTCTCGATCCCCTCCGCAATCGTTTCGAGCCCCATCTCGAGACTCATGGCGATCAAGGCGCGGGTGATCGCCGCGTCTCGCGGCTTTGTCGCAAGCTCTGAAACGAAACCGCGGTCGATCTTAAGCTTCGTAAGCGGATAACGTTGCAACGAACTGAGCGACGCGTAGCCGGTTCCAAAATCATCGAACGCGATGCCGACGCCGATGTCGCGCAGCATGTTCATGGCATCGAGCGACTTGTCGTCGTCGTGCAAGGCAATCGTCTCCGTTATCTCGAGCTCGAGCAGCTCCGCGGCCAGACCGTGCCTGTCCAGAGCCTGCGAGACCTTTTTGCAAAGAATTGGCGCCTGCAGTTGCTCAGGGAAGAGGTTGACGCCCATTCTTATGGAGCGGCTGCTTGACGCGTTAAGAAGCGAGGCGACCCTGCAGGCTTCGTCCAACGTCCACCAGCCGATCTCAAGTGCGAGCGCGCTCTGCGCGAGCGCGGGCAGAAACGTCCCTGGCATCAGCATGCCTTTTTCTGGATGCTGCCAACGGATCAGTGCTTCCACTCCGAAGATGGTTTTGGATCTGATGTCGACTTGTGGCTGGAAATGGAGGACTAGCTGGCGAGCGCGAAGAGCCTGAAGCAGTTGATCCCTCAAGGCGCGACGCTCATTAGCCTCGCTCCTCATTTCCGGCTCGTACATACGGGCCGACCTGCCGCCCGACTTGGCATTCGCAAGCGCGAGATCGGCGCTTGCCACGACCTCGTCGGCGTCACCGCCGTCCACGGCGGCGATCGCAATCCCGATGCTAGCTCCAAGGTCCAGCACCTGTCCGTCGACTTCAAATGGTCTTGCAAAAGACTCCAATATCGCCTGGGCAAACGCCATGGCCGCCCGCCGGTCGTCCACGCCGGGCAGCAGCACCGCGAATTCGTCACCGTCGAAGCGCGCCACCTCCGCATTTGCAGGAAGACTATGCGGCAGTCTCACAGCCACCGACTGCAAAAGGGAATCCCCCGTCACATGACCGTGCACGTCGTTCACGTCCCTGAAGCCGTCGATGTCGATCATCACGACAGTCGAGCGCCCGCCCGCCATCATCTCGCCCTCGAGGATCTCCGTAAAACGGCTTCGATTGTGAAGCCCCGTCAATTGATCCTGACTTGCGAGGCGCAGGAGACGGCTGTCCCTCTCGCGCCGTTCGGTGATGTCTCTTATCACCGCACCAGCACCCATTTCGCGGCCGTCATGCCAGGCGCAGAGTGTCAATTCGATCGGAAACTCGCTGCCATTCCGGCGCACTGCGTACACTTCGACCGCTTTGCCGCCGAGGTTCAGTTCTTCTCCAGCCATTGCACGGGCGAAACCCCGCGCGTGCGAGCTGCGCAGGCGTTCTGGGATGATGACTTCAACGGGCTGGCCGATCATTTCATCCCGCGCGTAGCCGAAAAGACTGGCGGCCGCCCGGTTCACAAATCGAATACGGCCGCGCGGATCGACCGAAATCAGCGCGAGCTTCGTCGCGTCGGCAAAGTTGGCGGCGACGACCATGTCGAACCCCGGAATGGCCGGTGACGCCAACGAGGTCGGCGGGGCTGCCACCGCGACACGCGAAAGGGCCGCGTCGCCAGCCCCGACTTCGCAATCGATATCGTCTGATGTCATCAACCCACCACCTGCTGTTGCAGACACCCTATGTCGAAAACATCAGTGAAGATTGAAGTTCCGGATTTTATCGAACGAGAACAATGGGCTGACGGCCTCCCAACTACCTGGCGCATGAGGATATGGGTCAGAGCTCCGACAGCGCCTTGTCGACGCGCTCCCTGGCCTTATTGGGCAGCTTTGCGGACTTGATCTTATCAAGGTCCGCGGGAGCGTCACCCACGACGACGACGGCCACCATGCCCATGGGGAAATGGGGCAGACACTTGATCACGTAGGCGCCCGGCATAGAGAACGTCTGCTTGACGGTCTCGTTGGTCTTACCCCGGAAGGCCGCGGCGCCGTCCGGAATCATATCTTTCACCGTCTCAGCGTTATGACCTTTGTCGATTGGAACGAAAGTGACCGTGTCACCCGGCTTCACCTTCGTCAAAAGGGGGTCGAACACCATGACGCCGTTCGCGCCCTTGTTCAGCATGTGGACTTCGAAATCGGCCGCAGCCGCCGAACCAGCGATGACTGCGGCGGATGCTGCCAGAGCAAGAGTTGCAATCGATTTCATCGGCTTCTCCTTCGTCATTTCCGTGGGATTAGAGACGACGGCCTATGCGCGCATCAACGCCGCAGCCTCTGTTCACGACACTTGTTCATGCCTTGCTTTCGATGCGCGAGGGATTTCCGGCCTCGTCGACCACGTGGATGGTCAGGTCAATGGAGGACTGCGCGATCCTTCGGATGGCGATCTCGTCCAGCAGGTTGAAGGAGGTCGAAAAGGCGTCGGCGGTGGTGGCGTCGCCGGCAACGACGCTTACGCGCTGATAGAGCCGAGGCGTGCCGCCGCTTCGCGGATCAAGGATATGGCCGAAACGAGCCGCCTCGTCGAAGTGAAAACCGGCGGCGCTTGATGTCGCCACGGCCTTGTTGACGATGTTCAGGATTTGATCGGGGCGATCGTCTTCTCCTTCGGCCAGGCCGATGCGCCACGGGGTTCCATCCGGTCGGGAGCCAATCGCCCGATCCTCTCCCATGTCGACGAGGCAGCTCGTCACTCCAGCGTTGCGAAGCATGTCGACGACGCGATCGGTGATGTAGCCCTGCGCGATTCCATTGAGCGTGAGCGCCATGTTGGGGCGCATGACGATCCGGTCACGGTTGAACTTGACGCCTTCGAAGTCGACCCGTTTCAGCACGGAGGCGACTTCCGCTTGCGCGGGACCGGCCGGGTCCGGATCGATCGCGGAGAAATGTCGGTAATAGAGCTTCCAAAGAGGCTGCACCGTGGGATCGAAGGCGCCGCCTGTCGCCTCCCAGAAACCGCGGCTCCTTTGGAGCAAGGACACCAGGTCCTGGGGAGGGGCGACCAAGGCGCCCACCTTGTTCAATTCGGTCAGGGCGGAATCGTCGCGGTAGAGGCTGAACACTTTCTCCAGCCGGGAAACTTCCGCGACGACCAGGGCGACAAGACGTGTAGACTCGACTGGATCTTGATGGTTCAGGATCATCGTCGCCGGCGCACCAAGAGCCTGTCCGCTCCAGGTCAGAGGACGAGCGGCGGCCTCAGCGCGCGTCAACAAGGGCAGTCCGGCCGCCGCGGCAAAGATGGCGATGGCGCGACGACGACTGAAGGTCCTAGCCATGTTCATGTGCCTCCACTTTTTTGTCTTCACCGGCCGGCGCTTCCGTCCCGATGTCCGCACCGGCTCCCAACACGTATTCGTGGGGAACGTCGGCGAACGCAACGACGCTGCCGCCGTGCTCGCCTGCGAACCGCGTTGCCGCCTCCTTCGTCGAAAACGGCACCGTCTCCTCGGCGCCCATGCCCCCGCGAAGCGAGCTGCCGATCACGTAGAAGGCTTTTCTGGCGTCTATCCAGTTGTCTGCGCCGGGCTTCTCCCAGCTTGGAGCCTTGCTCATGTCGGAAACGTAGATCGCCGCGAGGTCCTTCGGTTCCTCTGGTAGCATCGTGAAGGCCAATGTATCGCGTGCCGAAGAGAACCAGATAGGCTCTCCAATCTGTGCGTCGAGGATGACCTGACCCTTTGGTCCGGCATGCTCGAGGACGTTCATCCCGCAGTACCTGCCGGTCGCTTCCGCCGTGAGCGCGAACGGAGCGGGAGGGATAGCCTCCCCCTTTTCTTCGCATCCGCCAAGCAACAGCGTGCACAGGAAAACCAAAGCCAAGAACGCGGTCCTCATAGTTCCCTCCTGGAGAATGTCATGGCGGCAAGTGCAAGCGGACCAGCGGTCCAGAAAGCAAGCGCAGTCAGCAAGGTCGTGGTGCCAAGCATGGAGTGCTCCGCCACGCCTCCCATGCCGGAAAGAGCTCCTGCGCTTCCAGATCCGAGGTTGAGCAAGCGGTAGGCGTCTGTCGGATTGATGAGAAGAAGAGCGTCGAGCAGCCCCGTTGGAAGAGCATGTCCACCTGCGGCGACCAAGGTGCCAAGCAACGCCATGTCGTATATGAGAACGAAGAACAGCCACACCCCGATGGCGATGCCTCCCGCGGTGCTGCGTTCGCCTGCAAGCGCGCTGACGAGATAGCCGATCGCAACGAACACGCCGCCCAGAAGGATCGACGACGCCAGCATAGCTGCGAACGCCGACCAGCTTGCCGCGTCGATCTTCGCTCCCGTTGCCGCCAGTGCGACGGCGGCAGCCCCATAGCCAAGCAGCGTCGCGAAGGAAAGAATCGCAATGTGTCCGAGAAACTTGCCCAGGATCACTTGGTTTCGCCCTACCGGGTAGCTGAGGAGCAGAAGCATGGTGCCCCGTTCCATTTCGCCTACGATCGCGTCATGGGACAAAAGGAGTGCGATCAGCGGCACCAGGAAGATGGTCAGGCTGGAAAGGCTGACGATCACTATGTCGAGCTGATCTGTTCCGACATTTCCGGTCGGAGCGCTGCCGAGAAAAGAAAGGGTCAAGGCGAGCGCTCCCAGGAGAAGCGTTGTCGCGAGGACCCACCTGTTTCGAAGGCCCTCGCGAATTTCCTTCGAGGCGATGATGATCACGTTCTTCATGAAGTTATCTTTCCGGCGCCGAGGAAGTGTGCGTAGAGGTCATCCAAAGTAGGTTCGGTGACCTGGAGATCCGCGATGTCATCGGGACAGGTGGTAACTTCCTTGAGGAGGGCGATCTTGTCTTCCATCGCCACATCCGCTTCCAGTCTGCCGTCCTCCGTTGCCCTCCAGGCGGCACGTCCGTTCGTGAAGCTCCGAACTGTCGCCCCAGCGGCGAATTTCACACTGACGCGGGTCGGCAATCGCGCAAGACCGCGCAAATCGTCCAATGTCCCGTCGGCGACGGATACGCCCTTGTTGACGATCAGCAAACGGTCGGCCCGGTCTTCGAGTTCGGTCAGGGCGTGCGACGACAGGAGTATAGTGGTGCCCTTCGAACGGAGTTCGCTCAAGAGATCATAGAACCTGCGCCTCAACGCCGGATCGAGGCCGCTCGTCGGCTCGTCGAGGAGGAGGAGGCGCGGCTCCCCAAGCAGGGCCTGCGCCAGCCCGAGCCTTTGGCGCATTCCCTTCGAATAGGTGCGGACAGGTCTGTCGGCGGCGGCGGCGCCCAGTCCGACACGTTCCAGAAGCTCCAGCGAATTTGAGGGACCGACGTGCTTCAGCCGAGCGTAAAAGGCGATTGTTTCGCGGCCGGTCAAGGCGGCGTGGAAGGCGACGCTTTCGGGCAGGTATCCGAGTTTCTTGCGAACGGCGACGTCGCCCGCCGCCGGATCCTCTCCCATGACGCTGATGCTGCCGCCCGACGGGCGGATGAGGCCGAGCATCAATTTGATCAGCGTGGTCTTGCCTGCCCCGTTGTGACCAACGAGCGCCACCGTTTCGCCCTCGTTGAGCGTGAACGAGACATTCTTGACCGCTTCGACCTTGCCGTAGCGCTTGGCGATGCCCGATAGGACGACCGTAGGTTTCTTCATTGGCGAGCTCCCGGACGAACAGGAGGTTCCATCAATGGATGACTGTCGACCACGCCGCCAGGAAGCAGGGCGGGGAACTGGGCCTGGGCCCAGCGGATGAGCTGGACGGCAGGGCTTGTCGTGAGGATCTTCGCCTGCGGCGAAGTCCACAAGACCGTGTCGACGAGATCGTTGGGTCGGTACGAACTGTCGCCGATGCCGTCGCCGTCAAGATCGAAGGCGGGATTGTCGCTCCAGTAGTTGCCTCGGCCTTTCGCAGACCAGTCTAGATAGCGGGTTCCCACATATTTGACCTGGTTGCGGTTGCTGATGAAGGAGTTTCCGCTCATGGCGTTTCCTTCTGACCCGGCGGTGAAATGGATGCCGATCGCGCAACCGTTGAACTCGTTTTCGATGAACTGGTTCTTGTTCGCGTTGTAGATGAAGACGCACTTTTCCGGGCCGAGGCGGAAACCGGCCACGTCGCCCCTGGCCTGGGGTTGGCCGTCGGCGGCAGGCAGCCCATGGGTCGAGGCGCGCGATCCGGCCGACGCCCACCGGCTCTCCGGCTGCAGCCGCCCACGCACGATGTTTCCTCGGACTAACGAGCTGTTGGCGGAGTTTAGGAGGATTCCGTGGTCACGGTCGCCGTCCGAGAGGTTGTCGACGATCTTCAGCCGGCTCGAGAACATTATGGCGTAGCCCACCACGTTTCCAACCGAGACGTTGCCTCGGATTTCGCTGTCGTTGGTGTACATGTAGTGAATGGCGAAACGGAGGTCGTGGAAGCGGTTCTCGCTGAAGACGTTGCGCTTGCTGGCGTTGGTGGCGATGCCGTCGCGACCGAAGCTGATGTCGTTTCCGACGACTTTCGCACCCGGAGCATTCCACACCGTCACGCCGTTTCCCGCTTCGCTGAGCCGCCCCTCCCTGATTCCGACGATCCGGTTTCCGCGCGTCATAGAGTCCTTCGCGCCATGGATGTAAACGCCGTAGAGGTTCTCCGCTACGAAGTTGTCCTCAATGACCGCCCCCTTCGCGGCTTCGGTTGCGAATACGCCGGAGTCCATCGTTTCAAGATTTGTGCCCGACCCACGGATTTCGAGGCCGCGCAGCGTGACGTCCGCGGCGTCTATCGTCACGACCGTTCCCTTGCCCGTTCCGACTATGGAAGCGCCAAGGTCACCTTGTAGGGTCAACGGCTTCTTGATCGTCAGCGGCCCGTCATAGCTGCCGGCCCGCAGGATGATCCGGTCACCCGCGGCGGCCTGATCGACGATCGCCGCCAGGGTCACCCTGTCGGAAGGCGTGACGATCCGATCCGCGGCCGAGGCGTCCGAACCGATGGCGGCCCAGAGGGCCGCCATGGTGGCGATTGCAGCTTGCCGCATCATGCCGACTTCGGTTCGACCAGCATTCGACCCTTCATCTCCATGTGCATGGCATGGCAGAACCAGGAGCAGTAGTACCAGTAGACGCCCGGCTTGCTCGCGGTGAAGGTGACCGAAGCTGTCGCCTGCGGCGCAACTTCCATGTTGATGCCGTAGTTGACGATGGCGAATCCATGCGTCAGGTCCTCGACCTCGTCGATGTTGGTGACGTAGACCGTGACCTCGTCGCCTTGCTTGACGTTGAAGGATTCCAGACCATACGCGGGCGCCGACGACGTCATGTAGACGCGCACCTTGTTGCCATCCCGGATCACTTCGGAGTCGGTCATCAGATCGATGTTGTCCTTCTTCGCCTGCTCCACGGCGTCGGCAAAGAACGGGTCGTCGCGGCTCCAGAGGCTGACCGGGTTGATCTTGGAGGCATGCACGATCGTCGCGTCATGCGGCTCGGCGAAGGTCGGGTTGTCGTGAACGAGGATCATTTCGTCGCCGGAGATGTCGATGAGCTGGTCGCTCTCTGGCTTCAGCGGGCCGACGTTCAGGTATCGGTCCTTCGAAAACTTGTTCAGCGATATCAGCCACTTGCCATCGGCCTCCTTTGTCTGGCCCATGGAGCTGTGATTATGCCCCGGCTGATAGTGGACATCGAGCTTCTGACGGATCGGATTGACCTTCTCGCCGGCGAAGGCGCGCTTGGCGTCTTCGATGTTCCACTTGCAGATCTGGCTGTCGATGAAGAGGGTGGTGTAGGCGTTGCCTCGACCGTCGTAGGCCGTGTGCAACGGACCGAGGCCAAGTTCAGGTTCTGCGACCACCGTGTCTCGCGGCTGGATCTTGTCGTCGAAAAGATCGTCGAATTTGCGAACGTCGAAAACGGTGACCGTCGGAGAGAGCTTGCCCGCGGCGACCGCATGAATTCCGTCGGGCGCGGTGTTCATGCCGTGCGGGCCGTTCGAGACCGGGATGTAGCGCGTGTACCGCGAGCCGTGACGGCCGTCGATGACGGGGACGCCGTTGATTTCCTTGTAGTCGCCGCTTTTGACCGCCTCCTCAATGCGCTTCAGGTTGAAGACCACGACCCAGTCCTGGTCTTTAGCCATCATCTGCTCGAGATTGACGCCGCCCTCGGAATTATAGCAGGTCGAATAGCAGTACTTGCCCTGATAATCGGCGTCGACGTTGTCCAGGTTCCCATCGACTATCACCTGCCAGGCGACTTTCATCGTCTCTCCATCGACTGCCGTGAAAACAGCCTGATAGCTCTTGGGATCGTCCAGGATCTTTCCGTCGTTGGGGATCGGAACGCCATCCTCGCCGTTGCAGAATACGTAGCCGGTCTTGGGGTATTTTTGGACGCGCAAACCGTGGACGGTGTGCTGGTTGGGGAGTTCGATGATCTTGTCGCATTTCATGACGTCGAGACGGATGCGGCAGACGCGGGTGTTGGCCTTGTCGTTGGCATAGAGGTAACGTCCATCGTAGGTGCCGTCGGTCTGCGAGGGATGCGGATGGTGCAGATCGCCGTTGTGGTAGACGCCGCCCTGGTCCTTGAGAAATTCGACCGTCTGCGGAAGAAGTCCTTCGGTCAGGACTTTCCGGCTTTCGTTGGTCTGGCCCCATCCCGTCGCACTGCAGCGATTGAAGACCGGGATGCGCATCATTTCACGCATCGAGGGGACGCCGACGATGCGGACTTCCCCGCTTTGGCCGCTGGAGAAGAACGTGTAATATTCGTCGAGTTCTCCGGGCTTGACCTCCCAGGTCTGGCGACGCCCTTCCGCTGCCATCGCCGGAGAGGCGATCCCGCCTGAAAAGTTGAGGGCGCCGCCGGCCGCTGCCGCTCCGGCGGCAGCGGCCATCGCCGTCGTTCCGAGTAGCTGGCGTCTGTTGAACCGCCGCTGATTGTCTTCCGTTGACATGCTTCTTTTCCTTCGTTGTGGTTGCGACGGAGCGTCGCATTGCCGATTAAGCTCGTTCGATCGGTTTGCCGTTGTGGGTGACGACCGTTCTTGGTGGTTTTTCGCCGCGTGACTCCGGCGTCGAAAGCGCCATGAATTTCTCGCGCTTCAGCCGGACCTGAATCATGTGCGGACAGCGGTGATCGTCATGGTAGAGTTCCTGGCAATGCATGCAGTAGATGCATTCGTTGACATTGATCTGGCCCTCGGGATGGATAGACTGGACAGGACATTCCTTCGCGCAGCGCTGGCAGGGCGAGCCGCATTCCGGGTAGCGTTTCAGCCATTCGAACATGCGAATTCTACCTGGTATGGCGAGGGCGGCTCCAAGCGGGCACAGGTACCGGCAATAGAAGCGCTCGATAAAGAGGCTTGCAAAAAGCAGAGCGGCCGCGAAGACGACGAAAGGCCAGTCCCTGACGAACTTCAGAATGATGGCGGTCTTGAAAGGCTCGACCTCGGCCGCCATCTCGGCGTAGGAAATCGAATAGAACGACAATCCGAACAGCCCGAGGAAGATCATATATTTGATTGGCCAAAGGCGCTCATGAAGACCCCATGGCAGCTTGATCTGGGGCACTTTGAGACGCTTGGCTATATTGCTCAGCAACTCCTGAAGCGCGCCGAAAGGGCAGAGCCAGCCACAAAATGGACCGCGCCCCCAGAACAGCAGCCCCGCCGCGACCGCTGCCCAGAGGATGAAGATCAACGGCGCCGCGAGGAAGAACTCCCAACTGAAATTGGTGATCAGCGCGTTCGTGAATGTCAGGACGTTTACGACGGATAGCTGGGCGTTGGCATACCAGCCTAGCCAGACCAGGGTGAATACCAGATAGCCGTTTCTCACCCAGGCGAAGAGTGCCGGCCGCTTGACGAGCCAGTCCTGGAAAAAGAAGATTGCCGTCAAAACGAGAAGCGCGCCTGCGGTGACGCCGATGTTGACGCGGTTGATGCTCCAGATGCGCATCCACAACGGCGGTTCGTCCGTTTCGTTCGCCGCTTCGCCCGGCACCACGACCGGTGGCGACGGAGCGGCGGCTTTGGTCACGTTGTAATATTGCGAAGGCAGCGTATATCCGACATTGAACGGGATGACCGACTTGTCGCGGGCGCCAGTGCTGCTTCGCTGCGCCAGCAGTTGGAGTTCCCACGGCTCCGTGACGTCGAATGCGAACTCAGGTGGTACCACGAAGAGCGCGATTTCCTTCAGATCCGGGGCGTCGGCGGCTGCAAGCGCGGAGATCCGGGTGTGGTAGCGATCCCGAAACCTCAATCCTTGTCCGTCCTGCAGCAACTCGATGCGGTCGAATATGCCTCCTCTGACGTAGCCGGATCCTTTGAAGGAGTAGGCCCCGTCGCCGGCTACGAGGATTGCGGACTGCCCCGGCTGCAGGCGGGTCTGAAGACGCTGGTAGCCGGCGTCCCCAAGAAGGGTCTTTCCGATGGAGGGAACGTTGACCGGCGCGACGTAGAGATCGATGAAGCGGTCCTCCGGATTTGATGTTTCCGGATGGGATGCGGCGTCCTCATGCCCGGCATCCTGAAAGGCTTTCGAAACCTCTCCGACCGAGAGCCGGAGGCTGCGGACCGAACCGTCCCCCAACAGGGACTGCCAGTCGCTGACATTCGTCTTCGCGAGGTCCAGAGCTTTCACATCGGCCAGAGGTTTGGCGTCTGCGGCGCCGTCTGGGTGCAACCTGTTGCTGCGGATGAGCTTGACCGCGGAGCGGATGACGCTGTCGCCCATGACCAGCACGGTGACGGTAGCACCACTGACGATTTCGACCTGCGGAGGTCGTTCTTCGCCGGCCGCTACCCGTCCAAGGTCTTTCCCGATGATCGAGTTCAACGCCGCAACCACTTTTGCCTGCGGGATGCCGATCAAGACAATCGGCTCATGATGGTCGATAAGCTTGATGCCACGCACCACGCCCGAGGCGTCGATGCCGACGGTGATATGGATCGGCTTGCCTGAGTAGCCGGTGGAACTGGTGAAATCCGAGGTCAGATAGGCGTAGCCGACCATCTCCGTGCCCCGGTAGACCGGTGCGATCGGCGGCTCGCCCAGCGGTTCACCGAATCGCTCGGCGCCATCGAACAGTTCGCTGGGTTGGACTTTCTGTAGATAGGCCGGGAGATCGCCTGCGGAAGACGGAGTTGACAGCAGGACAATTGCGACGCCGATCGCCGTCAGCAATAGGACCAGAGTGCGCCAAATGGCGGCGCTTAGCATTTGTGACACCATTCTACCGGTCTTCCAAAGGTTTCCCACGAGAGCCGGCACAGGTATAGGTCGAAAAGCTAGCGCGTCTTTGACGAGGATCAATCTTGGGCGAGCTAACTTCTGTGAAGATACGCCCAAGCAACGCGGGAAAACTGCCGCTGCAACGCAGATCAAAGGGGGTATGAAATGCCGTCTGTTAACCGCGAACCGTGGGAACTCAGCACCCTAGAAGATCTGCTGTCGCTTGCCGCGCAAATGGAACAGGAGGCGATCGACGGCTACGTCGCACTGGCCGACAGGATGCGGGAGATGAAGCGTCCGGATCTGGCCGAGATTTTCGAATCTCTTGTCATCGAGGAGAAAAGCCATTTGGCAAAGGTCGTCGACTGGCAAGAAGCGGGTCCACGCCCAAACCGTCAGGTCGTCAGCGGAAACCGAGAGGAACTCTTTGACGACGAGGGGGCGGGCACGGTCGCTCCCGACATGCTCAGCGCTTATCGAGCATTCTCAATGGCGGTGCGAAACGAGGAACGGGCTTTCGTGTTCTGGACCTATGTCTCCGCCCATGCGCAGTCGGACGAGATCAAAAGCGCGTCCGAGCGGATGGCGGGCGAGGAGTTGGGTCATGTCGCGAAGCTGAGACGGGAGCGGAGGCTGGCATTCCACAGCGAACGAGACAAGATGCTGACCATCGGCGCGGTCGACATCGCTCCGCTAGAACAAAGGCTGGCGCTGCACGTCCAGTCGATAGCTGCAAATGCGACCGGTGGAGAAAGTAGAGAGCTGCAATCCCTGGCGCAACAATCTAGCGAGCGCGCTGAGTCCTTGCGCAAAGCGCCCTTCGCAAGTGCTTCGCTGTCGCTGAGATCGTCCCCGTCCGCCATCGAACGGGTCATGCCGCTGTGTGAGACACTCGCCGAGTGCTATCTGGATATTGGCGCGAGGGCTACCAGCGATGAGGAGGCCAACCGGTCCAACTCGTTTGCGGGGCAGCTAATCGACTGCCTGAGAGTGCTGCGAAGCCTTCCCCCGTCCTGCTTGTCGGGCGGTGTTTGACAAGACGCGACGCCTTGCAGCACCGAACAACCTAGATGTACATCGAGATTGACAGCGATGATCTCGCAGCAGTTGACGAAGGTCTGTCGAGGGCCCGATATGGCGTTGTGGTGATAGCGTTCGTTTCTTATATCGACGATGATCTTGGTATTCGCTTGAAACCCTCCTTGCTGATTGCCTTCGTTACCCTTTGGACTCCGCAAATATGTGTTTGAACTCGGTCCAGGATTTTTCAACGAGATACCGAAGCTGTCCGAACGTGCTGAATGACAGCCGCTCCGTTCCACAAGTCATCGCATCCAGCTTAGCAACGCCCGCTGTCGTGCCCTCGTAAGAGCCCAGGATGTGACTAATACGATCGGCCATGTAGAGGCTGATTTTGGCGCCATTTATCGCCTGGACATCAACCACTCGCCTGCAGTTGCTACACGATTGCGCAAAATTGATGCCTCGTGGCGCCTGCTCCTGAACGACGCAGCGTACGGCGCCGCACGCCACGCGGATGAGAGCCTTGGTTGCCTCCTGCTGCGGAATTGACTTCTGGCGTGCCCGCCAGTTGATCTGCATCAACGCTGCAAGGGCAAACCAGACATAGGATCTCGCCGTCGTAATGGAGGAAGAGTCTATGCCTGCAAACCCCGTCATTCCTATCGGCGACGCTGCCCTTTCAACCGCGGTAAGAAGGCGCTTGGAACTGGAACTTGGACTGACGCACGAAGTCGTGAAGGTTATGGTTCTCAATGGCGAGGTGACCTTGCGCGGAAGGATGGCGTGTCCGTTGATCAGGGAGGCAGCGAAGGCCACTGCGGAGTGCGTGCGCGGCGTGCGCAGGGTTCTCAACGACATTTCGACGGCATATTACGTGGCCGGAAGTCCAGCCGATCGCCCGCTGGAAGGCTGCGCATCCTGTCAACACGGTAGTCGCTCGGGGGACTCCGCCGCTTCGATCAGCGCTGCAGCCTCGCCAGAGCTTGCGACGAGACGAGCTTGCCGCCATCTTCGTCGCCCACCAGGCCACGATCGTCGCGCAGAGTCGCCGAATTCCCTGAATCGAGCTTGATTAGAGACGGCTGGTCCGCTGCGCGTTGGCGCCTGCAGGTGACCCGCCAATCGCAAGGACCGGCCAATCCGACGCCGTGTCCGGCTCCCCGCAGAATGACATCAACGAGCAGATGAGGAACGTCGCCCGTGCGATGACACCGGAAGAGATCAACCAGGCGGCAAAGTACTACGCAAACCAAACCGCCGCCGTCCCCGACGGGCGAGTAGTTTGGTCGCTTTCAACGGCGGGCCATGCCGGCCATGGACCGCCGGCGACGTTGTGGTTGGTGGAGGATCGAGTGGGATCAAATCGATCCAAAGGACGAGTTCAGCAGGTTGCCCCATGATGCACCACAATGGATCTTTCATTTCCGCCCAAGTCGTGTGCAAAAGTTAACATGCTAGCGCAACTGTTCTGGCATCGCTGATTGCCGGAACACGGCTAGAGAGGTGTCCGCAAAGAGACTATTCCAAGGACACGATGCTGCTCTGCCATCCCCCCAATCCGAATCTCCAAGCCATGCGTTTGCTGAGCCAGTTTTCGCGGGAGATCGCCATCAATCGCTTCAGCATGAGCGACCCCGACCGCCCGGTATTGCGCTCGATCAAAGACGCCTCCTTCCTGAAGAGTATTCTTGGTCAGGGCCAACCATAAAGAGGAGGATGCTTTCATGGCGCTCAAGTTGCGGGAGTTGAGCCAGGGGGAATGCTACGGAATCCTCGAACATGCGCGCTTCGGACATCTAGCGTGCTGTCGGGACGGGCAACCCTATATTGCTGCAATCTACTTCTCCTTTGCGGGAGACGTTGCTTACAGTTTCTCGATGCCGGGGCGGAAGCTGGATTGGATGAGGGCGAACGACAAGGTTTGCCTCCATGTCGAGCACCTGCCGAGCGGGGGCGGGTGGACAAGCATCGTCATCGAAGGCCGTTTTCAAGAGTTTCCGGACAACGGTTTGTGGCATGATGAAAGAGTGCACGCTTGGTCATTGCTACAGCGGCATTCCGACTGGTGGGAAATCGGATCGCTAAAGCCGGCCGAGCTCCCGGTGCTTTCGGAGCCGCCGCACGTCTTCTACGGAATTTCAATCAGGGCTCTATCGGGTCGTAGCGCGGGAAGGGACGATTGACGGTCGAAGGCTACCCAAATGCTTTTTAGACCTGGGAGATCGGACCCGTGCGGTCGCTGCGGCGAGGCTGGAAGACGCACGACAAGCTCCACTCGGCGGGCACCACGGCAAGGACCTGGCCAGCGGCGTCAGTAATCTCGCAAAGCCGTGGCCGTCGCCGGAACGAGGTTCCCTGGCGAAGGGAAACTGGCCACCGTATAGCGCGGCCGTAATGGCGGCGTCGATGTCCGGAAGCAGGAGACCCAGCGGGTCCCGCTCGTATCTCACACTCCTACGCACGTTGAAGAAGTATCTCGATGGGACGGCGGTGTTCATGTTCGGCTCCTCATGCGCTGGGCGGTTTCGGTCATCGTCGCGTTGGGAGCGCATTCCACCGTGAGTGAAGGGCTCTGTCCGAGTTTCGTTTGCAGTCCGAACACGTCAGCCATGACAACGGCGAGTTTCCCGGTCACGCTACCGGCCGTTCTGTCGGCGGTCTTTGACCTTCCGCAATGTCCGAACTCCTTTCTTGTATAGGCTGTCATCCGTCGCGCGGAGCGGAAGAGTCCCGCGGACCCGCATTCGACGCGCCGGAATGATCTCCGGGAGCGACACGCACTGGTCGAGGAAAGGATCTTGCAGATGCTACTCATTGATCGTGACTTCAAGCGCGGTGGCGAACGCTTCGCGATCCCTTCGCAAGGAGAAGTGGAAGGCAAGCTAGCCGTCATGGAAATAGTATCAATAGCCTGCCTGCGCGAGGTGCTTCGCTCGAAAGACGAGATGGCGATCGCCAAGCTGCGTCGGAAAGTCCTTCGTACGCTCAGGGAAGAGTGCTCCTCGATGAAGCTGACGAGTGAGGACGAAATTGCAGCCGCAGAGTACGCGCTGCAGGTCTTCAACGCGGCACTAAGCGAGGCACGCCGCCATTAACCTCGCGAAATGCGCAAAAATGCAGCAATTCCATCTACGCCGCCCGACCGTGGAATATATCGCGCGTCGCGTCTCCCTTGGCGGGGGGCGAAGCGCGATGCGGTTGAGATTAATTGACTCGGCAATGACGGTCGAAACGGCCTCGTAGTCGTCCGGCGGGAGCGAAAATCGCTCTCAAAGTGGCGCGTTGGCCGCCGCCTTCGGAGAGCTGCCCCTGATGGAGAATGCAGCGAATGTTCAAGCTGGACACATCTGAAGGGGTATGGCAGGCTTTCGGCAACAACTCTGGGAGGATGTTGTGACCCAAATCTCGGATTCAGTGGGAGAGTTCAGGAGGAAGCGCAGGCGCGAACTGTTGACGTTCGCTGTACTCGCTTTCGGGATTTGGCCTGTGGTCGCTGTCGGCGTTGTCGGCGGTTATGGTTTCATGGTCTGGATGTATCAGATCGTGTATGGACCGCCGGGACCTCATGACGTCAAGCCTGCGCCCCCCGGCTCGGCAGAGTGAGGATCGATCATGGTTCTCCCAGCTCGCACCCGGCGCAGTTTTCTCACCGGCAGGTCATCTGAGGATCCGGCTACAATCTTCCCTCCGGGAGCGACCGAAGCATCCATCAAAAACTGTTCGGGCTGCGGTGCCTGCGTCGACGCTTGTCCGACGGGGATCATTTCGATCCGTTCAGGCATTCCGGTCGTTGATTTCGGGCACGGAGAATGCACGTTTTGCGGCAAATGTGCGGAGCGATGTCCCGAGAGCGTTTTTCCGACTGGTCCTGCGGGCGGCTTTGCCCATTTTGCAGCAATTGGCGATGGATGCCTCGCCAACAACTACGTCGATTGTCAGGCCTGCCGCGACGGTTGTCCGGCCGGCGCGATCCGTTTTCGGCCGCGGGTCGGCGGCCCCTTCGTTCCTGAACTCGATGAGCAGGCATGTACGGGATGCGGCGCTTGCATCGCGGTCTGTCCGGTCGATTCAATCACGATGAAACCCCGCCATCGGGATGCAGGTCATGTCTAACCGCCGACATCACGTCTCGAGCGCCGTCGTCGTCACCCGGCCGGAACTGACCGAAGACGTCGCAGCGCGTCTCGCAGCGATCGAAGGGGTCGAGGTTCACGCGACGGGATCGGGCAAGATTGTCGTCGTGATCGAGGGACCGCATTCGGGCGTGCTCGGGGAAACGCTCATCGGCATTTCGGGGATGGACGGCGTGCTCGCCGCCCACATGGTTTTCGAACAGGCACTGGAAATCGAGGAGACGATCGATGACGACCGAACTCACGCGGCGTGATCTCCTGAAGGCGCAGGCGGCGGCGATCGCGGCGGCGACCGCCGGCCTTGCCGCCCCCGCTTCGGCGCAGTCGGTGCCTGGAGGGGTGGCGGCACTGGAGATAAAATGGTCTAAGGCGCCTTGCCGCTTCTGCGGCACCGGCTGCGGCGTCATGGTGGGCGTGAAGGAGAACCAGGTCGTCGCGACCCATGGCGACATGGAGGCGGAGGTCAATCGGGGCCTCAACTGCGTCAAGGGCTACTTTCTCTCCAAGATCATGTACGGCAAGGACAGGCTGACGAGCCCGCTCCTGCGCAAGCGGGACGGCGTCTATGCCAAGGACGGTGAGTTCGAGCCCGTCACCTGGGAAGAGGCCTTCGACGTGATGGCGGCGCAGGCCAAGCGCGTGCTGAAGGAAAAGGGGCCGACGGCGGTCGGCATGTTCGGCTCCGGCCAATGGACCATCTTCGAAGGCTACGCCGCGACGAAGCTGATGCGGGCGGGCTTCCGTTCCAACAACCTCGATCCTAACGCGCGTCACTGCATGGCTTCGGCAGCGGTGGCTTTCATGCGCACCTTCGGCATGGACGAGCCGATGGGTTGCTACGACGATTTCGAGAACGCGGACGGCTTTGTGCTCTGGGGCTCGAACATGGCCGAAATGCATCCAATCCTCTGGACGCGGGTCGCCGACAGGCGGCTCGGGCACGAGCATGTCAAGGTCGCGGTCTTGTCGACCTTCACGCATCGCAGCATGGACCTCGCCGACATCCCGCTGATCTTCAAGCCGGGGACGGACCTCGCGATCCTGAACTACATCGCCAACCACATCATCCAGACCGGCCGCGTCAACCAGGACTTCGTCGACAAGCATACGAAGTTCATGAAGGGCACGACCGACATCGGCTACGGCCTGCGTCCCGACAACCCGCTGGAAATGAAGGCCAAGGGCGTGGCCGAGGCCGCCAAGATGGAGCCGATCGACTTCGAAGCCTTCAAGGCGATGGTCTCCGAATATACGCTCGAGAAGGCGGTCGAGCTTTCGGGCGTCGACAGCGCCTTCCTCGAACAGCTTGCGGAACTATACGCGGACCCCAAAGTCAAGGTCATGTCGCTATGGACGATGGGCTTCAACCAGCATGTTCGGGGCGTGTGGGCCAACCAGATGGTCTATAACCTGCATCTACTCACGGGCAAGATTTCCGAGCCGGGCAACAGTCCGTTCTCGCTGACGGGGCAGCCGTCGGCCTGCGGTACGGCCCGCGAGGTCGGCACCTTCGCCCACCGCCTGCCGGCCGACATGGTCGTCACCAATCCGGACCATCGCAAGCACGCGGAGGAGATATGGAAGCTTCCGGACGGGCTCCTTCCGGACAAGCCAGGTTATCATGCCGTCGAGCAGGACCGCATGCTCAACGACGGAAAGCTGAATTTCTACTGGGTGCAGGTCAACAACAACGTCCAGGCCGCGCCGAACACCAGCAACGAAACTTATAAGGGATATCGAAACCCGGACAACTTCATCGTCGTCTCGGACGCCTATCCGACAGTCACCGCCATGAGCGCGGATCTGATATTGCCGGCGGCCATGTGGGTGGAGAAGGAGGGCGCCTATGGCAATGCCGAACGGCGCACGCATGTCTGGCACCAGTTGGTCGATGCTCCCGGCGAAGCCCGCTCGGACCTCTGGCAGTTGGTGGAATTCTCCAAGCGCTTCACCACCGACGAGGTCTGGCCCGCCGACATCCTCGAGAAGACCCCCGAATACAAGGGAAAGACGCTTTACCAGGTGCTCTATCAGAACGGTAATGTCGACGAATTCCCGCTGTCGGATGTCTCGCCCGAATACGAGAACCGGGAGGCCAAGGCCTTCGGCTTCTACATCCAGAAGGGGCTCTTCGAGGAATATGCTCATTTCGGGCGCGGGCATGGACACGATCTGGCACCCTACGACATGTACCATCAGGTGCGTGGCCTGCGCTGGCCCGTCGTCGACGGCAAGGAGACGCGGTGGCGGTACCGCGAAGGCTACGATCCCTACGTCAAGCCGGGCGAGGGGCTGAAGTTCTACGGGCAGAAGGACGGTCGGGCGGTCATCCTGGCAGTCCCCTACGAGCCGCCGGCCGAGTCGCCCGATGACGAGTTCAACTTCTGGCTCGTGACGGGCCGCGTCCTCGAACACTGGCATTCCGGCTCGATGACAATGCGTGTTCCCGAACTTTATCGGGCGTTTCCCGGCGCGCGGTGTTTCATGAACGGAGACGACGCCAGAAAAATGGGCCTCAATCAGGGAGCGGAGGTGCGGATACAATCGCGGCGCGGCGAGATCATTAGCCGCGTGGAAATTCGCGGGCGCAACCGAATGCCGCACGGCGTGATCTTTGTCCCATGGTTCGACGCCAGCCAGTTGATCAACAAGGTCACGCTCGACGCCACCGACCCCATCTCCAAGCAGACGGATTTCAAAAAATGCGCAGTCAAGATTCTTCCCGTCGTCTGATTTCGAGGCGCGTCTGGGCGATCGCGGCCGTCGCCGTCCTCATGCTCACCGGCACCGTCACCCTCGCGCAAATGGTGCCGTCGTTGTCGGGCAACGAGAATCCGATGGAGAGCAAGGATCCGAAGCCGGTTCCCAGGTGGGTGGTCGATGACGTCCGCAAGATGCGCAATTATCCAGACCAGCCTCCGATCATCCCGCATTCGATCGAAGGCTACCAACTGACGGTGAACGCCAATCGCTGTCTTTCCTGCCATCGGCGCGAGCTTACCGAAGGCTCCGGCGCGCCGATGATCAGCGTCACGCACTACATGACTCGCGAAGGGCAGATGCTGGCCGACGTTTCGCCCCGGCGATATTTCTGCACCGCCTGCCACGTGCCTCAGGCGGATGCGAAGCCTTTGGTGCCGAACAGCTTCAAAGACATGAGCGAGCTGGGGTTCAAACCCGCGGGAAGCGAGCAATGATTGGCGGGATAAAGGCAATAATCCTATGGTGCTGGCGCTTGCTGAGTTCGCCTGCAGCGACATTGAGCCTGGGCTTCCTGACGCTTGGCGGCTTCGTCGGCGGCGTCATGTTCTGGGGCGCATTCAACACGGCGCTAGAGACGACCAATACCGAGGCCTTCTGCACCGGCTGCCATGAAATGCGAACGAACGTCTACGAGGAGCTGAGCCGCACAGTTCATTTTTCGAACCGGTCGGGCGTTCGCGCCACATGCCCTGATTGCCATGTGCCACACCAATGGACCGACAAGATCGCTCGCAAGATGCAGGCCTCGAAGGAAGTCTGGGGCAAGATATTCGGGACGATCAACACGCGCGAGAAGTTCCTCGACAAACGACTGGAACTCGCCCAACACGAATGGGGGCGGCTGAAGGCCAACGACAGCCTGGAATGCCGAAACTGCCACTCGATGGGAGCCATGGATCTGACGAAGCAGACAGTGCGCGCCGCCGATATTCACACCCGATACCTACTGCCGGGCAAGGCGACCTGCATCGATTGCCACAAGGGCATAGCGCATGATCTTCCGAATATGGAGGGCGTCGACCCCGGCTGGAAGGTGCCGGCGGATCTGATGGGTAAGACCGCCTATCATGAATGGCATGATCGGGCCAAACTCGCCTCTTATCTGAGCAAGGTCGGCACGATCGCCCTAGGTGACTGACTCCTGTCCACCATTGAAATTCTTCGGCTCGTCGATTTTTCCATCCTAGGTGAAATCGCCGATCTGCCAGTTTGGAAGACAAAGTAAACCTCCAGATCGGCTTAAACGGTCCAGGATAGGTAATATCAAGGCGCGCTGAGGCTGCTCGAACTGCTCGTCGATCGGGCACGCCGGGTCATCTGGACGGCCACGCAGCTATCGCCGGACGTCACGCATTCTCAGTTATGTGAGACGCCAATCAGATGCCTGACACAAAGGAACAGCAAAACGACTGAAAACGCGCAGAAAACTGCACCGCCGGCAGCTTGATAACACAGCACGCCGGCTGTGCCACCGACAAGGAATGACGCCACGGTCGCGCTGTGTAGCAGAAGGCGATCCCGAGTATGCCGGCCCGCATGGGCATCAGACGGCTCGATCAGTTGCGCCAAGCCAACTCCGATATCTGTTGCGACGCCAGATACATGGGTCGTTCGTACCCTGCTGCCGGATATTCGCGTGGATGCAGCATTCTGGATGCCCATCGAGAAGCTAATCACACCGACGGTTCCGAGACCGCTGACACTTGAACCTGCGATGAGAGAGTAGAGGCCGATGCCCATCAGCAAAGCCGCCTCCGCCAAAAGGGTGAGAGCAAATATCGCTGGCAACCGGTAGCGTTTGCCAATTTGGATGAACAATGACGCAGAGAACGCTCCCGCCATGAACATCGCAACAATACCTAAGAACGCGACCCCGAGGTAGATGTCTCCCGCTGAGATATGGTCAGAGATCAATGAGACATTGCCGGTCATGTTGGCCGAAAAGTAGCCGAATCCCAGATATCCGGCGCTGTTGACGCCCCCTGCAACGAACGCCAGCGACGATGCGAGCAGAATGTCCGTCTTTAGAGTGCGGCTCTCGCCTTCCTTAATAAGCATCGTTTTCTCCCGTACCCAAGGGTCGGCGAATGTCGCTCCGGTGGTGTTCGACGTCGACCGTTGCTCGGGCAGGTGTGCCCGACGTCGCTGCGAAGTCGAATTGGCAGGCGATTACGTGGCGACGACCGCTCTTGCAATCATTGTCAAAGATGGATGGCTAGTGAAATCTACGGATCCGCCGAGACTTCTCTCGCTCGTGGCCATGCCGGCGGTCAGGAACCGGCACCGGACCTTTTCGTAACCGAGGTGGCGGCGGCGTCGCTCGATGGAGCCAGGTCGCCTTCGAGATGAGCCGTTGTGAAATCATCGATCAGGATCTGCACATCGGCCTCCCAGCCGGTCGGATTGCTTATGGGTAGGCCGCTGGTCTCCCAGGCGCCGTCCGGTGATTTCAACAGATCGTATTTTATGGGCTCAACACCGGCATTCGGCTTTCTCATGCGAAGCACGACAGTGCGCGGTTCGAGTGGCTCGAAGTCGAGCGTCATGACGCTCACTCGAGCCGTGGAGGTGCCGTCGCGCTGGAGCTGAAGCTCGAGCTGCGCCATTGCCGTCTCGGAATGCAGGTGAATGGAAAGCATCGGCGCCGCTGTCACGAACTCAAGTTGATCGGGGCCTGCGAAGCGCCAAAGCGACGCAGAGGCAACGATGGCCACGGCCAGGACTATCTCGGCGGCGATGCTGCGTCGCAGGCGCCATCTGGCGGTCGGGCTTCCGGCTAGCGCAGGCTGCGTGAGCCAGAATCGGTTGTAGACTGCGAGCAAGCAGAGCAACGAGACGAGTAGGATTTTGAGAAGCAGCACCCGCCCAAAGATCGATAGCAAAATGGTATTGAGGGCGGGCAATTCTATCCAGGCGAGCGCGCCGCCCGCCAGCAACATCCCGACGAACGGCAAGGGTATCACCCGCGAGAAACCGAGCAGGGGACCCGAGCGCGCTTGCTTTTCGCCAATTCGCCACAGCGGGATCAGGCTTCCGATCCAGAAGATCATCACCCCACCGTGTAGGAACATGCACGTCCTGGCGAGCCAGCGAGGCTCCGCCACGTTGCAGTGGCCGGTGAACGTGAAGGAGACGGAGGCGGCGATCATCGCGAGTACCGCGGCCGCCAAGGAAGCCCTGTGGCCGTTGATCGGTATTGAAACGAGCACGATGGAGAACAGTGCAAGAGATGCGGCGATCGCCGAGCCGTTCTGAGCTGCGGCGAGAAACGGCCGCATGCCAGCGAGCCTCAGTTCGCCGCCAATCTCGTCGAGCCCTTGCAGGTAGACGTTCGCGGTAAGCAGCAGGACGGCGAGGGACGCGGTGAGATCTTGTCGCGAGGAAAGGGGCGTTCCAGCATCAAACAGATGGGCGAAGAATGCACCCCCGACGACGACCGCAAGGAGGACGATCGAGCCGGCTTGCACGAGCCAGATTGCGATCATCAGGGGCGAGACGAATCCTTGCGGGGTATCGCTGATCGCTGCCGTCTGCGTGCCGACGTGGAAGACGACGGAGCCGCCCACCGGATGCCCGTCCTCCGATGCCACCCGATAGCTTACGATGATAGTGCCACGAGCGATCGAACTTGGGAGGTTCAATATGACAACGGAGCCGAGAGTATTCCCCTGCACGACTGTCCGGGCGCCGGTGGAATCGGTAGCGCTCGCGGTGACAAGCCTGACTGCTTCGTTAAAGCGAAGCTCGACGCGGCTGAGCGGCCGATCCAGAGTTTCGTTGCTCGCGGGGGAGGAACTTCTCAACACGGCGTGAGCTTGCGCGCCCACTGGCGAAAGGAACCCGAGCGCCGCCAAGACGAGCAGGAGAAGCAAGGCTGCCCGCCGGTTGGCGGCCGCCCATGTGGAGATGATCAGCCACATGGGCGGTGGTCCTTCTCAAGAACGAGGTTGTTCTACGACGTCGAAGAACGGCGCCGGATTTTCATAGTCGTCGGATGACTTCCCCACCGTGGGAATTTCGATCCACCGTTCGAAAGCTCCGTCGGTGCACTCCTGCACGATCGGAACGTATATGCGGGTCCCGGACGGCGTTTCCTTGGCGACCGTTCCACGGAACACGAACTCGTCGTACTCGTCGTCGGCGAGATTGCCTCCGCTCCAGACGATTTCCGTCGTTCCCTCTTTCACTGCCGAGCCATAGAGATTGTAGCTTTTTTCGTAGGCGCCCTTGATCTTGTCGACGGTCCAGCCCGGCTTTGGCATCGGCTTGGCGGAAATGAGTCCTTCTGGAACCTTCACGCGGACTTTGATGGTCGGCTTTCCTTCGCAGCCGTGACCGATCCGGACGACCGCCTTGTAGGCCTTGCCGGGCGCCGCCTGCGCTTGTTCAAGCGTGGCATGTCCATGCGCCGCTCCGGCGGCGCAGAGGGCAGCGAACAGGGCGGCGGTGACTTGCTTGATCATAGATCGACTCCCTGCGGGCTAGCGCTTTGAAGCGCCAGCTTGCGGCTGATTTAGGTTACGGGGTGACCTGGGCGAGGTCCGCGTCGAGGCGCTTGCGCACCGGGTTCGGCACCTTCGCGGTCTTGATGGCGTCGAGGTTTGCCGGCGCGTCGCCGACCTGGATCAGTGCGACCATGCCCATGCCGGCATGTGGAGTGCATTTGACGACGTAGGCGCCTGGCACGTCGAACTTGGTCTGGAACTCCTCGTTCGGCTTCGACTTGAATTGCGCCGCGCCGTCCGGAATGAGACCCTTGTAGGTTTCGACGTTGTGGCTCTTGTCGGTCGGCACGAAGGTGACTGTGTCGCCGGGAGCGATCTTGACGAAGCCAGGCTCGAAGACCATGACGCCGTCGGCGCCCTTGTTGAGCAACTGAATCTGATGATCGGCGGCCATCGACGGCGCGGCAGACGCAACGAGAACCGCAGCCACCGCGGCCGGGACAATATTGAAGCGCATTGATTATCTCCATTTGAAACGGGACCGATGGTCGGCCTCGGGAGCCTTTCTATGCCATCCGAAAGCGGCCCTCTTTGACGCTGGTCAAATTTGGTAGATCAAATCCGGCTTCAGCACCTCGTATCCGTCGTTTGCACGTCGCGATCTTGAATCTCCGCGGAAGCCGCCGGCACCCGTCTGCAGGAAGTACGTCACCGACGCGCAGGACGGCGCGATAGAACTGGGAAATCATTGACTGCTATCTGAATGGTGCCACGCTGCATGGCGGTCGTCTATTTGTGTGCGAAGCACGTGTCTCGTAGACTTTGGCCCTTCGCTACGGCCCGTCGCGGCGCAAGGAATGAGCCGAGAGGCCAGCGGGATCTAGCGAGGCTTCTATCGCTCGCGACAGCGACCGAGCGGCGTGTTCTCCCGAAGGGTCAGGATCATAATACGATTGAAGTTCTGGCGTTTCGGCCCGGCGATCCGCCGATAGACGCGGGGACCTCGGTCTAGCTGAACTGTTGCAAACTGAATCGTCGAAACCTTGCCAGGCAAGTCACAACACAATCGGATCCCGAGGTCGTCACGATCCGCGGTGACGCAAACGTTCCGGCCGGCTCATCGCTCGTCTAGCAGTTCTCGGATCTTCGTTGCGAGTTCTCTGGCGGTGTACGGCTTTCGCAGCCACTGCGCTCCGGCGATCACCTCATGCGTCGCGAGAGAAGGCTCCGAATATCCGGATGTGAAGAGTACCGCAAGTTCGGGACGAAGCTTGCGCGCTGCGCCTGCGACTTCGTCTCCAGTAAGGCCTCCCGGCATCACGATGTCGGTGAACAGGAGGGCGATGTTCCCGTTTTCCTCGAGAACCTCCAGCGCGCGTTGACCGTTCTCAGCTTCCAGCACTGAATAGCCCATGGCGACGAGCCGAGCTACCGCAACGCGACGCACTCGCGCGTCATCTTCGACGACGAGAACAAGTTCGGTTCCCTTGGGAAGTGGTGATTCCGTTTTTCCCGCTTGTTCCACAAAGGCGTCTGCTCCGCCGGCATCAGGGGCGGGCAGGTAAATGCGGATTGTCGTGCCTCTTCCGACCTCGCTATAGATTTGAAGATGGCCGCCGGACTGTTTGACAAAGCCGTACACCATGCTCAGACCGAGACCAGTTCCTGAGCCCACTTCCTTGGTGGTGAAGAACGGTTCTATCGCCCGCTTCTTGACCTCGTCGCTCATGCCGCTGCCGGTATCGGTCATCGATATGAGCGCGAAGTGCCCGCTGCGGACCTCTGGATACATCTTGGCATAGTCGGCATCCAGATGGACGCGCGACACCTCGGTGGTCAGGCTGCCGCCCTTCGGCATGGCATCGCGGGCGTTGAGGGCGATGTTGAGAATTGCGTTCTGAAGCTGCGAGCTGTCTACCAGCACGTTGAAGCCCGACCCGGAAACCACGGTCGAAAGCTTGATGTCCTCTCCCAGCATCCTGCGGAGCAGGTCTGAGAATCCCATGACGAGTTGCCCCAGATCAACCTGCTTAGGGCTGAGCGGTTGGCGTCGGCCGAAGGCAAGCAGTTGGCCCGTCAGCTTTGCGCCATCTCCAGCAGCATCCTGCGCTTCCCGGAGCATATCGCGAAGAGGTCCCGCCGGAAGCTTATCCTCGATCATTTCGAGGTTGCCGCTGATGACGGTAAGGAGATTGTTGAAGTCGTGCGCGAGGCCTCCTGTCAACTGCCCTACCGCTTCCATCTTCTGTGCCTGGCGCAGATCTTCCTCGATCTTAACCCTGCTCGTGAGGTCTCGTACGAATCCCGTAAAAATCCGCGCCCCATCGACCGTGGCCTCTCCGACGTGCAGCTCCATGGGGAACTGTGAGCCGTCCGCACGCTGGCCGGTCACCACGCGACCGTAGCCGATGATCCGCTTCTCGCCGGTGCCGAGATATCTCCCGATGTAGCCGTCGTGCGCATCGCGATAGGGATTGGGCATCAGGTTGCTGACGTTCCGGCCGCAGATTTCCTCGGAAGTCATGCCGAACAAGCTTTCGGCGGCTTTGCTGAAGGATATCACGATGCCCTTCTGATCGATGACGACCATCGCGTCGGGCACCGTATCCAGAATCGACCTAAGGTGCGCCTCGCGCGATCTCACTTCCTGCTCGGCCTTCCGGAGGGCGCTGACGTCGCTGTTCGACTGAATGACCGCGGGATCGCCGTCTGGAAGGTTGACCAGGACGCACCGGCTCGCGACGTGAATGTCCTGGCCGTTCTTGTGGCGATGGATGATCTCTCCCTGCCAGAAACCACGGGACTTCAACTGCTCGTGGATGCTCTCCGCAGGCTCCGGGAACCGGGTTGCCAACAGTTCGTAGACGTTTTCTCCCACAGCCTCCTCACGGCTCCATCCGTACATGTTTTCGCATCCGATCGACCAGTGCGTGATGGTTCCTTCCAGCCGATGGATGATGATGTCTGCTCCATCGAGCACGTGCACCAGAGCGTCAAGTTCCTGCGACGACGCGGTGCGCGGCGATATGAGGCGATGAGGCATGGGCGTATAGGCTCTTCAGGAGTGTCAGTGGAAATTGACCCTATGGCAGGTTTTCGCGGAGAAATCATCAGCGTTTCCGGACAATTGCGCCAGTCGTACCGGGTCCACGATTCTAAGATCGTGCCTGCCCTCGGGGACGACGATGTTTCTGGACGCCAGCTTGCTGATCGTGCGCGAGACGGTCTCGATCGTCAGGCCAAGATAGTCGGCGATGTCCTGACGGTTCATCGGCACGCGTAGCAGATTCGGCTGCGACCGGGAATCAGGCCGAGCTGCGAGCTTTACGATGAAGCTGCACAGACGTTCTTCTGCGTTCTTCTTTGACAGCAGCACCATCTGGTCGTGAGCGGCAGCCGTCTCACGGCAGAGAAGGGAGATGTATGCAGTGTGAAGGGCATCCGACCGGGCGACCCCATCGCGAAAGTGCTTGCGCGGCATCCGCCGGATCTTGCAGTCGGTCACGGCTTCGGCCGTGAACAGAAAGTCGCCCTCTAGAAACGTTCCGACGACGTCACCGGGGAAATGGAAGCCGGTGATGACGCGGCGGCCTTCGCCGATGATGCGATGGAGACGCACGACGCCCTCCACGACCTGGAAGAGATGCTTGACGGCGTCGCCCTCCCAGCAGATCGCCTTACCCGCGCCCACGGTCTCGCTCGCAGACATGTGGAACAGTGACGAGAGCGTCTGAACGCTCCGGCTACCGCTTGCGGCTTCGGTCTTCTGAAATGCGGCGTTGCCCTGCATCAGCATCTTCGTGTCCCTCGTTTGTCGATGAGGGCATTAGAAAGCGGTCCGGTAACGCCGGAACGATCGCAGCGTCCGAATTGGTGAGGCCATGTAACAGTTTGTAACAAGCCGGGCGCATAGGGAGAAAAGCGACTGTTTCGTTGATGTAGATCAAGGAGCCCGCTCTGGCTCCGTGACAGTCCTGCCTCAGGTACGAGAAAGCCGGCCGCGGCGCGGTCGCTGTGCACTGGGGACGACATCATGAACTACACGACGGAAACGGTGGCGATCACGGTCGCGGCGTTCCTGGCTCTGCTGGGAGCCGCATTCGCACACGACCACCTCTTTGCAGTCCATATGGGCATACTTTGCTTCTGCCTTGCCGCGGGCGCTGCGCTGCTGATCAGGAGAGTTGATTTCTCGCCGGCAGCCCGGCAGCAGAAAGTCGATCCGTCCGCCTATTTCGACGAGGTGATACGATATGGCTTGATCGCCACGGTGTTCTGGGGCGTAGTCGGCTTCCTGGTTGGCGTGATCATCGCGCTGCAGCTTGCCTTTCCTGACCTCAACATCGCCCCTTATCTCAATTTCGGAAGGTTGCGGCCCGTTCACACCTCGGCGGTCATCTTCGCCTTTGGCGGCAATGCGCTGATCATGACATCGTTCTACGTGGTGCAACGCACCTGTCGCGCACGTCTTTTCGGCGGTAGCCTGGCTTGGTTCGTATTCTGGGGTTACCAGCTTTTTATCGTGATGGCTGCGACCGGATACGTTCTCGGAATCACCCAGGCCCGTGAATATGCCGAACCTGAGTGGTACGTCGACCTCTGGCTCACCATCGTCTGGGTCGCCTATCTCGCCGTCTATCTCGGCACGATCCTGAGGCGCAAAGAGCCGCATATCTATGTGGCGAACTGGTTCTATTTGGGCTTCATCGTCACCATCGCGATGCTGCACGTGGTCAACAACCTGGCGGTTCCCACCTCGTTCCTGGGATCGAAGAGCTATTCTGTCTTCTCGGGCGTTCAGGACGCGCTGACCCAATGGTGGTACGGCCACAACGCCGTCGGCTTCTTCCTCACCGCCGGCTTCCTGGGCATGATGTACTACTTCGTGCCGAAGCAGGCCAACCGACCCGTCTATTCATACCGGCTCTCGATCATCCACTTCTGGGCGCTGATCTTCATGTACATCTGGGCCGGCCCGCATCATCTGCATTACACGGCGCTGCCCGACTGGGCCCAGACGCTCGGCATGGTTTTCTCGATCATGCTCTGGATGCCCTCCTGGGGCGGCATGATCAACGGTCTCATGACCCTTTCAGGCGCCTGGGACAAGATCCGCACCGATCCGATCATCCGTATGATGATCGTCGCCATCGCCTTTTACGGGATGTCGACCTTCGAAGGCCCGATGATGTCGGTGAAAACCGTCAATTCGCTCAGCCACTATACCGAATGGACGATCGGCCACGTGCATTCCGGCGCTCTCGGCTGGGTGGGAATGATCACCTTCGGGGCGATCTACTACCTGACGCCGAAGCTATGGGGACGCGAGCGTCTCTACAGCCTGCGGATGGTCAACTGGCACTTCTGGCTCGCGACCCTCGGGATCGTCGTCTACGCCGCCGTGCTTTGGGTTGCCGGCATCCAGCAGGGGCTGATGTGGCGCGAGTACAATTCTCAGGGCTTCCTCGTCTATTCCTTCGCGGAGACAGTCGCGGCGATGTTCCCCTACTACGTGCTGCGCGCGGTCGGCGGAACGCTTTACCTGGCGGGCGGTCTCGTCATGGCCTGGAACGTGTTCATGACGATCCGCGGCTACCTGCGCGACGAAGCTGCAATCCCAACCACTTTCGTGCCCCAACCACAGCCTGCCGAATGAGGTGAGACATGGCATCGATACTAGATAAACATCAGATCCTCGAGAAGAACGCGACGCTTCTTCTCGTCGGCTCGCTGCTCGTCGTGAGCATAGGCGGCATCGTCGAAATCGCACCGCTGTTCTACCTGCAGAATACGATTGAAAAGGTGGAAGGCATGCGGCCGTATACGCCGCTCGAATTGGCCGGCCGGAACATCTACATCCGCGAAGGCTGCTACCTCTGCCACAGCCAGATGATCAGGCCCTTCCGCGACGAGGTCGAACGCTACGGCCATTACTCGCTCGCGGCCGAGTCCATGTACGATCATCCTTTCCAATGGGGATCCAAGCGAACCGGGCCGGATCTGGCCCGTGTCGGGGCACGTTACTCCAACGAATGGCATGTCCAGCATCTCGCGGATCCACGGGCGGTCGTGCCGGAGTCGATCATGCCGAGTTACGCCTTCCTCAAAGAGCAGAGGGTGACGGTCAAGGACGTGGGAATGGACCTGAAGGCCAACGAGGACGTGGGCGTGCCCTATAACGATGACATGCTGGCGAACGCGGAGGCCGACATGAAGGCCCAAGCCGATCCGAACGCAGATACGACGGCCCTGCTTGCCCGCTATCCGAAGGCGAAGACCGGCGATTTCGACGGCGATCCGGCTGCGCTGACCGAAATGGATGCCCTGGTGTCCTACCTGCAGATGCTCGGAACGTTGGTCGATTTCTCGACCTACGACGACGCGACCGGCTACCGATGAGGTGATCCATGGAAACCTATACTGCAATGAGACACTTCGCCGACAGTTGGGGCCTTGTGGCTATGACGGCATTCTTCGTCGGCGCGGTCGTGTTCGCCCTTCGCCCAGGCAGCAAGCAAACGGCGAAAGAGGCCGCCGATATTCCCTTGAAGGATGATTGAGATGTCGGAAAAACATATCGATGAAATGAGCGGCGTCGAAACGACCGGACATGAATGGGACGGCATCCGCGAACTCAACAATCCGATGCCCCGCTGGTGGGTGTGGACCTTCTACGTGACAATCTTGTGGGCTATCGGCTATGCCATCGCCTATCCGGCCATTCCGATGATCACTTCGGCCACAAAAGGCTATCTCGGCTATTCAACGCGTGCCGAGCTGCAGCAGGAGCTGGATCAGGCGAGGGCGTCGCAGACGACCCTGCATGATCTGATCGCCGCCAAGACGGTGCAGGAGATTGATTCCGATTCTGCCCTTCGCGAATTCGCGGTCGCCGGCGGCGCGTCTGCCTTCAAGGTGAACTGCGCGCCGTGCCACGGCTCGGGAGCAAGCGGCGGTCCGGGATTTCCGAACCTCAACGACGACGATTGGCTGTGGGGTGGAGACCTGGATGCCATCCAGGCGACCATCGCGCATGGAATTCGCTTCGACGAGGATACGGACACCCACGCTTCCGAAATGCCGGCTTTTACTGATGTCTTGGAACCCATCCAGATGAAGCAAGTCGCGGCTTACGTCTGGGGACTGACCAATACACCGTCGGACCCCGGTCTCGCAGAGGCCGGAAAACAGGTCTTCGTCGATAACTGTGCCGCATGTCACGGCGACGACGCCAAAGGAAAAGCCGAAATGGGCGCGCCGGATCTCGCCGATGCGATCTGGCTGAAGGCACGCGGCGAGGATGCGATCATCCGTCAGGTGGCCGGTCCCAAGCATGGCGTCATGCCGGCCTGGGCAGGGCGCCTCGGCGATACGACAATCAAGGAACTTACCATTTTCGTCCATTCGCTTGGCGGCGGGACGTGAGGAGAACAGCATGAGCAACCATGAACACAATCCGCTTCTAAGCTTGTACGGCGCTCCGCGCGCGGTCATCCACTCCCGTGTCTCGGCGCGGAACAAGCAGGAGGCTCCGCAGAGCGAGCAGGACGACTCTGAGAAGATCGGCAATTGCACGATCAGTTTGACCTCGCTCAAAGATCAGCCGACGACCCGCGGATAAAACTCTATTACGAGGACGTCCTAGCGGTCTCTCCCCGCGGTTCCTCGTAGGGCCACGCCTTCTCTTCCAGGGCGTGGCCAATTTTCCCGCCGTGCCGATCCTCGTCGGTTGGGCGCCCGAAGAATGAGAAACGGCTGGAGCTTCATCCTCGACCCTTCCCTTTGAGGGCCATGCCTCCTGTCCGGCGTGGCCCTTCTTTTTCCGATTGGATTCTTGACCTGGATCAAGGAGAGCCAGACCCGAAGGTGGGACAAGGAGGGGCAGAAACCGGAACGCCGTCATGAATCTCTATACAGCTCCTGATCCAAAAGATGTGCGCCGGATCGACGCCGAACCTGTGAACGCGCGCAAGAACCGCGAGCCGTTGTACGCAGCGCGAAAGAAGGTGTTCCCGAAGCGGGCGGAGGGACGATTCCGTCGGTTCAAGTGGATCGTGATGCTGATCACGCTCGGCATCTACTATCTGTCCCCCTGGATACGGTGGGATCGCGGTCCTTACGCGCCCGACCAGGCAATCCTCATCGACTTGTCCACGCGTCGGTTCTTCTTCTTCTTCATCGAGATCTGGCCGCAGGAATTCTACTACGTCGCCGGTCTTCTCGTCATGGCTGGGTTTGGACTGTTTCTCGTCACGTCCGCAGTTGGCCGCGCATGGTGCGGCTATGCCTGCCCGCAAACCGTCTGGGTCGATCTCTTCCTGGTCGTGGAACGGGCCATCGAGGGCGATCGCAATGCGAGAATGAAGCTCGACGCAGGCGCCTGGACTTTCGAAAAGATACGGAAGCGTCTCCTGAAGCATGCAATCTGGCTGATCATCGGTGTCGCGACGGGCGGCGCCTGGATCTTCTATTTTGCCGATGCGCCGACCCTCGTCGTCTCCTTCGTCACCGGCTCCGCGCCTGCCGTCGCCTACGCGACCGTCGCCACCCTGGCCGCCACCACCTATGTGCTTGGCGGTCTGATGCGCGAGCAGGTCTGCACGTACATGTGCCCATGGCCGCGCATCCAGGGCGCGATGCTGGATGAGAACTCCCTTGTGGTGACCTACAACGACTGGCGTGGCGAGCAGCGGTCGCGTCACGCGAAGAAGGCGCAGGCACTGGGGCAGCCGGTCGGCGACTGCGTCGACTGCAACGCGTGCGTGGCGGTCTGTCCGATGGGAATAGACATCCGCGACGGGCAGCAGATGGAGTGCATCACATGCGCTCTCTGCATCGATGCATGCGACGGCGTCATGGATAAGCTCGGCAAGCCCCGCGGTCTCATTGCCTATGCGACACTCAGCGAATATGCCGGAAACATGTCGATCGCGACGGACGGCGGGATGAAACCCGTACAGCCGGCGAAGGTCCGTAATCCCGATGGATCCTTCGTAGACGGCGTCAGGCACTTCGACTGGCGTATCATCTTCCGTCCGCGCATACTGTTCTACGCCACCGTCTGGAGCCTGATCGGCATTGCCATGGTAGTGCACCTGTCGATGCGGGGCCGTCTCGAACTCAACGTCGTTCATGACCGGAACCCACAGTACGTCCTGGAGAGCGAGGGTTCCATTCGCAACGGATATACGCTGCGAGTTCTCAACATGGTTCCCGCCCCCAGAAAGATCGAATTGAAGATCTCCGGTCTGGAGGGTGCGACGATGCGGATCCCGGAACTCGGCAAGGCTGAGGCCCGCAGCTTCACCATCGACGCCGCCCCTGACGTCGCTACGACCCTGAAGGTCTTCGTGACGAACCGGACCGGTGCCGACGTCATCGACGAGTTCCTCTTCACGGTGGAGGATTCGGAGCACGCCGACAGGGCCACCTACCGCGCTGCGTTCAATTCTCCAGGAGCCGCAAGATGAGCATTCCATCGAAAGAATTCACGGGCCGGCACATGCTGATGACCACGGTCGCCTTCTTCACCGTCGTGATCGGCGTGAACGTGACCATGGCCCTCTACGCGTCCTCGAGTTGGAGTGGACTGGTCGTCGAGAACACCTACGTCGCCAGCCAGGAGTTCAACCGCAAGGCCGCCGAAGCGAAGACGATGGCGGCCTCCGGCGTCGTCGGCAAGCTCTCTTTTCTGCATGGCGCGATCCACTACGACATCCGCAACCGCGACGGCTCACCCGCCGCGGTCGACGAGGTCGCCGCGAATTTCAAGCGACCCGTCGGTGACCATGAGGACTTCCATGTCGCCTTCGCCAAAGTGAGCGAAGGCAGGTTCGAAGCGACCCACCGGCTGACTTCGGGAGACTGGATCGTCGAGATTGTCTCTCGCCGCGACGGCAAGGTCGTCATGCACGAGGCCGACCGGATCGATACCGGAGGATCTGGCCAATGACATGCTGCGCAATGAATGCCGAAGGCGTGTTGGCGATGAGCGCGAGATCCTTCAGCGCAGAGGAGATAGCGCTCGCCAGCCATTCATTAGGCGACGGGCTTCAGCAGCTTGAGCTCAGCGTACCCGATGCCCACTGTGGCGGCTGCATCTCGTCCATAGAGACCGCGCTCTCGGCATTGCCGTTCGTCCGCACGGCCCGCGTCAACCTGACGTCGCGCCGCGTCACATGCGTCTATGCCGAGATGGACGATGGCGCGCGAATCGATCCGACCGGCATAGTTTCTGCGATAGCCGCCGCTGGCTACAGCGCACATCTGTCCACAGCAAACGCCGCAGAGACCGATGGCGCCAGGAACCAGCTTTTGCTGGCGGTCGGCATTTCGGGATTCGCGGCCGCCAACATCATGCTACTTTCGGTTTCGGTCTGGTCCGGCGCGGACGCCGCGACAAGGGATCTTTTCCACTGGATCTCGGCGATGATCGCGGCCCCCGCACTTGTCTACGCCGGACGGTTTTTCTTCCAGTCCGCGTGGAACGCGCTCAAGCATGGCCGGACCAACATGGACGTTCCCATCTCGCTGGCAGTGACGCTCTCCTACGCCGTCTCGTTATGGGAGACGGCGCACCACGGAGAGCACGCATGGTTCGACGCCACGGTCTCCCTCCTGTTTTTTCTTCTGATCGGCAGAACCTTAGACCATGTCATGCGGGAAAAGGCCCGCGCTGCGATCAACGGACTGGCGAGGCTCGCGCCGCGCGGAGCGCTTCTCCTGTCATGCGATGGATCGCGTCGATACGTATCCGTCGCTGAAATCGCAGTGGGTAGCGAAATCCTGATCGCGCCGGGGGATCGCATCCCTGTCGACGGGGTCGTCTTGAGCGGAGAAAGCGATCTGGACCTGTCGATCGTGACCGGCGAAAGCAGTCCCGTCGCGATCGCAAAGGGTGGCGAAGTCGCTTCGGGGGCCATGAATCTTACGGGCGCATTAGTCGTTCAGGCGACGAAGCTCGCCCGGAATTCTCTGCTCGCGGAGATAATTTCCCTGATGGAGGCGGCTGAGGGCGGCAGGGCCGGCTACAGACGCATCGCCGATCGCGCCGCGGCGCTTTACTCGCCGGTAGTGCATCTGCTGGCGGCAATCTCCTTCCTTGGGTGGGGTCTATTGGGAGGGGACTGGAAACAGGCCATGCTGGTCGCCGTTGCAGTGCTGATTATCACTTGCCCATGCGCGCTGGGACTTGCTGTTCCAGTGGTCCAGGTCGTGGCTGCGGGACATCTTTTCCGCAAGGGCGTAATGGTGAAGGATGGCTCCGCGCTTGAACGGCTGGCCGAGATCGACACCGTAGCCTTCGACAAGACCGGGACGCTCACCATCGGCCGGCCGAGGCTTGTTCGGACTGAAACATCCCATGAGGCGTCCGTTGCCACTGCGGCAGGTCTCGCGATTCATTCGAGGCATCCTTTGTCTCAGGCCTTGGCGCGCGATCTTGCCGCCACTGCAGCACAGTTCGATCGCGTGACCGAAATTCCCGGCGGAGGGCTCGAAGGTTTGCGGGGGGATTCGGTCTACCGACTGGGCAACGCAGCGTTCGCCGGCGTTCCCGCTTCTACTCCGGCCGCCGGAGGCTCGCTGTCGGAGGTCGTGCTTGCAATCAACGGTTCTGTTCTAGCGCGCTTCTTTTTGGAGGACACCCTTCGGCCGGGCGCTGCGGAGGCGGTCAGACAGCTCGCCGGCGCCGGGTTGCATACACTGATCCTTTCCGGCGACCGCCGCAGTGTGGTCGACGGCGTGGCCCGTCTTGTCGGAATCCAGCGCGCGCTCGGAGCTCTCACGCCGAAGGCAAAGGTCGAGGAGTGCCAGCGACTGGCGGGCGACGGTCGCAAGGTGCTGATGGTGGGCGACGGGATCAACGACGCCCCCGCGCTCGCAGCCGCTCATGTCTCGATGGCGCCGGCGAGCGCATCGGACATTGGCCGACAGGCATCCGATCTCGTGTTCTTCAGCGAGCGGCTCGACGCCGTTCCTGAGGCGATCCGCATTGCAAGACGTTCGGCAACCCTCATACGACAGAATTTCGCACTCGCCATTGCCTACAACGTCCTGGCGGTTCCGATCGCCATCGCCGGGCTGGCGACGCCACTGATCGCGGCGGTGGCGATGTCGACGTCCTCGATCATCGTTGTCAGCAACGCCTTAAGGCTTAACTCGCCAGGCACCCGCGCGCGTGCCGTAAAGGCGCAGCGGCCGGCCGCCTCCACAGGGGAAATCCCGGCATGAACATGCTGATCTATCTCATTCCAATAGCTCTCGTCATGGGAGGCGTAGGCCTTACAGCCTTTCTCTGGTCGCTTAAGAGCGGCCAATACGACGATCTCCAAGGCGCAGCGTGGCGGGTGCTCGCCGATGACGAGATCGATCCACCGCTTCACTAGGTCCGCGGAAAAGGAGGAGAATTGATGTTAGCGATGGACGAATTTCTGGGACGGCTGGAGCTCTTCGAAGGTCTGGACGCCAAAGACTCAAACAGCATTCTGGGGCTGGCCGAACTGAGGTCATTTTCGCCAAACGAAGACATCGTCGGCGAGGGGCAGCCGGGCTCTCACCTCTTCTGCGTCCTGACCGGGCTCGTCCGACTGACCAAGAGGGAATCGTCGGGACGGGAGGTGGACGTGTGCGTCTGCGAGCCGGGGGACGCATTTGGCGAATACTTGGTACCGTGTGAGGACGGAAGCTACGAGCACGGCGCCAAGGCGGCCGAATTCACCGAGGTCGTCATGTTCGACTTGGCCGGACTGAGGGCGCTTGCGAACGATCGTCAGGCGATCCAGCGTAATATCATGCGCATTATGGCGCGACATCTGCTCGGCGCGTTCAACTGCATTGCCGGCGATCGGCTGCACACCGCCGCTCAAAGGGTCGCCAACTACTTTCTTAGCCGCTGCCTGGCCACCACGTCGCAGGTGACTTTCCGTCTTCCATATCAGAAACGTGTCCTTGCAGGGAAGCTCGGGCTGGCTCCGGAGGCATTGTCGAGGGCCTTTGCTGCGCTCGCCGAAGTTGGAGTGGATGTGAGGGGGCGGACGGTCCGCATCGAGAGCATGGCCATGCTTCGCCTGGCCTGCTGAGCCAGGCGTGACGTCGAAGCGCGGGAACCGCTCGGCTAGGTCGACGGCCTGGCGCTCGTTCGAGGGTCTCTCGACGGACTCCACTTTTCAGGGGGTTGGTCTAGCGAACCCATAGCGCTTTCGACAATCCTGAATTATGTCTTCTGTGACAACGGCGGCAGTAGGACTAGCGCAGGATATGGAACTCGATCGAATTCTGGTTGTCGACGACGACGCCCGGATAAGGCAGATGCTTGTACGATATTTCGAGGACAACGGATATCGAGTAACTGCGGTTGGCAACGGGGCGGCCATGCGAAGCGAGATGACAAAGGCTCCATATGCCGCCGTATTCCTGGATCTGGTTCTGCCAAATGGCGAGAATGGCCTTGAGCTTTTGAAAGAACTCAGAAGCGCCTCCGACGTCCCGGTGCTGATGCTCACGGGGCAGGACGACGTGACCGACAAGGTCGTGGGGCTTGAAGTGGGCGCCGACGACTACATCGCCAAACCCTTTCACCTTCGTGAACTGCTTGCGCGGCTGCGGACTGTTCTTCGAAGGCGCTCCGCCGCCGGACCGACGTCCAGCGCCAGAATTTCGGTCGACGATGTCTTGCAGTTCGACGGGTGGCGGCTCGACGTGGCGCGCCGAAGGCTGACCGCGCCGACCGGCAACGATGTTCCCCTCACGACGGGCGAGTTCGACATGCTATTGGTTTTCGCTCGCAATCCTGGGCGGGTTCTGACGCGGGATACCTTGATGGACCAGACGAGAAACCGCAGTCTGGAGGCGTTCGACCGAGTGATCGACGCGCAGATCGTGCGCCTTCGCAAGAAAATCGAGGCCGATCCCAAGGAACCTGCGTTGATCCAGTCGGTGAGGGGCGTGGGCTATGTATTCACCGGCAAAAGTGTCTAACCTGACGGATAATTGATCCGCGTCAAAGTACGCCTCGGTCCGTGCCGCTACGGTGGCGTGGTAAAATTGGCGTCTGAGATCATGATTATTTGGTTATCGTTTGCGGTCCTAGCTACTGCGACCACGGCAGCGCTGCTGCACGCGCTATCGTCGAGCCGCGCACGCCCTGTCCGGGATAATTCGAATGCTACGCGAGTCTATCGCGACCAGCTTCTAGAACTGGACAGCGAGCTGACGGCCGGTCGCATCATGCAGGGTGAATATGAGTTGGCGAAGGCGGAAACCGCGAGACGCCTCTTCAAGGCAGCCGACGACAATACTCCAGGCGGCGAGCCCCCATCGAGAATCAATGCCGCAGTTCGGCTGTCCATCGTCGCGTTCCTGCCCCTGCTGAGCATAGGGATGTATGTGGCCCTTGGTCGGCCGGAACTGCCGTCGATGCCGCTGCAGAAGCGTTTAGACAATCCGGACCGGGATCTCGCTGTTTTGGTCAGGAAGAGCGAGATGCACCTGGCCAGATACCCGGAAGACGGCCGAGGATGGGACGTGATCGCGCCGGTCTATCTACGACTAAACCGCGCGGACGACGCCGAAAAGGCCTACCGCAACGCCATCAGGCAGCTCGGGCTCAACGCCGGCCGTCTTCGGGGAATGGCCGAAGCGCTGATGGCGGAGTCGAACGGCAAGATTACCGAGGAGACGCGCCAGACGCTGGAGCGGTCGCTGTCGATCGAGCCGAACAATCCTCGCACACGATTCTACATCGCGCTCGGTATGGAACAGGCGGGAAAGATGGCGGATGCGAGGGCGGCCTTCGAAGCGATCGTCAAGGATTCGCCGGCCGATGCACCCTGGCTGCCGCTGGTCAACCAGCATATCGCCATGAACGGCGGCGCGCCGGCAGGCCCTGACGTCAATCCGGGCGCCGGTGCGGCTGCTCCCGGCAATCCCACGCAGCAGGATGTGACGGCGGCCGAGACCATGAACGCCGGCGACCGGCAGCAGATGATCCGCGGCATGGTCGAAAGCCTCGATGCCAAGCTCAGCGAGGATCCGAACAATTTCGAGGGATGGATGCGGCTCGTCCGCTCTTATGCCGTTTTGAACGACAAGGATCGCGCCGCCGGCGCCCTGAAGCGCGGGCTTGCGGCCTTTCCGCCGCCCGGCGAACAGGGCAGGCAATTGCTGGCGCTGGCCAGGGAACTCGGCATAGCCCCGGAGGGAGCGACGCAATGACGCGCAAGCAGAAACGCCTGGCGGTGATTGCAGGCGGGATGGGCTTCATTGCCGCCGCCGTGCTGCTGGTGATGTTCGCCTTCAGCCAGTCGGTCGCCTATTTCTACATGCCGGCGGATCTCGCCAAGACGCCGGTGGCGCCGGAAACCCGCATTCGCCTTGGCGGCCTGGTCGGTGAGGGCAGCGTCGTGCGCGGCACCGGCTCGACGGTGGAATTTGCCGTGACCGACGGCAGCGCCAACGCCGTGAAGGTCAAATATACCGGCATCCTGCCCGATCTCTTCCGCGAGGGCCAGGGCGTCGTCACCGAGGGCATGTTCACTGCCGGAACGACCATCTTCGTCGCCGACACCGTGCTTGCCAAGCATGACGAGACCTATATGCCGAAGGACGTGGCCGACGGGCTGAAAGCCCAGGGATTGTGGAAGGAAGGGCAAGGCCAGGAAGGTCCTGGGAAGCAAGGCCCAGGAAAGGAAAGCCAAGCGCAGGAAGTGAAGGCGACGCCATGATCATCGAGATCGGCCACTACGCGCTGGTGCTGGCACTGGCCACGGCGCTCATCCTTTCCATCGTGCCGGTGATCGGAGCCCGCCGTCACGACCGGGCGATGATGGATGTGGCGACGGTCGGCTCGCTGGCGATGTTTGCGCTTGTGGCCTTCTCCTTCGCCGTGCTGACCTATGCCCATGTCGTCTCGGATTTCTCGGTCGAAAACGTCTGGGAGAATTCGCATTCGCTGGTGCCGCTGATCTACAAATACTCTGGCGTCTGGGGCAATCACGAGGGATCGATGATGCTCTGGCTGCTGATCCTGACGCTGTTCAGCGCGCTGGTCGCCGTCTTCGGCCGCAATCTGCCGGAGACGCTGAAGGCCAATGTGCTTGCCGTGCAGGCCTGGATTTCGGTCGCCTTCACGCTGTTCATTCTGTTGACCTCCAATCCCTTTCTGCGGCTCGATCCGGCGCCGGCCGAGGGCCGCGATCTCAACCCGGTGCTTCAGGATGTCGGTCTGGCGATCCACCCGCCGCTGCTCTATCTCGGTTATGTCGGCTTCTCGGTCTGCTTCTCCTTTGCCGTCGCTGCCCTCCTGGAAGGACGCATCGACGCCGCCTGGGCGCGCTGGGTGCGGCCCTGGACGCTGGCGGCCTGGACCTTCCTGACGCTCGGCATCGCCATGGGCTCCTACTGGGCCTATTACGAGCTCGGCTGGGGCGGTTGGTGGTTCTGGGACCCGGTGGAAAACGCCTCCTTCATGCCATGGCTGGCCGGCACCGCGCTGCTGCATTCGGCGCTTGTCATGGAAAAACGCGAGGCGCTGAAGATCTGGACGGTGCTGCTCGCCATCCTCACCTTCTCGCTGTCGCTGATGGGCACCTTCCTGGTGCGCTCCGGCGTGCTGACCTCGGTGCATGCCTTTGCCAGCGACCCCTCCCGCGGCGTCTTCATTCTCTGTATCTTGCTGATCTTCATCGGCGGGGCGCTGTCGCTGTTTGCCTTCCGCGCGCCGAAGCTGTCGGCCGGCGGGCTGTTTGCGCCGATCTCGCGCGAGGGCGCGCTCGTCGTCAACAATCTGATCCTGACGGTCGCCTGCGGCACGGTGCTGACCGGCACGCTCTATCCGCTGCTCTTGGAAACGCTGACCGGCGACAAGATCTCCGTCGGGCCGCCCTTCTTCAATCTGACCTTCGGCCTGCTGATGGCACCGCTGATCGTCATCGTGCCGTTCGGGCCGATGCTGGCCTGGAAGCGCGGCGATCTGCTCGGTGCGCTGCAGCGGCTTTATGTCGTCGCAGGTCTCGCCTTCCTTGCCGCACTGATCTTCTTCTATATCGAACATGGCGGGCCGGTGCTTGCCGTCCTCGGCCTGGCTACCGGGCTGTTCCTCATCCTCGGTGCGGTGGCCGATCTCTGGTATCGCGCCGGCATCGGCAAGGTGGCGGGCAGCCTTGCCTGGCGGCGGCTTTCCGGCCTGCCGCGTTCGGCCTTCGGCACGGCGCTAGCCCATGCCGGGCTCGGCGTCACCGTGCTCGGCATCGTCGCGGTGACGACGTTTGAGAGCGAGCATGTCATCGAGATGAAGCCCGGCGAGGTGACCGAGGCCGGCGGTTACAGCCTGCATTTCGACGGCATGCAGCCGGGGACCGGGCCGAACTATACCGAGGAGCGCGGCCACTTCACCATCCGCCGTGCCGGTGTCGCGGTTGCCGATACCTGGTCGGCCAAGCGGCTCTATACCGCCCGGCAGATGCCGACGACGGAGGCTGGTATTCTGACCTTCGGGCTCAGCCAGCTCTATGTCTCGCTCGGTGACGCCACCAAGGACGGCGGCATCGTCGTGCGCATCTGGTGGAAGCCGTTCATTCTCTGCATCTGGGGCGGCGCGGTGATCATGGCCTTCGGCGGCCTGGTTTCGCTCAGCGACCGGCGGCTGCGTGTCGGCGCGCCGCGCCGCAAGGCGAAACCGGCAAGGCCGGCAGCTGCTGCAATGGAGCCGGCCGAATGATGCGGCGTCTGCTCCTGGCTGTCGCTTTGCTCCTGATGCCCGTCCCCGCCTTTGCCGTCAATCCCGACGAGGTGCTGGCCGATCCGGCGCTCGAGGCCCGCGCCCGCGCGCTTTCGGCGGAACTGCGCTGCATGGTCTGCCAGAACCAGTCGATCGACGATTCCAATGCCGATCTCGCCAAGGACCTGCGCCTGCTGGTGCGCGAGCGCATCACCGATGGCGACAGCGATGAGGCGGTGCTGAACTACATCGTCTCGCGCTACGGCGAGTTCGTGCTTTTGAAGCCGCGTGTCAGCATGAAGACGGGGCTGCTCTGGGGCGCACCGCTGCTGCTGGTGCTTGCCGGCGGGCTGTCACTGTTGGTCTTTGCCCGCAACAGGGCCGGCAAGCCGACCGGCAGCAAGCTGACGGCCGATGAACAAGCGAAGCTGAGCGAGATGCTTCACAGAGATCGCACTATTTGACGGAGATCAATGGCGGCTCGACGCGGTCGTCCTATCGTCGTCGCAGCAACAATTCCTATAGACGAGGCAGGACAATGCAGGCGAAGGACATAATGACCACTCATGTGGTGTCGATCGGTCCAGCGGTCGGTATACGCCACGCCGTCGCTGTCATGATGCAAAACAAGGTCAGCGGCCTTCCCGTCGTCGACAACGGAGGCCGCGTCTGCGGAATGATCACGGAAGGCGATCTGCTGATGCGGAAAGAGATTCGGTTCCCGTCCCGTTCGATCCGCGCATCCGAGATCGATCTTGAGCGATATATTTCCAGCAATGGCTGGTGTGTCGCAGATGTCATGTCCCAAGACGTGATCGTAGCGCGCCCGGACAGCGAGGTATCGGATATCGCCGAAAGCCTCCAGGCGCACCGCATCAAGCGGCTGCCTATCATCGAAAATGGGCGCCTTGTCGGGATCGTCAGCCGCCGGGACATCCTCGGCCTGATCATCGACGCCCAGACGGCGCCGCTGCCAAAAGGAGATGAATCGATCAGGCTGGCTGTCCGGACGCGCCTGAGGTCAGACTTGGGGATAACGCCCCAGAAGGTCCAGGTAACGGTCAAGAACGGCCAAGTGACGCTCGATGGCAACGTGGAGTCGGAACTGAAGCAAAAGGCTGTTCGCACCCTGGTCGAGAGCCTGGGTCTCGGCGCCTATCGTGACCGGCTGCAGATCACCCGGCTGACTGGCACCGAGATGGACTGAGACGGCGACTCATTGCTGGCGCGCTTGTCGTCGGCGACTCCTCCGTAGCCAACGTGCGGATATGATCGCAAGCTCGCACTCTGCGCCGTGCCCAGCACCAATGCAGGCGATCTGCACATCGCTAAACAGGCGACTTGAGGGGACAGGTGCACTTGACGCGAGGAGGCTCGCTCGGCATCGCGCCGCGACACCCAGCGAGCCTCTGTCAAGTTTCCCCCCTTGACACGGGAAAATCCCGACCCGCCAAACCGAGATACTCAATAGGCGAGGCCGCTTCTTTGATGGAGGTCAAACACGGCTGAATGAGGCAGCGCTCATTCGGCGGCGATGATCTCTTCCAAAGCGGGCAGAATATCCATCGTTAGGCCTTTCTCGTCGATCGGTCCGACATGTCTCAAGACGATTCGTCCCGCACGATCGATAACGAATGTTTCCGGGACGCCGTAGACTCCCCAGTCGATCGAGCTTCTTCCCGTGGTGTCGATTCCGACAGCGGCGAACGGATTGCCATTTTCACGGAGGAAGGCGAGGGCCTTTCCTGGCGCATCCTTGTAGTTGACGCCTACGAGCTTGATGCGCGGATTCTTGGCCAGTTCCATCAGCGCCGGGTGTTCGAGCCGACAAGGAACGCACCAGGACGCGAAGATATTGACGACGGTGATATGACCATCGAGCGGGCGGTCGTACAGGCCCGGCACGTCCAGACCGGCAAGTGGCGCAAGATCGAGGGCTGGATGTCGACGTCCCACGAGAGCCGAGGGAATCGCGGAATGAGCGTAACCTTCTGCGGATTTGCGATACAGCGTATTAGCAACGGCACCGGCAATTCCTAGAAACGCGACAAGCGGAAATGCGGCGAGGGCGTACCGACGCATCTAGCAATCTCCGCCAATTGGCCGACGTCGCGCGGCAGCAAGCGCCTCGATCTGACGGCGGTAGCGTCGGCCTGAGAGCCAGACCTTCAACGTCGCCGTGACCATGACCGCGAAGGTGAGCAAGTATGCTGCAAGAACATAGTGTTCGTGGTTCATTTCAAGTCTCCCTGTGAGCAGCGGCTTTTGCTGCGAGCCTGTATTGCGTGATGAGCTTCCTTCGCCAGATCTCGTTTCTTATCGATGCGACGTAGAGCGTGGCGAACAGCGCCGAAAACGCCAGTCCCATGGCCAGCAGGGGGCGTAGGAACTCGATGTCGAGCGCGGGGCCGTCCAGCCGCAACACGCTGGCGGGTTGATGCAGCGTGTTCCACCAATCGACGGAAAACTTGATGATCGGGATATTGACGAAACCCACGACGATCAGGACCGCCGTGACACGGGCGGCGCGAGTCGGATCGTCGATCGCCCGATTGATCGCCAATATGCCGAGATACATGATCAAAAGAACGAACATCGATGTCAGGCGGGCGTCCCACACCCACCACGTGCCCCACATAGGCTTGCCCCAGATCGCGCCGGTCACGAGCGACACGAAGGTGAAGGCGGCGCCAAGGGGAGCGGCGACGCGGGCCGCGACGTCGGCCAAGGGATGCCGCCAGACCAACGACCCGATGGCATTGGCGGTCATCGTCGTATAGCAGAGCATGGCCATCCAGGCCGCCGGCACGTGGACATACATGATCCTGACGGTTACGCCCTGCTGGTAGTCGACGTCCGAGCTGAAACTCAGCCAAAGACCCGCAGCGAACGACAGAGCGGTGCCCCCTGCAAGCAGAGGAAGAACGCGGTCCGCCATCTTGAGGAACTTCGACGGCTGAGCGAGGGAGGCGAAATAGTTCAGAAGGTCCATTGCTTTGGTCATGCACGGAGCAATAGCTGTTGCTGCGCGCGAGATAATTGATCCGGATCAAAGACCCAGCGTCGAGCATCGTTGCAGCGTCGAATGCATGCCGTTGCTTCAAGACCTCACGCGAACTCAACTGGCTCCTGGTGCCGGCAGTCGGTCCTGGTTCGGCGTCTTCAGGTTGCCCGGTGATAGCGGGAGAGAAGCAGCCACACTCGACCGCGCGGCCATCCGCGCTTTACTTGACAGAGATCAAATACGGGCCGCATAAGTCGAGATATCCCTGCGGTCGTACCAGGGAGGATCTTGATGGATTTCGAAGCGTTTTTCAAAGACGAGTTGGACGGACTTCGTACCGAAGGCCGTTACCGCGTTTTTGCCGATCTCGAACGTCACCGCGGCAATTTTCCGCGCGCGACGCGTCACACCGCGGATGGCCAAAAGGAAGTCACGGTCTGGTGCTCCAACGACTATCTCGGCATGGGCCAGCATCCAAAGGTGATCGAGGCGATGAAGAACGCCATCGACCACTGTGGCGCGGGTGCGGGAGGCACCCGGAATATTTCTGGCACCAACCACCATCACGTCATGCTCGAGCGTGAGCTTGCCGACCTGCACGGCAAGGAAGCAGCGCTGATCTTCACGTCGGGCTATGTGTCCAACTGGGCAGCGCTCGGCACGCTCGGCGCCAAGATCCCCGGCCTGATCATCTTCTCCGATGCGCTGAATCATGCCTCGATGATCGAGGGCATCCGCTATGCCAAGTGCGACAAGGTGATCTGGAAGCACAATGACGTGGCCGATCTCGAAGCCAAGCTCAAGGCCGCCGATCCGAAGGCGCCGAAGCTGATCGCCTTCGAGAGCGTCTATTCGATGGATGGTGATATCGCCCCGATCAAGGAAATCTGCGATCTCGCCGACAAATACGGGGCGATGACCTATCTCGACGAAGTGCATGGCGTCGGCATGTACGGCCCGCGCGGCGGCGGCATTGCCGAGCGCGAAGGGCTGATGGACCGGCTGACCGTGATCGAGGGCACGCTCGGCAAGGCGTTCGGGGTGATGGGCGGCTATATCGCCGCGTCGACGGCCCTTTGCGATTTCATCCGCTCGTTTGCGTCGGGCTTCATCTTCACCACGGCGCTGCCGCCGGCGCTGGCCGCCGGTGCCGTCGCCTCGATCCAGCACCTGAAGATCAGCCAGTTCGAGCGCGCCCGTCATCAGGACCGTGTCCGCAAGCTGAGGGCGCTGCTCGACCAGCGCGGCATTCCGCATATGCCCAATCCGAGCCATATCGTGCCGGTGCTGGTCGGCGATGCGGCCAAGTGCAAGTGGATCTCCGATCTGCTGCTCGACAATTGCGGCGTCTATGTCCAGCCGATCAACTATCCCACCGTGCCGAAGAAGACCGAGCGCCTGCGCATCACGCCGACGCCGCTGCATTCCGACGCCGATATCGCCCACCTGGTCGAGGCGCTGCATTCGCTCTGGTCGCGCTGCGCGCTCGCAAGGCACGTGGCCTGATGCATTGCGGGGTCTTCCGTTCTCTAAGGACGGAATGAACCATCGTCTGCATGCTAAATTCAGACGTCGTGCAGCCCTCTCTATTTCTCAGTCTCGCCTGCGGGATTGCGCCTCCGGAAAGACGAGCAGGGATCGCGATTATTATTGATCCCGATCAAAGACAGGGCCGTCTTCCGAGAAGAAGACTGCCATGGAATGAAGCCGGAGACCGAGACATTGATGATCGCACAGCACGACTGCCGTACCGCGGGCCAGTTAGAGCGCGCAGCCGACTCGCGCGAAGGGGGTGCCTCGAAGCGGAGAATTGGGAGCCTGATGCGCCTGCGACCACTGCTTCGCAATCATCGGCCGCTGGTGATGTGCGCGGGTGTTTCGCTGACCTGCGCGGCGCTGATTTCGCTTGCGCTCCCGTTGGCGGTGCGCAGGATGATAGACAATGGCTTCAGCCAGGCCGATGGCGCGTTCGTCAACCGCTACTTCATGATGCTAATGATCCTTGCGATCGGACTCGCGTTGGCAAGCGCCTGCCGATACTACTTCGTCACCACGCTCGGGGAACGGATCGTTGGCGATCTCCGGATAATGGTCTTCAGGAAGATCACCCGTCTCCCCGCGAGCTTTTTCGACGCAAACCGGTCGGGGGAGATCGCCTCGCGGCTGACCGCGGACGCTGCTCAGATCAAGACGGCGACTAGCCTCGCCGCATCCGTCGCGTTGAGAAACTCCATCCTCTGCATCGGCGCTCTCGCCATGATGTTCGTGACAAGCCCAGCTTTGTCCGCGATCACCATGGGCGCCATTCCCTTGGTCGTGGTTCCGCTGGTGGTGTTCGGGCGCTCGGTTCGGCGGCGGTCGAGGGCCGCTCAGGACGCCCTGGCCAATGCATCCGCTTACGCCGCCGAAATCATAGCCGGAAGCCGCACCGTCCAGGCATTCAACGGCGAGGAGATCGCCTGTCGCCGATACTCAAAGGATATAGAGGAGTCCTATCGAAGCGCAGTCGTCGCTTCGCGCTCGCGGGCAGTCCTTACGGCGGTTGCAATCGCTCTAATATTCGGAAGCGTCGTCGGAGTGCTATGGATTGGGGCGCACAGCCTGCTTAGCGGAACGCTTTCTGCCGGTAATCTCAGTCAGTTTCTAATCTATGCCGTGATCGCGGCGGGCTCGCTCGGGTCGCTCTCCGAAGTCTGGGGCGAAATGGCCCAGGCTGCCGGAGCGGCTGGACGGCTTTTCGAGCTATTGGACGAACAAGAGAGCGTCCGTCAGCATGGTTCCCTCAGACCGATCGGTCCAGTACGGGGCGACGTTCAGATCGCGGATCTCCATTTCGCCTATCCTGGCTCGCCTGAAAGAGAAGTGCTTAGAGGCCTCTCGCTGCGGGTCGCGGCTGGCGAGACGGTCGCGATCGTCGGCCCGTCGGGATCGGGGAAGAGTACCGTTCTCTCCTTGTTGCTGGGTTTCTATGACGACTACTCGGGCAGCATCGCGATCGACGGGCGGGATATCAGGTCGACCACGCCTGAAGAACTGCGGAAGGAGATTTCCGTCGTCCCGCAGGACGTGACGATCTTTGCCGCCTCGATCGCTGAAAACATCGCATTCGGTCGTCCTGACGCCGCAGAGGCGGAAATAGCGGCGGCCGCCGCCAAGGCGCGGGTGGACGCCTTTGTCGCCGCGCTTCCAGACGCATACGAAACCGTCGTCGGCGAGCGCGGTCTGACGCTCTCCGGCGGACAGCGCCAGAGGATAGCGATTGCACGCGCGCTGCTCAAAGATGCTCCAATCCTCCTTCTCGACGAAGCGACCGCCTCGTTGGACGCCGAGAACGAGCAGCTCGTTCAACGGGGATTGGAGGGACTCATGAGCGGTCGGACGACGATCGTCATTGCGCACCGGCTCGCCACCGTTCTCAACGCCGACCGCATCCTGGTCATGGACAAGGGCAGGATCGTCGAGGAGGGTACGCATGCGTCGCTAGTTCGACAGGGGGGACTTTACGCAAGACTCGCGGAGTTGCAGTTCAATGTCGCCACCCAGCCCGAACAGGATGCCGCCTGATGAAGCTGGGAGGGGTTGCACAGAACCAAATCAAGATCGGTACGCGAGCAAGCCCGCTTGCGCTTGCCCAGGCGAAGGAGGTGGCCGGCCGGCTCGCGGCCTACCACGGTCTTCCTGACGACTGCTTCGAGATCGTGCCTCTGACGACCAGAGGCGATCGGCTTGACGAACGGCCGTTGCCAGAGGTCGGAGTGAAGGGCCTTTTTACAATTGAACTGGAGGAAAGGCTCCTTTCAGGAGCCCTCGATCTTGCGGTGCATTCGGCCAAGGATGTCGCCACGACCCTTCCGGACGGGCTGCACCTCAGCGCGTTCCTGCCGAGGGAGGACGTGCGCGATGTGTTGATCTCACGCAGCGGATATCGATTGTGGGAGCTGCCGCCTGGCGCCGTGGTCGGTACGTCGTCGATCCGACGCGCAGCGCTTGTCGCAATGCACCGGCCAGATCTAGATATCGTTCCATTTCGGGGATTCGTCGGTACGCGGCTGCAGAAGCTCGAGAATGGCGTTGTTGACGCGACGCTGCTTGCGATGGCGGGACTGAACCGGCTGGGCATGTCCGACGCCGCGACGGAGATTTTGAACCCGCGCGATTTCCCACCTTCACCCGCGCAGGGAGCCATCTGCATCGAGAGTGTCGTCGCGAATGACCGAATAACTGAACTGGTATCGGCTCTAAACGATGCAGGCACGGCCGATGCCGTTCGCTGCGAGCGTGCATTCCTTCGAACCCTCAACGGCTCGTGCCGAATGCCGATCGGAGCGCTCGCCGTCTGTCATGGAAGCGAGATCCTGCTTCGCGGTCTGAGCATCGATGCTGATGGGCGGAACCCTCGGCGCGTGGCCGTGCGTGGCGCTCGGACAGCCCCGGCGGCGCTGGGCGAAGAGGCCGGTAGGATGGTCCTGGCCGGGGTGGGGATGGAGTCCGAACCCGTTTAGACGGATCGGGCGGCGTCAAGTCCCCGTGAGATCCTGGTGGGAGAGCGGGCCTGATTCATCTCGGCAGACACGATTTCGACCGGACGACTTCGCCTCGTAGAGCGCCCTATCAGCACTCGAATAAAGGCTGTCGAAAGAAACGTCGGTTTCCCTCCGCAGGGCCACGCCGATGGAGACGGTGATATGGAACGTGCCCGCCGCCGATAGAACGGGCCGCCGCCCGATCTCACGCCGGATCGCTTCGCACTTCTCAAACACGGCCTCGGGCTCCAGGGCCGGGAACAGGACCATGAACTCCTCCCCGCCGACACGGGCGAAGATCACATCGACGGAGCCGTCGCCCGAAATGATCTCCTGGACGGACTGCGTCAGCATTTTAAGCGCGGCGTCACCGGCTGAATGTCCATAGGTGTCATTGACGCGTTTGAAGTGGTCAACGTCGAGGACCGCAAGCGCGATGTTGCTGGAAGCGTCTTGCTGCGTGTTGAACAATCCATGGCCAATCGTGAATGCATGGCGGCGGTTGAACGCGCCTGTCAGTTCGTCGGTGACTGCCAGGAGGTGCAGTCTGTCCTGGATGGCCTTGAGGTCGGTGCCGACTCCGTTGGTTCCACGCTAATCCGGCCATGAAAGGCCTCTTCAATCTGCTTGGCGGCTTCCCCGGCATGCGTCGTCAGGAAATCCAGAAAATGTTTACCCACAACTTCATCTTGTGGCACTTGCAGAAGGCGCGCGGCTTCCTGGTTCCCGAAAATGATCCCCTGCCTCGTATCAATGAAAAATCCCATCGGCATGAGGTCGAGCATCATGCCCATCCTCTCCTGCGTGTCGACGAGCGTTTGCTTCGTCAGCTCGGCTGCTTCGTTTGCTTCGTGATCTTCATCCAGGAACATCGCTATCTCCCACGTACAAAATTCGCGTGCTGACGCCAGAGGCGCTTGCTCAAATAAGAAATATCGGGCGATAGTGATGAAAACATAGATAACGCAATTCAAAGCAACGCATCGAAATGCGTCGGCGTTCTCGCGTCGTGGTTTCCCCGTTTGAAAGGCCATCGCCCGCATCGTGTTCACGATGCCGCCCTTCGCAGAAGCCGAGCAAATCACAGACTTCGACTTTGATGACGGCCCGCTTTAGTGCGAAGGAACCGGCAACACTATCGCACGCAAGATGCTCCGACTGATTACCGTATGACCAGTTGCGGGACTTCCGAAAGCGAGTTTGAAAAGGGTGTTCCGGATCAGGGGCAGACACCCTTTTCGTGCTGAGTTTTGCAGTCTCAGCGGAACGGAAATTAGCAGAGAGATTGCTGTCTACCATCGGACCGAAGTCCGACCCGCTCGCAATAACTCGTCGATGTCAGTGACGAGGTGACACCATCACTCAGTGCCTCCCTTGATCCGTTTGACTATCTCACCGGTACGCTCGAATCCAGTTCCATAAATTTGGGTTATCCAACTCGAACCGATGATGAAGTCTACGGGTCGCATCCTTTCAAGGCGCTCGACTGGGGCGTACCCTTATTTAAGAGCGCTTACCTTACCTGCTTCGTTATTTAAGTGAAGGCCAACTTGCTTAAATAGCAGCTGAAAAGCATAATCAGCCCATGTCTGATTCCGAGCTAAATCAGCGGTTCGGCCGCTTTGTCGAAACAGCAGTTGCTGGCGAAACCGTGCGGGCATTCGTACCTCCGCCATTGCCGCCTATGCCTGCCATTGATGTGCTTTCACTTCTGGAGCGTCTTAGCTTGGCGGAGCGAGCTCTCGGACGGCTAGATGGTATCACGATGCTGCTCCCTCGTCAGGAGCTCTTTCTTTACATGTATATCAGGAAGGAAGCTGTTCTTTCCTCGCAGATCGAAGGAACACAGTCAACGCTCTCCGATCTTCTGCGTTTTGAGACGGAAGCGCAGGCGGGACAACCTGTCGATGATATCCGCGAAGTTTCGAACTACGTCGATGCCATGATGTATGGTTTGGAACGACTGGAATCTCTGCCAATGTCCCTACGCCTGATACGTGAAATGCACGCGCGATTGCTGCAAAGTGGGCGCGGCGGTACCAAGAATCCCGGCGAATTCCGGCGCTCGCAGAATTGGATCGGGGGGACACGACCTGGCAATGCGCTCTTCGTGCCGCCGCCTGTCACGGAGATGGACACCTGCTTGGATGCGCTCGAAGGTTTCATGCATGAAGATCGGTCGCGGCTGCCTGCACTCATCAAGGCCGGCCTTCTGCACGTCCAGTTCGAAACGATCCATCCATTCCTGGATGGCAACGGTCGTATCGGCCGCTTGCTAGTCACGCTCTACCTTTGCATGAATGGGGTTCTCCGTAAGCCACTACTGTATCTAAGTCTTTACCTGAAGACCCATCGAACGGAATACTATCGACTGCTCCAGGAGGTCCGCGAACACGGCAGTTGGGAAGGTTGGCTCGACTTCTTCCTTACCGGCGTCGCCGACACCGCAAACCAGGCATTTGACGCCGCCACTCGGATCGTCGAGGTGTTCAAGGAAGACCGCGAGCGCATCACAACTGAAAGCGACCGAGCCGGTTCAGCGCTTCGCATCCATGATCTTTTTCAGCAAAATCCGTTCCTGACGGCAAATCAGCTTGTTCAAAAGACGGGCCTATCGGCCCCTACCGTCAATGCGGCACTCACCGATCTGGAGCGGTTCGGCATAGTTGAGGAGGTGACCGGCCGCAGGCGTGGTCGCGTTTTCAGCTATAGGCGGTATCTCGCGATCCTTAGTGAAGGCACCGATCCTCTTCCCGCAGCAGTTTGAAAGCCAACCAATTCACCGGTCTGCGGTTCGAGTCCCATCAAGGCGACATAGACAATTTCCGCATTATGCTGACTGAAGCGGGCAATGGTGGCGCGTTCACCAGAACACGCCATCATCCGAAAATCAGATGGGGCGACCAGAAGTCGCGCGCCGTCGCACTGCTCTTGCATCCATACGGATACTAATATAGTATCTAAAAAATGGCTTCAGTAAACACTCAATTTTCGATTGCCGTCCACGTCATGGCGGCAATCGCACATCACGACGGAGTTTTCGCGTCCGAAGTTCTGGCGCGCAGCGTGAATGCGAATCCGGTTTTCGTTAAAAGAGTCCTCGTTAAACTCTCGAAGGCGAAGCTGGCGAAGACGACGGTTGGTAAGTCGGGCGGTTATGGCCTGGCACGAAGCCCCAATAAGATTTCGCTCCTAGACATCTACGTGGCGGTAAACCCTCCAGACGCTTTTGCCATCCATGCTTATCCCGTGAGCAAGGAGTGTATTATCAGTTCTAACATCAAGGAAGTCATGGGGGACGTGCTGGTTGGCACTGAGGAGGCCGTCCATGGCCATCTGAGACAGACGACGTTGGCGGATGTGGTATCGAAAATCAGAGCCAAGGCCAGTTAGGGCTTTGCCCTGATTTTTTTGCCCATAATAGATACTTTCATCGTAACCAATACGATCAAAAAAGGACCACGAAATGACGCAACTGAACGAAAAATCTCCTGTGATTACCGGTGGCGCTACCGGGGCCGGGACCGCCGCGACAAAGAACGGCAAGGACGCGCCCACCGCCGTTCTCATCGGTGTGACGGGAGGACTTGGTCACGCGCTGGCCAGGCTCCTCGCGGCCGAGGGCTTCCGGTTGGTACTCGCCGCGCGGCGAGAGCACGACGCCGCTGCGCTGACAGGCCGAAATGACGGCTCGGCGATCTACCAAAGAGCAGACGTCACAGATCCGGCGAGCATGGAGAAGCTGGCGGCAGTGGCCTTCGAGCACCTCGGCCGGGTCGATGCGGTGGTGAACCTTGCGGGCATCTCGCCGCGCAAAGCCATTGAGGAATACACTTTGGCCGACATCGACGATCTGTTCGCGATCAACGTCAAGGGGCCCATGTTCGTGACCCGGGCCTTCCTGCCTGGACTGCGCAAGCAAGCCGGTAACGCAGTGGTTGTCCACGTCAGCGGTGCCATGGACGGCCGGGTGGCGCTGCCGTTTATGAGCTCCTATGCCGCGAGCCGCGGCGCGCTGGCGAGCTATGTGCAAAGCGCCAACCGCGAGCTTGCCGGGACCAACGTAATGCTTTCCTTCTTCGGGCCTGTTCCCTCCAACACCGAGGCCGAGTCGCCTTTCTTCGACATGTGGAGCAAGCTGGGCGTCGACCTCTGCGAACCCGACCAGGTCGCGCGCGAGATCCTCGCCACCATCCGCAAACGTCGTCAAGTCCACGTCATGGGCGGCGGGACGCTCAAAATGCTTACGATCGCGAACGCCATATCGCCGTCCATTGCCGACGCGATGGGTCTGCGGAAATTTGGCAAGCTCATGCAGCAGTATCGCCCTCGCTGATCGGACATGAGCATTGCGATGAACGAGGGCCTGTCAGCCCATAAGACTGACAGCACCTTATAAGCTGTGGCAACAGCCCACCCAGATGAAAGCATCTGATGTTCCACCTCATTTTCGGAATTCCCTGGCTGGTCGTCGTGGTACGATTCATTCAGCCACTGCCATGGATCTGGTCGGCAAAGGCATCCCTGGCGATCCTCTTGTTGGTAGCCTCGCAATTTCATCTGGTTAGTCGCCTCTCTTCCGGCTCGGTCTTCGACCCAGAGTTTCCGCGCCCTTTGGTCATTGCTTTCAGTGTCCTTTTCGGCGCGATCGTGTTGCTAGCAGTGTTTCAGATCGCACTGGATGTGGTCTCACTCGCGATCATCCCGTTCAAGGGAGGCTTCCCCTCTGCCCCGGCAGGTCTGCGATATGCGATCGGAGCTTTGGCCCTTGGCATGTCAGCGTACGGTGTCAACCAGGCAATCAGAGTGCCACCGCTAAACGACATAGAAATTGCCATCGCTGGATTGTCTCCCGAATTTGATGGCTATCGGCTGATTCAGTTGACTGACCTTCACGTCAGCCGTCTGTTCCCAGCCGCATGGACTAAAGAGGTCGTATCGAGGACCAATGCGCTCGATGCGGACCTGATCGTCATCACCGGGGACTTCATCGACGGTGACGTGGCTCACCGCAAAGACGATGTCGCACCGCTTTGGGGTTTGAGGGCACGTGACGGTGTCTACGCAATTCCGGGGAACCATGAATATTTCTTCGATTACCAAGAATGGATGCGCCACCTCGAGATGTTGGGCATGCGGATGCTGTCCAACAGCCACGTCGTCCTCAAGAGAGGCAATGCGGAGATCGTACTGGCGGGCGTGACCGACGTGTCAGCCCGCGGGCATAGCGCTCCACCGCCTGACCTCGCCGCGGCAATCAAGGGAGTTCCTGCGAACACTCCCATCCTATTGCTCGATCACCAACCAATGATGGCCGAGAAAGCGGCCACCTCCGGTGTGGCGCTTCAGCTGTCGGGGCATACACATGGTGGCATGGTTCTCGGCCTCGACCGCTTGATCGCGCGCGCCAATGGAGGATTTGTTTCGGGTCGATACCAAATCGGAGCCATGACATTGTATTTAAACAACGGAACGGCCATATGGCCTGGATTCGCGTTAAGGCTCGGTGTGCCATCGGAACTGACCAGAATCACCCTCCGCGCGAGAACGAAGTGATTGCAGGCGTGCATGTAATTGGGTTTTGCGCCTGTCGCCGAGGGAGGCGCAGGTGCGTGTCTGACCGGATTCCGAGGTTGCGAAAGCGGCGCACATATGTTGGTTTGTGAACCTAACGGCGGAAATACTATGCCTCGGCGGTCCGTCAATCATTCATTCGCTTTGCGTGTATCGGCTGCTGACGTGTTGCCGTACTACTCCATTTGATCCAGATTGAAATTCTTCCCCCGGACCGCGATGAAGAGTGTGCACCGGATGCAACGACGTGTCCGTGCTGTCGCAGGTTACGTCCGGCCTCAAGCATGGATGACGATGGCTGCGGGATCTGCGACGAATGCCTCGCACCATGACGGCCAACGGCAAAACACCTCCAACAATTCAGGCGACGTTCGAAGACGCGCTTGCGAAATTGCCGGACGGCTATGTCGACGGACATTTTGGCAATCGATCATGGGGCGTGACCGTCAAGCGGTCGCAGGATGGCAAACGGACATGGCTCTATGGCGAGGAGCTCGGCGGAACCGATATCGTCAGCTTCAACCTCTATCGATTGGCGGGACCTGGGTCGATCCTGAAGCCGTGCGAAATGTCTTCCGCCAAGGTGATCGAATTCGTTCTCGGTTTCGAGCCGAGCCCAGCAAAAGCCGCGTCTCGCCCATAATGGCCGAAAAATAAGCACAGGAGTTATATTGCGTTGCAACAAACGCATGGCTGCACTGCGATCTGAGCGCTGGCGGTCGGGACAGCCTCTGATATCTTCAGATCAACGAAGCAATGCACCTCCTCCCGCAGAGCTTCGTGTTTCAGGCGACCCGATCCTCCTCCCAAAGGGAACCTGACGGAACAACGGCCCTCCTCCTCCCAGCCGTTGTTCAATTCTTTCGAAGAGCCTGCCGCACCTCCTCCCGCGGCAGGCTTTTTCGTTTCCGATTCAAGTCCGGAACTCAGGGGTCAAAGCAGACTGCCCTGTTCCACCAGCTCTCCGGATTTCGAGACGATCGTCGATCCGTACGGCTCGCGCGACGAAATGATCAGCGCGTCATTGGGTAATGGACGGGCCAGTTCCTTGGCCTCCTCCCAGGGCGCCCGCATCCAGGTGTCGGTCTCTTCCCTGGTGAGCAACAGGACCGGCATCGCCTTCTCATGGATCGGCTTCACCAGGTCGTTGGGATCCGTGGTCAAGAAACCGTAGAGATCGTCGGTAGTCAGCCCGTCCCTGACCTTTCGGACACTCAGCCATTGCGGCACATGGAGACCGGCAAAAAACATCAGCGACTTCTGCTCATCGCGGGCGAACCAGGCATTGGGCACGTTGCCGCCATCTTGCCGGCTGGCCGGATCCGGCTCGGCGAAACTGGTGACCGGGACGAGGCATCTGTTTTCGACGCCGAACCACCGCTTCCAGTGCGGAAAACTGAGCTTGCGCACGTTGGTCGTGCCGCGGTCGGCCTCCATGCGGATCAGTTCTTCGAGATCGAACGGCTTGCCCTTGGCCGCAAGTTTCTCCGCCTTGGCTTTGGCCGCCTTCTCAAGTGCGAAGCGCGGCGAGGGCAGTCCCCAGCGCGCATGGACCAGTTGCTTCTTCCCGTCGGCGGTGTTGCGGACGATCGGCCCCATCTGATCGGGGTTCATCTGGTAGGCTGGCATCAGATTGATCAGGCTTTCAGCGTCCTGGGCCCATTTGGCGACCCAGTCCCTGTCTTCCATGCGATAGAGGTTACACATAGCAGGCCATCTACTCCGCGTGAGCTTAGTGGAGGACAATCTAGCGGATGGCGCCGGTTTCGCTAGTCGAGCCGGAAGACGTCGGCATTGTCCTGGTGTTCTCGCAAGCCTTTGTACGACGGATGACGGAGTTTCCCGTCCGCCGTCCAGGCGCGAAACTCGATCTCGGCGATCAGGGTCGGTTCGACCCAGACAATATCGGCACTTCCGGAATAGGGCAGGGGCGGCTGCTTTCGCTTCCATCGCAGCGTGTCCAGCATCTTCCGCAACCTTATGATCTCGGCTTGCCTGAATCCCGTGCCGACACTTCCGACGTGGACGAGCTCATCACCACGATACGCGGCAAGCACCAACGAGCCGAAGCCGGCAGGCGACGCTGCCGACCTCTCATAGCCGACGATGAAGAAGGCCTCGCTCTGGATGCATTTGACTTTCACCCAATCCCCGGTGCGGCCCGAACGATAGGGCCGGTCGAGGTGCTTGCCGACGATGCCTTCCAGCCCGAGGCGGCAGACATGCTCCAGCAGGACAGCTGGTTCAGCATCGAGTGTTTCCGATAGCCGGATGGCGCCGGCTTCATCCTTGTTTGCGACGTTTAACGTGTCCTCGAGAAGGTGTCGGCGCGAACGGTATTCGACACCGCGCAGATCGTGGCCGTCCAGATAGATAAGATCGAAAGCGTAAAGGACGGCGTCGGAAGCACGGTTGCCCGCTTGCTTGCCGGATGCGCCCAGCGATTGCTGCAGCAGCCCGAATTCCGGCCGACCCTCTTCGTCGAGCACGACGGCCTCGCCATCGATGATCATCGTCGCCGGCCCGAGCGCTCGGGTGGCCTCTGCGATTGCCGGAAAACGATGCGTCCAGTCATGGCCGCCGCGGGTGAGGATCCGGATCCCCTGCGGCTCGATGTGAACTGCGAGGCGATAGCCATCCCATTTCAGCTCCCAGCTCCATTCGCTTCCCTTTGGGGGATGGGACTTCAATTCCGCCAGCGCAGGCTCGACACGCTCAGGCATGGGATCGAACAGCAGCTGCGGTTGAGCTGGATTTCGCTTGCCTCGCGGCCGGGAACGGATCGGGGCCTCGGTGTCACGAAGGAGGGGTTTTGATCTCGGAGGCTTCGGCATGCCGACAGTTCAGCAGAAAAATCTTAAAGACACTGTGACGATACCGACTTGTCCCCGCAATTCACACAAAGGGATTAGCGCTCGCAAACACTCGGAAAAAAATACGCCGCCCGCTATTCAGCTGATTCCCATGGGTATTCTGCTGATTTCTAATGTTCAGGATAATATTCCCATCCCTCTGGTTGCTTGACTCTTGAAATGGGTCGGAACAGAAAGAGAACATCTGCATTTGTCTGACATGATGTCGGCCGCCAACACGACCTTGAAGGGAGCCGTGAACGATGACTGCTGCCCGTCAAAGGGTGATTTCCGATTTGCGCGAGCGCATTGCATCGCTTGAAGGCGTATCAGCCAGAAAGGCTGGCTGTCTGTCCTTTGGGGTGCCGGAAATCGATGCAGTGCTCCCGGGAGGTGGTCTGGCCTATGGCGCCCTGCACGAATTTGCAGGCGGCGGGTCGGGCACGGTGGATGGTGCAGCAGCAGCGCTCTGTGCCGCAGGCATCGCAGCGCGGACGAGAGGCCCGATCGTCTGGTGCCTGACGCGCCCCGATCTGTTCTTTCCTGCGCTCGCCCAGGTCGGTCTTCATCCCGACCGGGTGATCTTCGTGGAATCCGACAAGGAGGAGGACGTCCTGGCGAACATGGAGGAGGGGCTGTCCTTTGGCGGGCTCGGCGCCGTCGTCGGTGAACTCGTTCGCCTGCCGATGGTCGGCTCGCGCCGGCTGCAGCTGGCGGCTGAGCGGACAGGCACGATGGCGCTTGCCGTCCGACGCTGGCGACGGCAGACGGAGGCGAATGATTTCGGGCAGCCGACGGCGTCGACCACGCGATGGCGGGTGAGCGTCATGCCGTCGGAGGAATTGCCGGTGCCGGGTATCGGCAGGGCCCAATGGTTGCTGGAATTGATGCGCGTGAAAGCGGGTGAATGTGCTGAGTTTCTCGTGAGGGCGTGCGATGACAAGGGTCGTCTCGATCTATCTTCCGGATCTGCCGACGGATCGCATTCGTCGCGCCGATCCCTCCATTCCGCCTGAACAGGCGATCGCCGTGATCGCCAGGAGCGGCTCGAAGCGCTGGGTGTCGGCTGCGGACGCCGCCGCCCGAAAAGCCGGCGTTCATGTCGGCATGCCGGCGGCGAAAGCACAGGCGCTGTTCCGCGGTCCGATGCTGGTCGAGGCGGATCCTGCAAAGGATGCCGCAGCACTTCAACGCATTACCCTTTGGGCGCTGACACTCTATTCGCCGATCGTCGCGGTCGATGGCATCGACGGCATCGTCATGGACACCGAGGGTGCCGATCACCTGCAGGGCGGCGAGCTCGCCATGGTGACCAAGATCGCCAATCAGTTCCTGGCGAAGAAACTCACTCCCCGGGTCGCAATCGCCGACACTTGGGGGGCAGCTCACGCCTGCGCCCGTGCCATCAGCCGCGAGACGATCATCGTGCCTTCAGGTGAGACCGTCCGCGCCGTCGAAAAGCTGCCGATATCCTTGCTGCGCCTTCCCGGGAAAGTCGTCAGCGATCTGCGCACGCTCGGCTTCCAGACCATCGGCGAATTGGCCAATACGCCGCGCGCGCCGCTGACGCTTCGTTTCGGCCCGGAGATCGGCCGGCGGCTCGACCAGATGTTCGGCCGCGTCTGCGAACAGATCGATCCAATCCGTACCCCTGAGCTCGTCGAGGTGAGCCGCGCCTTCGCCGAGCCGATCGGTGCTGCCGAAACCATCAACAAATATGTCGGCCGGCTGGTGGTGCAACTGATCGAGGAGCTGCAAAGGCGCGGCCTTGGTGTTCGGCGCGCCGACCTGATCGTCGAGAAGGTCGACGGTGTCAGGCAGGCAATCCGCGCCGGCACGGTGAAGCCGGTGCGCGATGTCGCCTGGTTGACCAAGCTGTTTCGCGACCGGACGGAAAAGATCGAGCCCGGGTTCGGGATCGAGAAGCTCACCCTGGTTGCGGTCATAGTCGAGCCGCTGGAGGAGCGCCAGAAATCCTCCTCGCTGGTCGAGGAGGATGTCACCGACGTCACGCCATTGATCGATATTTACGGCAACCGTGGCCAGCGTGTTTATCGGGTGGCACCGGTTGCCTCCGACGTGCCAGAGCGCTCCGTCCAACGCATCAGTCCTGCTGCCGATCCGATCGCGGTCACCTGGGTCAGCCATTGGCGCCGGCCGGTCCGGCTGCTGGCACGTCCCGAACTGATCGAGGCCATTGCCTTGCTGCCGGACCGGCCGCCGGTCTCGATCACCTGGCGCGGCAAGCGGCGGAAGGTCAAGCGCGCCGATGGTCCGGAACGGATTTTTGGCGAGTGGTGGCAGCGTGACGCCGAGATGGAGGCGGTGCGAGACTATTTCGTCATTGAAGACGAGGCCGGCGAGCGTCTCTGGGTGTTTCGCTCCGGTGATGGCATCGATCCTGAAACCGGAAGCCACCGCTGGTTCTGCCATGGGATCTTCGCATGAGCTATGCCGAGCTGCAGGTCACGACCCATTTTTCCTTCCTGCGCGGTGCAAGCTCGGCGCAGGAACTGTTCGAGACCGCCAAGGCTCTTGGTATCGAAGCCCTCGGCATCGTCGACCGCAATTCGCTGGCAGGGATTGTCCGGGCACTTGAAGCATCCCGCGCCACCGGTCTGCGCCTGGTTGTCGGTTGCCGGCTCGATCTGCAAGACGGCATGTCGTTGCTGGTCTACGCGACCGACCGGGCTGCCTATTCCCGGCTGACCCGCCTCATCACGCTCGGCAAATCGCGGGGCGGCAAGAACAACTGCATCCTCCACTGGGACGACGTCATCGCATACAACGACGGCATGATCGGCATCCTGGTGCCGGACCTGCCGGATGACGTCTGCGCGATCCAGCTGCGCAAGATGGCCGAGCTGTTCGGCGATCGGGCCTATGTGTCGCTTTGTCTGCGGCGCCGGCAGAACGACCAGCTGCGGCTGCATGAAATCTCAAATCTCGCCACACGGTTCAAGGTGCGGACGGTCGTCACCAATGACGTCCTTTTCCACGAGCCAGGCCGCCGGCAGTTGCAGGACATCGTCACCTGCATTCGTACCCGCACCACCATCGACGATGTCGGTTTCGAGCGCGAGCGCCACGCTGATCGCTATCTGAAGCCGCCAGAAGAAATGGAGCGGTTGTTTCCGCGATACCGGCAAGCCCTCGCGCGAACCATGGAGATCGTCCGTCGCTGCACTTTCTCGCTCGAGGAGCTTACCTACCAATATCCGGAGGAGGCAATCGTACCGGGCAAGGATGCCCAGGCATCGCTGGAGCATTATGTCTGGCAATGCGTGCCCGATCGCTATCCCGAAGGTCTGCCGCCCGATGTGTTGAAGGTCGTGCGGCACGAGCTCGATCTGATCCGCACCATGAAATACGCGCCCTATTTTCTGACGGTCTTCTCGATCGTGCGCTATGCGCGGTCTGAGGGCATTCTTTGCCAGGGCAGGGGCTCCGCAGCCAACAGCGCCGTCTGCTACATTCTCGGCATCACCAGTATCGATCCCTCGACCAACGATCTTCTCTTCGAACGCTTCGTGTCCCAGGAGCGCGACGAGCCGCCGGATATCGACGTTGATTTCGAGCACGAGCGGCGCGAAGAGGTGATCCAGTGGATCTATCGCACCTACACCAGAGAAAAGGCAGCGCTCTGCGCCACCGTCACCCGCTATCGGGCGCGCGGCGCGATCCGCGATGTCGGAAAGGCGCTCGGCCTCCCCGAAGACGTGATCAAGGCTCTGTCCTCCGGCATGTGGGCCTGGTCGGAGGAGGTTTGCGACCGCAATGTCCGCGAGCTCAATCTCAATCCAGACGACCGGCGTCTTGTGCTGACTTTGAAGCTCGCGCAGCAATTGATGGGCGCGCCACGGCATCTCGGCCAGCATCCCGGCGGGTTCGTCCTCACCCATGATCGGCTCGACGATCTCGTGCCGATCGAACCGGCGACGATGAAGGACCGTCAGATCATCGAATGGGACAAGGACGACGTCGAAGCCCTGAAATTCATGAAGGTGGACATCCTGGCCCTTGGAATGCTGACCTGCATGGCCAAGGCCTTCGACTTGATCCGCGAGCACAAGGATCGGGATCTCGACCTCTCTGACATCGAGCAGGAGGATCCTGCGACCTATGCGATGATCCGCAAGGCCGATACGCTCGGCACCTTCCAGATCGAAAGCCGCGCGCAGATGGCGATGCTGCCGCGGCTGAAACCCTGGACCTTCTACGACCTCGTGGTACAAGTCGCCATTGTCCGGCCCGGCCCGATCCAGGGGGACATGGTGCATCCCTATCTGCGCCGGCGCGAAGGCAAAGAGGCCGTCGAATATCCGACGCCCGAGCTTGAGGCGGTGCTCGGCAAGACGTTGGGCGTGCCGCTGTTTCAGGAGTCGGCGATGAGGGTGGCGATGGTCTGCGCCGGCTTTACCGGCGGCGAGGCCGACCAGCTGCGCAAATCGATGGCGACCTTCAAGTTTACCGGCGGCGTCTCGCGGTTCAAGGACAAGCTCGTGTCCGGCATGGTGAGGAACGGCTACACGCCCGAATTCGCCGAAAAGACCTTCTCCCAGCTCGAAGGCTTTGGCTCCTATGGTTTTCCGGAGAGCCATGCGGCGTCGTTCGCGTTGATCGCCTATGCGTCGAGCTACATCAAATGCCATTATCCGGAAGCCTTCTGTGCGGCGCTCATCAATTCGCAGCCGATGGGTTTTTACGCGCCGGCGCAGATCGTCGGCGATGCGAGAGCGCACGGCGTCGAGGTGCGGCCGGTCTGCATCAATCGGTCCCGATGGGATTGCACGCTGGAGCGGATCGGCAATTCTGGCCGCCACGCTGTACGGCTCGGTTTCCGGCAGGTGAAAGGACTGGCGGTCGCTGACGCGGCGCGCATCGTCGCGGCACGCATGAACAATGCTTTTGCCTCGGTTGACGACATGTGGCGACGATCCGGTGTGCCATCGGAAGCGCTCGTCCAGCTTGCGAAGGCCGATGCATTTCTGCCGTCGCTGAAGCTTGAACGCCGCGACGCGCTGTGGGCGATCAAGGCGCTGCGCGATGAACCTCTGCCGCTGTTTGCCGCGGCTGCCGAACGGGAGATGGCTGCGATTGCCGAGCAGCAGGAGCCGGAGGTGGCACTTCGGCAGATGACGGACGGGCATAACGTCATCGAGGACTACAGCCATACCGGGCTGACATTGCGGCAGCATCCGATCGCCTTCCTGCGCAAGGATTTATCAGTGCGCAACATCATCACCTGTGCCGAGGCGATGAATTCGAGGGACGGGCGGTGGGTCTATACTGCCGGACTTGTGCTGGTGCGGCAAAAGCCCGGATCGGCCAAGGGTGTCATGTTCATTACCATCGAGGACGAGACCGGGCCTGCCAATCTCGTTGTCTGGCCGACGCTGTTTGAAAAGCGCCGGCGTGTCGTTCTCGGTTCTTCAATGATGGCGATCAATGGCCGGATCCAGCGGGAAGGAGAGGTCGTGCATCTTGTCGCCCAGCAGCTCTTCGACTTGTCAGGCGACCTTGTCGGCCTTGCCGATCGGGATGAGGAGTTCAAGCTGCCGGCCGGCCGTGGCGATGAGTTCGCCAGGGGCGGTGGGCCGGATCCGCGGGACAAGCCGAAGCCTGTTGTAGCCCCGCGCGACATGTTCGTGCCTGACCTTCATATCGATACGCTGAAGGTGAAGAGCAGGAATTTTCATTGACGGCCTGGTTTTTGGCCTGAACGCGCAAAAAGCAGCACCTCTTTCCCATAGTGGTGAGTGGAGACGACGAACTCATGGCGGCCGAGCGTCGTTCCCGAGAAGGCATTGACAAACGTGCCGGCATGTCGCCACCTCGTTTCAACGCATGGAGAGTTGCGACTGGCATCGTTGAGAATTACACTGAGCGTATGAGTTCCCTAGCCCCACGAGAACATGTTCCTTGCGCAGCGCTAACGGTCCTCTGGCTTTTCTAGGTCATCGTTCCGTCGCTTCGAGGTGCCCCTCTTCTTTGGCGCGAGGAACGTCATCTCGAGGAAATTGGGCGGCTCGGCTACGATAAGACATCGCACGAACTCTGCAATCACGGGAGAGGGCCAAATACGTCCTTGCGAAAAGCCAACCAAAAGTTTTCTAGCCGCCGTCGGCAGAATGCCCCGTAGTTTGACAACGCGCTATTGGACACCTTTATGACCGATATCCAATGTCCGATTCCGGCAAGGCGCTTGCGCCCACCGGAACCTTGCGAGCCACGATAAACTCCGGCAATTCGATTCTTGCAAGCCGGAGCGCTGAATCTTCCGTCATACGATAGGTACAGCGGAAGTCGCAGTGGTCTGACCGTTCGCCCGGACGGATCTACCAGCCGACCGGTTGGGCATCACCAGTCGGTCCGAATTCATGCATTCTCCAAAGCCCTTCTCGTGCTTATTGCGGTGATGTCGGCCAGAATCCCCATGAACATACGGTCTAAGGCGCCGGAGCGTCGCGGCGCGAAACTAGGATCATCATGTGGCGAAGGCAATGGTGATTGCGATGAGCCGTATAACATCGGCTGGGGCGCCGCCAGCAACTGGCTGTGAGATGGTGGTAGGCATAGACATGGCGTAGCCCCTGATGCCACGCCTTGTCAGTTCATGCGCACTCGCCGGCCAATGTGCGACAAAATCCGTAGCGTGCATTTGAACGCACAGCTTTAAATCACCCGTATTCCAAAGATCGTGGAGTGCCCGAACCAGGCCGATGTTATCTACTGGCGTGCTCCCTACAACAACTTCGATGTGCTGTCGGTTCAGGCGAGTGCGCACAGCTTTTAGCGAAAACAATGATCGCGCACGTAGCGTCGGTCTTCGGACCTTCTCCGTCAATCGCGACGGAGCCTCGGCGAGGAACGCCCGGTCTGCTCGTGCTGCCCCTTGCCCGCGAAATTATTGATGTTTCGCCGGTTATGTGCGGGGACTAACTGTTCGTCAACGTTTGCGCGTCGCCCCTGCAGACTCGGCTTGCAATGTTGCCAGCAGATGCAATGCTCGGTCAGCTAAGCCCGCCGGCACAAAAATGTGGTCGTGGTGATATGCTGCCACCATGTTGCACGGAATGCCCGCGTCTGCGAGACAGGCAGCGACCCCCGCCGTAAGGCCGACGCCATCAAGCGCAGAATTCACGTTGAGGGTGATCTGGCGCATCGCAAGCGAAGTTTCGAACCCCGCTTCGTGGGCTTCTCCTTTCTCAAGGACTAGTGTCAAGCCTTCCCTTTCTTGGAATGTCGCAATCGGATTCAGATCGTGAACTTTGCTCCCATCATAAGGTATCGAGCAGAACACATACTCGCCGTCTATGAGCGAGGGCGTCATGTTCGACAGCATTTCGAACTTGTCTCGCAAAACAGTAGTCATTTTTGGCGGCCTCCTTGTCTATCATCATGATGTCTTAGCTCTTCATTGTGTAAGGCACCAATTGAATCAGCAACATCCAGCCTCTCGATCCGAGCGGTAAAATATGCTGTTCTTGATCCATGACGATAACGGCGGCCGAACTTCCGGATGACCTGAACGCGCTGAAAGCGATGGTGCTTTCGCGCGAGGCGGAGAATGCCCGGCTGCGGCAGATCATCAAGGAATTACAGCGTCACCGCTTTGGTCGACGGGCAGAGACGCTTCCCGAGGACCAGCTTCTGCTTGGGCTTGAAGAAGCCGAACAGATCGAGGCTGCCGGGCTGGAAGAGAAGGAACAGGGCTCGACTGCTCTGCGCCAGGCGCAGGTCGCCAAACGGCGCACCAACCGGGGTTCGCTGCCAGCGCATCTGCCGCGCGTGGAGATCGTGGTCGGGACGGATTGACCCGCTTCATCGACGATGGCCGGATCGAGATCGACTCCAACGTCGTCGAACGGTCAATCAGGCCAATTGCCCTCAATCGGAAAAATGCACTCTTCGCAGGGTCGGATGCCGGCAAGGGGCCGGTGGTGACGGTTGGGGTGGCTGCGATATTCATGATTTGATGCTCCAAATTTCGATTGGAGAACCAGTCCTCAGCCGGAATGATGAGAAGACGCCGAAAAGGATTCCACGCGTGAATCCACTGCTTTTGAGCGCTTGCACCGTCCCTACGCCAGTATGAACTGGATCAGGTTCAACGGGTCACTGCGCGCGATAGCAGTATCTCAGCCCCTTGCCGGGACACCCCTGGTGAATGCAAAAAAGGGTAGAGGCCCTGGCCGAGGGGACTGTCAAGCGACAATCTGCGATGGCTCGGGGCCTAGTTACACTCAGGCTGCGTGGTCGCCGCGATCAAACGAATGGACAAAAGCAATCGTTCGACCGGCACGCTTCCGCAAGACAGACGCCGCTGTCGTATGCATTGGCTGTCGATTTATCCCGAGCAGTTCGCCAATTGTACCGAGATACCGAAGCGCTATTGGGAAAGCAGGCGCGGAACTGGAAAGTCTAGTATTTTGTCCGTGTAGCTTTCGACCAAGGCGCTAAACGGCGTGCCGTCTCGAAGTTTCAGTACGGCACGATGTTCGAGCAGGAACGGCGGCAGGCTAAGGGAACTTGTTTCATGCGCTATTGAGCCGTCCATGTCCCAGCCTTCAGATAGAGGAGACCAGAGCAACTTGGCAGACAGGTTTGTGCGAGTGAAATTGAGAGCCTGAACGGCTCTGCCAAACGCGATATCGCTGGTATTCAACGCCTGATTCATTTCTGCAGTTAATTTTGCAGGGACATACCAGTTGTCGGCTTCGGACAAGACGCGGTCGCCGCAGACCAGACGGACGCGGCGATAAGCGATCAACTCACCGGGTCCGACGGTCAGAAGTTCACGGATGTGCTCATCGGCCGGTTTGACTTGCCCGCCCACACGCTGAGCTACGATCTTGGAACCTTCCGGTGCGAGCTTATGCGCGGCGCACCAACGGTCAAGGGTCAACGTAGCACTGGCGTTACTCAGGAGATTGGCATTCAAGGTCTGGAGGACCGCAAGCGCTTCCACTCGAGATGCCGGAGTGTTCAGCCACTGAGATCCTGTAGACGGCTCTTGCGCAATTACGATCTTGCTGCCCAGCACGATGGCGGCCGCTGCAAGTGCGGCGATGCGAATGCGTTTCGAAGAACAAAATGACACGGAGAACGAATCCTTTCTGCAGTAAATTTGATGAGCGAACCCTGCGCGTCAAATTTCCTTGATTTTGAGGCGAGCTCGCGTTGTCAGCTTATTTGATGCAGGCCGCTAGATTTGAACTGCACCTTGCGTGTACCGCTTAACGGTTGGGTCCCTGATGGACTTTCTTACCATCTTCCGATGTTGCTGCCGTGCTAGTCCGTACCTGTTGAAGCCGTGTCCCGACCCGTCCTTTGCTTGCGTCGCATCAACGTCGTCCATGACAATCTCCATCCGCTCGCCGACCTGTTGTTGGAGTTTGCAAGCGTTGGCGACTGAGCCGGCGCTTCCATCCTGGAATATGGAAACCCGATAGACGTGGATTTCAAATGAGGAACGTGGCGGCCGGTCCGAATTCCCCTAATCATATATCGTAACTCTCGCTTAACGGTTTAGCGCCTTTGTCGCCCCCTCCCTCGTTGCGGAATGTTCATATAGCTGGAGCGGATAAAATAGCTCGCAACCGAAAGCAAACTCGAGGAGCAATTGTTGGAAAAACGTCTTCTTCGGCGACGCAGAGCCCTCCTTCAGGTCGAGTGACAATTGTAGACCAGGCAGCGACATGCCGTCGATGGTTGCCAACCGCAGATGCGAGTAGTCAAGACGCTTAGCTGATTTCTTTTGGTGATTCATGTCGTCGTGCTCCTTGTGCAAGCCTCCCGACGATGACGTCGCCGGCAAGATTTCAGGATTCATCGGAAAGAATTTGCCTGTTGCACTATCGTAACTCATAACGGGACACTTTATGAAAACGACGAACAACGCAACAGATGTGTGGGATATATGTTAAAGTATATTTCTTGAAATTTGTCAGCTCTTACTTTCCGTTTTGAAAACGCGTAAGTTACGGAATACGTTATAATATATGTTACTTATATCGCGCTTCATATCTTGGCGGCCGGATGAAATGGCAGATCTCTAAGAACCCTGACTCGAAAAGGTTTCAACGATATCGGTATCTTGCCAAGCGTCGTGTCAGGACGCGGATGTGGGCGACAGTGATCCATGCTTCGGCTGAAGCGAGGGACTTTTCCCAATCCTTGGCCAAACGTCGGCATCTGCCAAGCCACGCGAAGGTGCGCTCCACGACCCAGCGACGTGGCAGAACCTCGAAGCTTTTTGCCTTGTCGGTCCGCTTGACGATCTGGAGAGTGAACTTTGCGATTTTTTCCAGTGCGCCCTTCAGCTTCGGTCCGGCATAACCACCGTCGGCGAAGATATGTCTCAGCCACGGCCAGCGCTTGAGAATGGTTTTGAGGACCGCAGGTGCACCATCGCGATCCTGAATATCGGCGCTGTGAACCACCAGGCCGACCATCAGTCCAAGCGTGTCGACGACGATATGACGCTTGCGTCCCTTGATCTTCTTGCCCGCGTCAAATGCCGCCGCTTTCCGTGGTTTTTACCTTTGACTGTCGATCACGCCCGCAGACGGCGAGGCTTCCCGGCCTTCCAATTCACGCGCCTCCATCACAAGATGATGGTTGATCCGACCCATAACCCTGTCGCTCGCCATTCATAGAAATAGGACTGCACCGTTGTAAAAGGCGGAAAATCCTTGGGCATCATCCGCCATTGGCACCCAGTCGTGGCGATGTAAAGCAACGCATTCACGACCTCGCGAAGATCGGTGCTACGCGGCCTGCCCAGTCGCCTCGGTTCGGGCAGGCAAGGCGAGATCAATCCCCATTCCCGGTCCGTCAGATCGCTTGCATACCGCATTGCGCGTCGGGCATATTGGCGACGGGTGAAATCAGTCCAGCCCATTGTGGTCTCCGTTCGTCCTAAGCAAACAAACAGAACCACAACTGGCTGATTTCACTCAACTCTTTTTCGGTCAGGCTCTAACGGGTACGGCAAACGCTCGCTGGTCGAAACGGCACGATACAAGTCCATCATCGGGCGGCGTCTGCGGGCGAGGTCGCGGCCTGGTCAGCAGACGAAGGCGTCATCGGCTGCGCCGTTCTCAACCCATGCTTGACTGCGCACGCCCAAGTCCGTGGGCCGCAAGGCACCACGGTATGATCAGCCGTTTCAAAAGACCGGCAAGGGATATGAGCAAGGTCGTCGTGGGCGGCGTCGACGCCACGCAGGACGCGGAGTTTGCTCGCATCCTGTGTGGCGTTCGAAGTTCCACAATCTCCAAGGTGCCATGACTATGAACGACCCCTGAGCTCAGGCCGCGCTTGATCCCGATGCGCCGTTCTTCAGCAATCTCGTCAAGACGACGGCCGGTCAGCAGCGCCCGGCAAGTTTCTCACACGCTCTGGGGTGGGGAGAAAACATGGGAACCGAACAGCTGTTACGATTGATCGTCCAGTAAGCTTCTTGAAGGACTCGCTTAATAGGAATGAATGACGTGATGATAGTTGACGACTTGATCGTGATTGCCACTCGCATGGGGGCGGCCTCCGGGTAGTGTCAGCAGATGCGTGCCGCCGATGAAGACGTCGAGGCGATCGTCGAACAGACACACCCGCAGCCGGTGGCCGATCAGGCGGGAAGGCACGGTGTAGAAGACCTTGCGCAACGCGAAGCCGCCGGTGCTCAATACGGTGACGATGACCTCTTCGAAGTCGGTGGTGCGACGATCGGGAAGAGCTTGCAGATGCGTGCGCTCGGCATCGATGCGCTTGCCATGTGCGGCATTGCGACGGCTGACGATCTCATCGATGAAGGCGCGATAGGATCCGAGGTCGCCAAAGTCCCTGGTTCCGCGCATCAGCAGAGCATCGCGGATCGCATTCTTGGGATGGCCGTGGGAACTTTCGATCGAGCCGTTCTCGTGCGCGACGCCCTTGTTGTTGCGCGTCGGTGTCATGCGGCAATGAGCGCACAGTTCCTCGTAGCGCTGCGTCAGATCGACCTTGGCGTCGGCATCGAGGTTGCGGAAGGCGGCCGATAAGCTGTCGCTGCGATGATAGAGCGGCGAACCGCTAACCGACCACAGGGCGTTCTGCAGCCCCTCGGCCAGAGCGACGAAGCTCTCTCCATCCAGGATGACATAGTCATGCTCGAAGCCCGACCAGACCAGCCGGAAGTGATAAAGCAGATGATCGAGCCATTGGCCGGCGATCGTCACACCGAGGCTGCCCATGTCGGTAAAACCCGACAGTCCTAACCGACCGGGTTCGTGCATCTGACGGAAGATCACTTCCTGCTCCTGACCGTGAACAGCCCGCCATGATCGAATACGACGCTCAATCGTACGGCGAACAGCTTCTGACAACTCTGGATGACGCCGCAGCATCTCGTTGTAAACGGCAATTGCTCGGATGCCGGGCGCGGCCTTGAGAAGCGGAACAATCTCGGCGTCGAAGATGTGCTCAAGGGGATCGGGCGACGCCGGTCGCGCGGCGGCTTGGTCTGCGATGGGAGCCGCGCATCCTTCTCGATGCGGTAAGCCGTCGCCCGACTGATCGACACCTTCGCGGCAGCGACCTCAGTCGGGTTGTGTTGTCGGTACTTCATAAAAAGCCTCGTCTGATGATCGGTTAAATGGCGACCCGGCACAAAGGTGATTCTCCATTCTCAGAAAATCACCGACGCTACCGGGCCAACCGCGATCATGAGACGGCGAAAAATTGCGCCGCGGCGGGGGTGTAACTCCGGTCCGCCTACGCCCTCCCTTCGTCACACCCCGCCGCCGAGTCTCATCCTGATTGACGCTGAGTCTCAACTTGTTTGTCGCCGCGCATTCTGCTGCGCGCTAGACTGTCATGGAAGCGTTCCTGTCAAATTCCAGACCGTCCCGCTGTCCATGCTCTGACGGAGCACCGAGATGGTGCCGTTGGCCGCTCCCCTTTGATTGGCGGGATCCGTCGTCTGTTGCACGGAATTGAAGATCATTGCAGCAGCGACCGTACGTCCACCCATCTGGACTTGGATGTTCGCATCACCCGCCGCGGTTCGTCCCTGTATGTCGACACGGGCAACGCCCACGGTATGCAGTGTGCCAGCCCCACGTCCCAGATCGGCGAAAGTGATTTGTGCAATGGCAGCGCTACAGTCATTCCGCTGCTCATGGTTCGGGGTAACTCTTCTCCGAATTGCGTTGTTGGTGTTCGTCTTGGTCAACGGCATGATGAACTCCTTCGTGCTTCCTGATGATGTATGATCGCCAACGAAACGCTTAGGTTCAGTTTTGGACATCTTTAATCTCCAGATCGCCTCGAGCTCAGAAAGCCTTGGCCGTGCGTGAAGCATGATACGTCTTCGGCGCCGCTCCGACATCGACATCCTCGTCGCGGATGCCGGCGAGCACGTCCACCCCCTTTTGGAACTTGCCGACATTCTCGGCGAGTTGCCAGTCCCGCCACTTCCCGCCATAGTTTGTGTCCCTTCATGTGTTCAGCCCAATGAGGTTATCCCGCAACGCGGATGCCGCGGCCGTTCCGCTGCCTCGCAATAGCTCTCAAGATTCGTGCCAACCAAGATGATACAGCCGACGAACAATTATTTGCTGCTATTTCAACTTCCTAGCGGAAAATACGTGATTGGGCGAAGACGAATGCGTTTCGCGAAGCCGACAAAGGTGACGACAATGTCGTAAGTTGGACGTGGAGAATCTCGGTTAATCGGGCCGTCCGGGACTGCGACTTACGATCCGTGCAGAAGAAATTGAGCGGAGATCGCATTGTCTTGAATTTTCTAGGGGGAGGCCGATTGCTGATTTTGTTGCAAAGCAGGAGCATCTGACGCGGCAACCACCGGGGTGCTTCCCCAGCTTTTCTTTCAAAGATCACCCGCAAGTACCCGGATTTCCGCAAGCGGCTCGGCCGGTCGATCCGCCCGAATAAATCGCGCTCGGCGTCTGAGGATCAGAGTACGCTTGCGGATCATCGTCTGATAAATGCGCCGCGGCGTAACTCCATTCATCACATCTCTGCACGCCGTGCCACACCCTGACTGACGCTGAGGGTCACCCGTTCATCGTCGACAACGTTGGCTCCCACAAAAGCGACAGGCCAATCAATTGGTCAAAGAAAAAAAGCGCCCGGCTCCTCGTCTTGCCCGCCATTCGCCCGACCTCAATCCAATCGAAATTGGTTTTCCAAGTTCAAAGGTCTTGCTGCAACGAGTAGCCCGAATTTTTGAATCCATCACCTAAGGCCTCGGTGGGGTCGTCAGCCTCTTCTCCATGCAATCGCTCGCCATATGGGTCGTAGAGAGTTGTGCACTTCGTGCGACGAGCGCCGGGGCCGGCGAAAACGCGAAGTAGTCACAAGAATCAGTCACAATGAGCGGCGTCAACGGAACTATATCCCGACGGCTGCGATTCGATCGTTTTGTCACGGTTGCGTCCATAAGTGGTTTTCTGCGATTGGAGCCGCGTGTGAGCCGAATACTCAAAAAGGATAGACCGAATGGACCGCAGTCGTTATCTGAAGGCTTGTTGCGATGCTGAAGACGTCGCTGAAAAATTACCACAGACACCAGAGGCTTCTTTAAAGTGAAAAAAGAGCGCAGCTTTGCCGTCGAGTACAAATCAGGTCGGCGAAAACTGAATTCCAAACCGAACTCGATTTGGGGAGACACCGATCTCAAGTCCGTTGCTCAAGATCTGCAGGACGAGGCAATGCCATTTATGTCACTAGCCCCTCAGGCAAAAAGTAGCGAGATGCTTGTACCCGGAGAAGAACAGGCCGGGCCGTTATTGACACTGCCGATTGAGCAGGAGACAAATGCATCGGCTTTACAGGAGACCATAATGGCCGACGAAAACGATACGATGACCAATGCTAACACGCCGGCCGCCGCGGCGCCCGATGTACCGAAGAAGGTGCGCAAACCTCGCGCCAAGAAGGTGGTCCCTGCAACGGCCCCAGTCACCGTTTCGGCGGAACCGGCAGTTGCTTCGGGTGCCGCAGCTGGAAAACAGAAAAGAGGACGTAAGGCAAAGCCTGACGAAGGTACGCCGAGTGCCAAGCGCACGCCTGTCAAACGTGCTTCGAAGGCTGTGTCGACAGCGGCGGCACCGTCGGTGGCGGCAGTTGATGAGATCGCGGATCTTCTGCAGCTCGAAGAGGAAAACCAGAGACTGCGCAAGCTGCTGGCGGAGAAGCTCCGCGCTGAAAATGCCGATCTGCGAAAGCGACTGAACCTCGGTTGATCGGCAGCAGACGATCAAGCGCTGGCCGCATTCTCATGCTTATTGAAGTGAATATTTTGGCGGCGGATCCTTCTGCCGCCAACGTTTTTGCTCGCAGTTTGCATACGCAGTAGAATTCGAGGTCGAATAAAATGGCGTCTCCATGGAAACTTCTTGCTGGGCTGGTGTCACGGCGACGCCAGCAGAAGCAAGAACACGGCTCGACCGATGATGTGAAGCCGGACGTATCATCCATCGCCGAGCTGACTGAAACGCCGGCCGACAATCGGTTGAACGCCGTGGATCGTGCGGCCAACGAAAAGCCCTTCATTCACGAAGAACGCGAGGCGGTGTCAGCGGACCCGCATCATGCCGAGGAAGCGGTAAGCATTGTTGACGATACGGCAGATGTCGAAAGCGCCAGGCCCGTGGAAGCGGCTGACCCGGCTTTGTCCAATGAGGCCGATACAGCCGCGCATGCAGCACCAAAAGTCTTTCGAGTTAGCGAAGGTCAAACGCGAAAGCGGGGCATGCGGGGCAAGAAACCGAAAACTATTGCAGTCGTTGTCCCACCTTCTCCAAGCGCTCCCACCGCTTTTGACGATGCAATCGATCTCGACGAAGAAATCAGGCTTCTCCGGGGGCAGTTGGCACGCAAGCTTCAAATGCAAAATGCACAATTGAAGAGGATGCTGGAGCGGTTCGAACGCTGAAGCTGTCATAAACCCATGCTCCGGACCTTGGGCATGAGCGGCGTGTCAAAAGCATTTCCTAGCTTGGCCAAAAACGCACTTGGCCTGCGACCTTGGCGAGCGCCCGCTTCTCGCGGCGGCGCTGGACCGAAGAGGCGATGTTCATTGCCTCCCGGTATTTCGCAACCGTGCGGCGGGCGAGATCGACGCCGCCCTTCTTCAGCATGTTGACGATATCGTCGTCGGAAAGCACCGCCTCCGGGCTCTCCTGCAGGATCAGCGCACGGATCTTGTGACGCACAGCCTCGGCGGAATGGCTGTCGCCGCCGGCGACGGCGCTGATCGAGACGGTGAAGAAATATTTGAGTTCGAAGAGGCCGCGCGGCGTCAGCATATATTTATTCGACGTGACGCGGCTGACGGTGGATTCATGCATCTTGATCGCCTCGGCGACCGTTTTCAGGTTCAGCGGGCGCAGGTAATCGACGCCGTGCAGCAGGAAGGCGTCCTGCTGGCGGACGATTTCGCTTGCCACCTTCATGATGGTTTTTGCCCGCTGGTCGAGGCTGCGCGTCAGCCAGTTGGCGCTCTGCAGGCAATCGGAGAGGAAGGCGTGGTCCTCGCCGTTCTTCGTCACACGGGAAAAATAGGACTGGTTGACCAGCACGCGCGGCAGCGTATCCGGATTGAGCTCGACCAGCCAGCCGCCGTCCGAGGCGGGCCTGACGACTACATCCGGCGTGATTGCTTCGGAAACACCCGCTTCGAAGCCGCTGCCGGGCTTGGGATTGAGCTGACGGATCTCGCCGAGCATGTCGAGAAGATCTTCCTCGTCGACGCCGCAGAGCCGCTTCAGCGAGGCAAAATCGCGCCGGGCCAGCAGTTCGAGGTTTTCGACCAGAGCCTGCATGGCCGGGTCATACCGGTCCTTCTGCCTGAGCTGGATCGCCAGGCATTCGGCGAGGCTACGGGCGAAAACACCTGGCGGATCAAGGCTCTGCAGGGTGGCAAGCACGCGCTCGGCCTGTGCGAGGCTCGTGCCCAGCCTCTCGCCCGCCTCGACGATATCGGCCTGCAGATAACCGCAGTCGTCGAGCTGGTCGACGAAATTCTGCGCGATCAGCCGGTCGGCCATGTCAGGCAGGACGAAGGGGATCTGCTGGGCGAGATGATCGCGCAGCGACACCTGACCGGCGACGAAATCGTCGAGATCATAGTCGGCGCCCTCACCGCTGCCCGGCATCGACTTCCACTGGCTGACGAGTTCCGGCGCATCGAGGCGCTGCGGGACTCCGTCATCAGGAAAGACATTGGTGTAATTGGCGTCGAGTTCGTCGTTCAGCCGGCTGGTGCTGGCGCTGCCGCCATTGTCATACCAGTCGCTGGAGAGCGCCTCGGCGCGGTTGTCATAGCCATCGTCGGAGCCGGCATCCTCGGGCTGATGAGCATACTCTCCATCTTCGGCATCGCCACGTTCGCCGCCCGCCTCGCCGTCATTCGACGGAAATTCGAGCAGCGGGTTCTTCTCCACTTCCTGGGCGATGAACTGGGTGAGTTCAAAATGCGTCATCTGCAGCAACTGGATGGATTGCATCAGTTGCGGTGTCATCACCAGGGACTGGGTCTGGCGCAGGAAAAGATTGGCGGATTGTTTCACGATAAAGTTCCACTTAATTCGCGGGGCCATGCCTGATCTTCTCAAGTCGCGACAGTTGCTTTCGGCGACGCTGAGAAATCACCTCACTTTCGGAGAAGTAGGTCGCGGCTTGATGCACACTTCAGTGCCTCCTATCTCTGGTCGTCGGTTTTCGACGTGGTGTTTCCAGTAACCACTGCCTCCGAAGCAGATTGGATGCCCAGAAAGAGCTTCGCGTCGCATTTCCGGATTTACTTTCACGCAAAGCTGCCATGCTGCCTTCTCCGCGCGTTCGACCGATGCGATTGTCTCGCACTTTGTATGTCGCCGGCGCCTTTTACCGCTCGGAACGGAATTCAAGATTCGTGCACTGGACGATGATCGACGGCGATATGAGTCTGGCAGTTCTTGGGGCAGACGCGGGCGCACGCTCCGCAGCCGATACATCGGCCGGGATAATCAATGACCATGATCACGCGACTGAGCTCACCATTAAAGTCGTCTTCGCCATCGCAAACACCGAGCATGTCACCTGCCTCATCGATGCCGTGGGGATGCATGACCTCGCGTAAGCAAACCTTGAAGCAGCGACCGCAGCCGATGCACATCGCAGGGTTGATCGAATTCAGATATTCCGGCATCCATCGGGACCCGTCGCGGGTCACGGATGAGCTTGTCATAGATTCCTCCGATTTATCGTGTTCTGCCACTGACAAAGTGGCTGAGGAAGGCCCGCCAATTGTCAGACAAACGCGAGTTGGCAGCTGTCTAACGCCGCAATCTTTACCCAGTGCGGTCCTCCACCTTCGCTTCTGTCTTCCGATCTTGTACTTTCGAACCCAGCGGCTTCCACGAAGGTCCTCGAGTCGCATGTCGCGTCAAATCGTCTGACCGATTCAAACTGCGCTGTCAGTCCCTTCATATCTTGTGTGGCGATGGCAATTCGCGAAGTGCCCACCTGCCGTTTCGTCCGCGTTGATGAAGTCCGCCATTGAAGAGCGAGACGCGACGAATTGATCTCATTATTGCGATTCCCGCCTATCGGTTGAGTCAAGTGGGCCGGGGTTCGGAGGGTGGTTAGCCTGAATGATGTTCGCGAAGTCGAAGATCACGTCGCGGGTTCCCCGGTATAATACTGTAAGCTTGTGCTGGCTGCCGAAGCGGTCGAACATGGGGAAACCCACCCGCATCAGCGGAACGCCGAGACGTCTGGCAGCTTCTCGGCCGTGCGAGTGCGTGACGATAAGATCGGCCATTGCGGCGAGACTTTCCAGATCACTGAGATCGCCGACTTTGACGGTTTTCGCCGGTACCATCTCGAGCGCCTTCGAAGTGCCGGTCGTGGTGACCGCGGCCGCAATTTCCGCACCCATGGCAGCAAAAAAGTTGGAGAGCTGGAAAAGTTGATCGGGCTCCGAAGCGATTGCGATCTTCTTGCCTGCCATATGGGAATGTCCGTCGAGCATGGCATCCTGCAACTGCATTCGGTTGCGGCGGACATTGAGCGGTGTCTGTTTGCGTGACATAGCGGCAAGCACGCGAATGAAGCGATCGACGTTTTCTAGGCCCGTCAGCGATCTAAACAGCACGTACGGCACGCCGGTCAGTCTCTGCAGCGCTTCAGCCGGTCGCCGCATATGCTCACCGATTGCGATACACTGCATCGTCGCACCGAGATCGCGGATCTCCTGCAATTTCGTGCCGCCATTCGTTATCGGCATCCATTCTTCGGGGATGGAGCCGTCGAGCGCTCCGGATACGTCGGGCAGAATAACCGGGTCGAGGCCGAAACTTACGGCCGTTTCGCGCAGATGTTCTATGTCAGCAACCGTTAAGTTCCAGCCAGGCAGTATCGCGATCTTCCTCGGATTGCGATATTGCTTGTCAGGTCGCGCTGTTGCCTCGATCACGGCGGTAACAGCTTTAGACCAACCCTCCTCTATGGCGCCGTCAAAGTCAGGCGTGTTGGCGACTACGACTTCGGTGCCCACAAGTTCTATCGCCCGCCTGCGTTTGATGTTTTCGACGTCACCGACGACATCCTCGTCGCGGGCCTCTACCGATGCGGTCGTGCATATCCCGATCAGTCGTGGCCTTGTGCGGGCTTTGAGGCTGAGAATTGCCTCTTCAAGACGATCCGCGCCGCCGACGATTATCGCGGCTTCGTTCATCGCCGTGGTTTGCAGCGGGATCGCTTCATTGAAGTGCCTCGCGAGCAGTGCGAGCGCGAAGCTCGTACATCCCTGGCTGCCATGGAGCAGAGGTATTGCGCCGTCGACGCCCAGAAAGGCGAAGGCAGCACCAAGCGGCTGAGACGACTTCAGGGGGTTGACCGCCGCCGACTTGGTTTGAGATACGACGCGTGCCATAGTACGACCTCAACATTTTTTGCGAGTGATCTCGCGGTTTTGGTTCGACGCGCTTACGCTTCCCTTTTCGCTCGCTTTTCAACGACCAATGCCGGCTCCCATGGCGCCGGCTCGCGCACCTGCGGCCACACCGGATTGTGGATTGCCAGGTCAATTTGTCGAGCAAGTTGCACGATACCCTCATAGCCAGCGTAAGCGTGATGACGCTCCTGGTTGATGTCAAGCCAGGGCAGTTTTGCCTTTAGCGCTATATACTGGGTGCGTCCGCCCGACAGCATGATGTCAGCCTTTCTCTCGAGTAGAAGCGAGAAAAGCTCGCGCGGCGACATCGACTCGAACAGGAGGTTCTCCTCCTTCAGGGTCTGTTTCACTCGCTCCCTATCTTCGAGCGTCGATTTCTTGACTGATGTGCCGACGATCTCCATGCCGATCTCCATCAAGGCATGGACGACCGACCAGGATTTCACGCCGCCTGTATTTAGAAGCACGCGCTTGCCCTCAAGGCGAGGTCGGTACGCTTCCAGCCTCTTCCACACCTTTTCCTCTTCTTCCGCTACAAGGATTTCCGTGCGATGCAAAAGCGAGGGGTCAGCACCCTTCTTTACAAGCAGATCGGCGATCCGCCGGAGCGCCTCCGAGGTGCCGGAGATGCCATAGAAGGAGCCCTCGAAAAACGGAATATCCCAGCGTTCCTGCATCTTACGTGCCAACGTAACGAACGCTGTCGAACACACCGTCATCGCCGCGCGTGAGCGGTGGGCGGAGGCGACTTGCAGATATCGCGCGTCTCCGGGAATACAGGCGCGGACGCGGATGCCGAGCCTATGCAAGAGCGGCTTCACCTGCCAGAACTCACCCGAGAGGTTAAATTCGCCGAGTATGTTGATGTCGCAAAGGCCCGGTTCATCGGGCTCAACCGTACCTATGACATGCTTGAGCAGCGCCTCGCCCGCTAGCTTGTTGCCGAGGTTTTTAGATCCGACAAAACCTGGTGCATTGACCGGCACCACCGGTAAAGCAAATTCGTCCGTCGCTCGCTTGCAAACAACGTCGATGTCGTCACCGATCATCGCTGTAACGCAGGTTGAATAGACAAAAATTGCCGCGGGCGCATACCCATCCTTGATTTCCCGGATCGCTTTAAAGAGCCTCCGTTCGCTGTGTCCCATTACAATGTCGATTTCCGTAAGATCAGTCGTGAAGCTCGTCCGCCAAAGTGTTGGACCTGACGAGGCAGCGCCACGGTTGTCCCAGGAATTTCCCTCGCAGGCGAGCGGCCCGTGAATCAGATGTGCGACATCGGTGATCGGCTGCAGTGCGACCTTGGCGCCGTCGAAAGCGCAACCGCCGACGGCCGTTCCCGGGGCCATTGGCCTCGCGCAATTTCTTCGGCGCGCCTTGGGACCCTTGCTGCCGCTCCTTTCACTCGCTAGCGCGTGGAAGGCATCTTTGTTTTTGGCGTTGAGCGAGGACATTCGTCTGCCTTCATATCTGGTTGAGAGATAGGCCGCCCGGCCGACCGTCGCTCTTAGCGAGTGAGGTCATACGAATAATCTGTCACACCCGCGTGCATTGTTTCGCGATCGAGGTTGTCGAAGATCTTGTCGAGGATCGCCGTTAGAAGACGCAGTCCGCCTTGGTACCCCATGAGGGGGAATCGATGATGATGGTGCCGGTCGAAAATTGGAAACATCAGCCGAACCAGTGGGGTACCGGTGTCCCGTTCGAGATACTTCCCATAAGAATTTCCGATCAGGAGATCCACCGGCTCTGTGAACAGTAGCGAGCGCAGTGCCCAGAGATCTTTGCCTGGCCAAACCTGTGCATTCTTCCCGAAGGGCGAGGATGCGAGGAGTTCCTTCATCTCGTCCTCCCAAGCTGAGGTGCCATTTGTGGCCAGGCAGTGGGTTGGCTCGCCGCCGGTCTCCATGATGAAGCGCGCCATCGCATAGACGAAATCTGGATCGCCGTAGATCGCGTATTTCTTTCCGTATAGCCAAGCTTGGCTGTCCGCCATCGCATCGATGAGTCGGCCGCGCTCTAGACGGATCGCCTCGGGAATTTCTTTGCTGGAAATTTCCGATATCACCATCAGAAGTTCGTCGGTAGCTTCGACGCCGAGAGGGTAGTGGAAGGAAGTCGCCGCTTGTCCAACGTCTCTGCAGTAATCTAACGTCTTGCGAGTGTTGTAATATTGCAGGGACAATGTCCACTCCGCATTCAACGCCGCCTTCACGTCATTGATGCTGGTCCCGCCGTCATACATCCGAAATTTGCCATCGGAAGGCGTATCGAACTGATCTGATGCGTCCTGGATGAACATGTAAGTCACTTGCATCAGGTCAAGCAGGCGTTTTAGTTCGCGATTGTTCCCAACGCAGAAGCCATCAAATCCAGGAATGATGTTGATAGAAGCGGTGGCTTCACTTCGCGCGGCGCCCTTCCAGAAATTCTCCAGCACACCTTTTACCATGCTGTCGTAGCCATCGACATGGCTGCCGACAAAGGCAGGCGTGTGGGCGAAGGGGACATCGAAATCGCGCGGGACCGAACCTTCACTTTTGGCGTTTTCGATAAAACCATGCAGATCATCTCCGATGACCTCGGCCATACATGTGGTCGACACCGCGATCATCTTCGGGTTATAGAGTTTGTATGTGTTGGCGAGACCGTCGACCATGTTTTTCAAGCCGCCAAATACAGCGGCGTCTTCCGTCATCGATGACGAGACCACCGATGACGGCTCCTTGAAATGGCGCGATAGGTGCGATCTGTAGTAGGCAACGCAACCTTGGCTGCCATGGACGAACGACATCGTTCGCTCGAATCCCGCCGCTGCGAAGACCGCGCCGAGGGGCTGGCAGGCTTTGGCTGGATTGACGACAAGGGCTTGGCGGGCCAAGTTTTTCTCGCGGTATTCCCAGCTCTTCGTGAATTCGCGCTGGTCCGACACGACCTGATCCGGGTGTGGGCACTCGAATTTCAGCTTTTTTTTGGCCAACATCTTCCTGTATTCCGGCTCGCAGAATAGGGGCGCGTGGTCGAGAGTTTTCTCAGCTGACTGCGGCATAGGGTCACCTCTTTCGATCTGGCCGCGGCTCAAGGGCGGTCCAGAAACATGCGTCGCTTAAGCCGTTGCGCGTTTTTTACGCGCGAACGCTATGTTCTCACCCAGCAACCGCCGCCAAAGCGCGGTCATTTTTCCAGGGCGCGTCGTAGAGACCCCAAACTGGATTGTTGATGGCCATGTCCATGTCCCGAGCGAAAATCGCGAAGCCGTCATAACCGTGATACGGACCAGAATAGTCCCATGAGTGCATCTGACGGAATGGAATGCCCATTTTCTGCACCGGGTATTTTTCTTTAACGCCGGACCCGACGAGATCGGGCCGAATTCCCTCAATGAATTTCTCAAGTTCATAGCCAGTCACATCGTCGTAGATCAGCGTGCCTTCTTTTACATAATGGCCAGTGCGCTGATAGTCGTCGCCGTGACCGAATTCGTAGCCGGTTCCTACGATTTCCATCCCGAGGTCCTCATAGGCGGTGACGACGTGACGAGGACGCAATCCCCCGACGTAGAGCATCACCCGTTTGCCGGAAAGGCGCTGCCAGTATTTGTCGATTACGGCCCAAACGAGGGGTTGGTATTTGGCTATGACCTTTTCGGCTTTTTCTTGGATCTCCGGCCCGAAGTGCTTGGCTATGTCGCGCAGCGAGGCATCGATTTGGGAGTGTCCAAAGAAATTGTACTCCATCCAAGGGATGCCATATTTTTCCTCCATGTGCCTGGAGATATAATTCATCGACCGATAGCAGTGAATGAGGTTGAGTGCCGCTCTCGGCGCGCGCTCCACTTCGGCGAGAGTTGCATCTCCGGACCAGTTGCCGACCACGCGCAATCCGATCTCCTCGAGCAGGATGCGCGAGGCCCATGCGTCGCCGCCAATGTTATAGTCGCCTATGACATTTACGTCGTAGGGACTTGGATCAAATTTTATGTCTTTCTTGTCGAAGACCCAATCTCGAATTGCGTCGTTGGCGATGTGGTGGCCAAGCGATTGCGACACGCCACGGAAGCCTTCGCAGCGTACCGGCACGACGGTCGTCGCGTGTTCTTTGGCCTTTTTTCGCGCTACGGCCTCGATATCGTCGCCAATCAGGCCGATCGGACATTCTGATTGCAGGGTGACGCCATTGCTTAGCGGAAAAAGTTCAGCGATCTCATCGATGACCTTTTCCAATTTCTTGTCACCACCGAAAACAATGTCCTTTTCCTGAAAATCGGATGTAAATTGCATCGTTACGAACGTGTCGATGCCCGTCAGGCCGACGTAATAGTTGCGACGTTGCGACCAGGAATATTGACCGCAACCCACAGGCCCGTGTGAAATGTGAACCATATCCTTGATTGGTCCCCAGACGACACCTTTCGAACCGGCATAGGCGCAGCCGCGGATCGTCATCACGCCTGGAACAGACTTGATATTCGACTTTACCTCGCATTCGCTAATCGCGTTTGGTTCCTCGCCGGCGTCCTTTTCGCTCGTTGCCAGGCTAAGGTGTTTACTTCGGCGTTTCGCTGCTTTGTCCGGATATTGCGACAGCACATCCGCTATAAGCTTCGCATGTAAATCACTGTCATTGGCGTATTTGAAGGTCATTAACCCAACCCCTTGGAAAATCCGGCTGAAGCCACATCGGCGAAACCTCCCTCACGGGATGGCGGGCGCCTTGCGTGTCGCTGCGCGTCAGTGTGATCACTGGGCAGCTATCAACTTGGCATCCCTGGCTTGAAGTTCGGCAAGCATCTGCTCATCGGTTTTCATGATCCCGAAATCGAGAAGCATGTCCTCAAGTTCTTCCATGGTGATGGGGGTCGGGATGGTGCCTTTGCCCGAATTGTCATGTATTCTTTGGGCAAGTGTCCGGTACTCGGCCGCTTGCTGAGAGTCCGGCGCATATTGGATCACCGTCATCTTTCTAAGCTCGGCGTGTTGGACAATGTTGTCGCGTGGCACGAAATGAATGAGCTTAGAATTGAGTTTGGCAGCCAGCGCTTCGGCGAGGTCGAGTTCGCGATCGGTTTGACGCTCGTTACAAATGAGGCCGCCCAGGCGTACGCTGCCGCCTGCAGCATATTTCAGGATGCCCCTGGCGATATTGTTGGCGGCATAGAGCGCCATCATCTCGCCGGACATGACGATATAAATTTCCTGAGCTTTGTTTTCACGGATCGGCATCGCGAAGCCGCCGCACACAACGTCACCGAGCACGTCATAAGACACGTAGTCGACATCGTTGTAGGCGCCGTTCTCCTCGAGAAAGTTGATCGACGTGATAACGCCGCGTCCCGCGCAGCCGACGCCTGGCTCCGGGCCGCCAGACTCCACGCATTTGATACCTTTATAGCCTACCTTGAGCACGTCTTCGAGTTCAAGATCTTCAACCGAACCTCTCGTTGCAGCGAGATCAAGAACCGTATCCTGGGCCTTCGAGTTCAAGATCAGGCGCGTAGAATCGGCCTTAGGGTCACAGCCGACGATGAGGATCTTCTGCCCATGGTCCACAAGGGCGGCTAGCGTGTTTTGGGATGTAGTGGACTTGCCAATGCCGCCCTTTCCATAGAATGCGATCTGACGCAGAGCTGCCATGTTTGGCGTTCCTTCATGTGTTCGAGGCAATGCGGTTATCCCGCAACGTGGATGCGGAGGCCGTTCCGCTGCCTCGCTATAGCTCACAAGATTCGTGCCAAGCAGGCCGATAGAGATGACGAACAATAATTTACTGCGATTCCAGTTATGTGGGCGCAAAGATGCGGGATTGAGAACAGGAACGCTTGTCACGTAACCGACAAAGGTGATGACAATGTCGAATATCTGACCAGCCGACAAGATGTCTCATTTATCCATGTGTAGCTTCTAGGACCATTGTTCGAACAGCCTGTATCCCATCACCAGACCAGCAGTAACGAATTCTGATCGCTTGCCGCAAAGGGCTGTTTCCGGCGATGATCAAGCGTCATGTCACTCGACTACGCCACGGCTAGCGATCCACTTCACGAGGAAGATGTCATTGACGCGGCGTCTGGGCGCGAGCGATGGCAAATGTTCATATAAGTCTCGCTCCAGAAGCACGACATTTCAAAGTGGCAGCGAACCCATCGGCCTCGTTCCGCGGCGATGCACGGGTTACCAATTCCAGGCGTGTTGAGGTCCCCGCTGCGTTAGCGGGTGATCTCCTTCAAGTTCCGTCAATTCGCCGAAGCATGTGTTCAACGTTAATTGCGTGGAAGATAAAGCCGAGCTCGCCAAGCGGAGAATCGTATCGGATGTCGTCTATTGTGGCGATCAGGCGGTCAGCATCGATCAGTCCCAGTTCATGCAGCAGGCAACGGCGGGATAATTGACTAGTGATCTCGCTAGCACCGATAGTCAGCGAGCCGGTCAGATAGTGTTCGAAATTTTCTCTTGTAGAAACTCCGAAGAACCGTTTTGGATATCCAAGCCGTTCCAACATCCGGCGATGCAGCGCCTTTTCGTGCCTCCAGGCCAAAGGCAAACTCCGATAAAATCGTACGGCTTCTGGCTGGGCGAATGGGCTAATTGGCCATATGCCATGGCTCGCAAACAAAGGAGCCCGCGCGGCGTGTGCCTCCAGTACCGAGATCGGCAGAATAGGAAAGGGTGCCCGATCGCAGCTTGCTGCATAGTCGGGCAATTGGTTTTTGAGCACCAGCGTCATGGCGGAGGGAAAGATCGCAGGAAGGAATGCATCGCTAACATTACGAGCGAACTGCTCGTGATTTTGCTCGAAAGCATGGGCCGTTAGCAACTCATCACCGCCTGTACCGGTTGCGACCGCCCGCGGGGCTGAGGCAGTTGCGAGCGACTTCAATAGTTGATGGAGAGGCCGCTGCAGATCGGCATTGTAGGGAGCGGGGACGTAGTCGCTACTCACTTCGAACCCACACGGAACCATTGGTATCGTGTCAACACGCAGCGTTTGGTCGCGAAAGCCGAAGTGCTCGATTGCTATTTCGCGCCGCGAAGTCTGTTGACTACGAGCTGGTCCCTCGACCTCCAAGGCATAGGTTTGCAGGGCGTCAGGATGCTGCCCCGCCAAAATGGCGGCAACGACCGCCGAATCCAATCCTCCGCTGAATTCGCTAGCCGTGAGAGCGGGCGTGAGCGGCCAGCGACGCAGCAGGGTGTCGATCAAATGGCATGCTGCGGCGGCAACATCGGCCCCATCCACAAGTGGGGTCGGAATGAAATACGGTGCCGGAGGGGGATATTTCGTCTCCACGGCTCCCATCCTGTCGATGCAAAGTGACGCGCGCTCCGTCAGCATGAAAACACCGCGAAACATCGTGGTTGTTGCATAGGGGAGCGTCCCCACAAGACGCAGGCCAGCTCGGTCCGTGTCGACGTCGGCGAGAGTCATGCCCGAATAAAAGTCCGCTATCGACCAGGAGAGATCAATGCGCTCGCCGCTGACCTTCATATAAAGTGGCGCAACACCCCCATGTCCGGCGCTGAAGGTCACCGTGCCGGAATGGCGATTGATCGAAATTGTCTGATAGTCCAATGGCCATCGCCCAAAAGCACAGAAATCATGCGCTCGTTCTATCGGCCAATCCCTGAGTGCCACAACCTGCCCATTCGCTTCGGCGGAACGCTCGCGACAGATCAGGACGATTTGATCAGTGGTGTCCCACCGGAAGCTCTCGAGCAAAGGATGGTCTAGGATCTTGATAGAGATGTTGGGGTAGGGCAGCGAGTCCATCGGGGGCTCAGCCACGCACTCGAGATGACCTCGGTCAATCGTTCCCTTGAACATGAGTGATCGCTTATTTGATGAAAATCTAAAGGGGCAGTGACCGCCGCCTTGGCGACGGTCACACGGACGAAACTTAAACGTCCAGTTTGTCCATGTCGCCTGGCTTGCCCCCCTTGATCATGGCAGCAATTTCTGTAGTCGAAGGGGTCGATCCGACGCGCGGCGTCTTGGCAAAGACGCTCAACTCGCTGCCGATTGGATCAATTGGCTTGCGGGTAGTTATCGTTTCCATGTTATGACTCTCCTTTGGTTTTCCTCGCCGTCCCCCTAAGGGGCCAATGACGCGATTGACTGAGGTACACTGTCGCATGCCGTTCTAGGGTGGCATGGACTGCGAAATTATTTGGCTGCAATCGATCCGGGCGGCTACGCGGTTGGCTCTCTGACCTAAGCATTGAGCGTACGACAATCGCCCGGTAAAGAAGCGGGTCTGATTGTGATGTGGCGCCGCTTGTACAACAGAAATCCAGGCAGGGACTCGTGCTCGCTTATGAGCCGGACTGGCGGCGAATTGGTGACCAAAACTTCCTGAGCCGTAAGGTTCAAACATCGAGCGGAATTCCCTATGCTAGCTAATTGCATAAAACGTCTGCGGAGAGGACGATGGGATGACTTCGAGCGGCACGACTAATTCTTTTTCGAAAATGCTAGGCTCTGAGAGGATGTGTGTTCGCCACCCATTGGTGCGCAACGAGTTTATCAGCTTTGGGTGCGTTTCGCCGATGAGCGAGGTGATTCCGGCAGCACGGCAAAACTCCATCAACCCGATCATCAGAACACGCGATATTGGAATCCCGTCAATCTTTTCGTCACCGCTTGCAATCGCCCACCGCGTCCATTCGAAAACGTCGTGCGACCTTGGCCACTTTTGACCTCGCATGATTTGCGGGTAGACGGTTGATAGAAGATGTGGCTGCACAGTAGGAAGGAGCCGAGAATACCCGATCACCGCATCGTTCTTGAGAACGCTAAAATGAATAGCGCAATCGTGATCAAACTGATCTATTTCCCGTCTGTCACTCTTGCGTAACGCCTCCCACCCACGTCGTTCCACAAATTGCTGGTGTCGAAATCGCCAGATTTTCTCCATGATTACGGCGTTAGCCCGAGAGTGCCCAATGCAAATCTTGATCATCGCTCGCTGACCCCCGGATCACTATGCACGATCTTACTGTCCTCCAAAATGAGTAGAAATACTCATCTCTGCGCCAGGTCGCGGAACCATAGTTTGAAATCAGACAATCCGCGCGGCATGGGAAATGGCGGTAACGGAAAGATCGCCAAAACGGGCTCAAGAATGCCATCATCTCGTACCGCTAGAGTAAATTTGCAGAGCATATGGTGTGCGTCAAAGACGCCAGGGACTCGATCAAGCCGCCTCTCAGGCCGCTTTTCGTTGATGGGATCACGTTAGAAAGCCATCTCGGCCGGTGCTTATCTGCTACCGACCAAATAGACTTCGGCCGCTCTTACCGTCCCGGGTTTCGGGGGCATGCCTATGGGTTAATCGTGGTCTGTCAGGGAGTAAATCTACTCATTTACGTCACCCGGAAATGATTATAGCTGAATTGGTGTCTCCAATAACACTCGCCTCAGTTGGAGCTGGGCCAAGAAGCGGTCCAAGCGATTGGACCAGTCCTGGCGTGAAGACAGAAAATCAATGGAAAGGGAGAGTTAAATGTCCTTGCATGTCAGCTACGTAGACAAGGAAATGACGGATCATGCCCGTGCATCACAGCCGGGAAGCGCAGCGCTTGCCCAAGGAACGCAATATTCGTTATTGCTGAAGAATCAATCGGCGCAACCTTGGACCTTCTATGTCTATCAAAAGATGCCTCAACCTGTTGCCAATGTCTTCTCCTTGGCATGGTTCTGCTCTCCGTATCAAATTCGGGTTGGCAATCAAATCAAGTTCACTTGGGAGCTCGCCTATAATTTCGTCTGGAGCGACACGGGACAACTGATTCCTGGCGTGGACTTTTTTGCCTCCGGGGTGGAGGACTGCAGCCCCAGCGGGAGAAACACCACTACTTTTTCATTAAGCGATGGACCTGGCCTGACCGCGCCGATCAAGGGGGATCCTGCAGGATCACTGGTCATCAACGATGCTGGCAATGTGCCAAACAACCGGTTCTCCGTGGGCATCGGCATGTCCGGAACAGGGACTTATGTTGCACAAGCGGGCACCAATCTGCTCCACACGTTCACGCCAACTCCGAGCTATTGGATTGCGGCGGGAACGAATGTCACTATCGGGTCGGTGCTCAGCATCGACACGATCACCCAGACCAGGGAAGCCAAGTTTCCCTCTGCCGTCTTCAATCTCGTAGGCGTGCTCCAAGAGGACAATACCTGGGACGTCAACCCGGCTTGATGGCAGGGTGAATTGGCTTCAGCTCCGCCCGTCAGGGCGGAACTAATACATGGGAGTGCCTGTTGTTGCTGATAATTGGCACTCCTTTCCTCACACATCAATATTGCCCGAGGAACCAACGATGTTTGCAGGGCCTCCAATCGGTGCGATTTGTCCCTTTGCAGGGCAAGTTGCCCCTATCTCGAGCTCGGTCAATACGATCTGGAGCAACACACCCTGCGCAAGCTCTGGCGTGGCTGCGGGTACAAATGCGGAAGCTCCTATCAGCTACGTCGAAGCCCAGGGATGGATACTTTGCGATGGGCGCTATCTCAAGGCAGCCGCCTATCCAGAACTCTACGCCGTTCTCGGTGGACTCTATGGAGAGCGGAATTCTACGGCCGATCTGGAATTTCGGATTCCAGACTACCGTGGACTGTTCCTGCGCGGTTTCGATGCCGGTGCCGGTATGGACCCCGACGCGAAACGACGGCTAGATCCAACTGGCAATAATGTTGCAAATGTTGTTGGATCACTCCAATGCGATGCTCTGCAAATTCATTTGCATCCCTATGAGATAACGACGCCGTCGGGAATTTCGCAACAGGGCAGTGCCGCGGGAACTTCCATTTCAAGCAAATCGACAGGCGCGCCGGAAAGTCCGGCACGCACCGCTCTTGAGACGCGTCCCAAGAACGTGGCCGTGAACTACCTGATCAAATTTCGGTAACTTGAAAGGGGCGCAGGTCCTTTCATTCGATTCAGAGACATCGGTCCGGAAGCGACATCTTGCCGGCCGGCAAAAGAGGAGAAGTTTTAATGACTGCTACTTTGAGAGCTTTCGGATGCCTAGCTGCTTTCGCTCTGACGGTCACCTTCGCGCAGGCGGCCGCGGCTGAGGAGCATCAAAAAGGCAAGGTCGCAGCGAAGCCCGTAGAAACTGGCATTGTGATCCGCGGCGTCACGCTTGCCGGCCCGGTTGGAAATCCGGGAACGTCAACCGGGAAAACATGCGACTTCAGCGGTGAGCCCGTGGATCCATCCGGACGTTTGGAGGGGGCAAGCGTCAACTGCAGACCAAATGGTAACCTGGCGAATACATTGCCAGGGCTACCCGCACGCTTTAACGCGTATTGCATGATAAATGCGCCGGTCAAAAGTGCGCGGCTAATCCAAGCTGCCCGACCAGAAAATGCCAACCACTGCGATCTGTCGGGGATCACCCCAAAAGACGCGACTGGTCAATTCGGGGGGGCCGTCTGGCGGTAGGTGGTCATTGGACGACTTCTGAGGAAACAAATTCAAAGCACGTCCTCGCAGCCACCCAATGGATGCTCTCTGCTCGAGCCACCGAAAACTGTGTTGCGCCTGTCTATCAATTCAGGCGCAAATTTAGCTCTGCATTTCAACGGGGCTACTATCTGATCATGATGGTTGTCGTGATCCAACAGGCCCGATCTTTGAAGTGCCCGAATCTGCATATGTTTCAGCGAATGATTCTGAGACGAAAGCTTTCGGCAATCATCTGAGGTGTATTAACCACATTGAGCTTTCGCTGGATGTTCAAAATGACATTTTGAATGGTTCGATGGGATCGTCCGAGAATCGTTGCGATCTCTGTTGCTGTTTTGCCTGCGGCACACCAATGGATGATTTCGCGCTCTCGCGTTGTGATCATGGGTAAGGCCTGAATCTTTCGACTGGCATCATTCCCAATTTGGGCGCGGAGCAAGCTGTGCGCGTAAGCCGCCATCAGATAGAGCGCGCTTCGGTCGCAGGTTGAGAGCTCTACCCTTTCCGCTCCAAAACTGACAATCGATTGAAACCCGGCGGCAGTGTGTAAAGGAACGCTAAAGCCGTCAATCAACCTGAATTCGCGTGCCTCATTCATGACACGACGGCTCTGCCGAGCGAGTTTTTGATCTCGCAGAGCTTCCGACCAAACAAATGCGTGATCACATGTCTTGCTAAGCTGCACTATGGGGTCGGCGTGGACATAGTTGTTTTCACGATAGCGATCAAACCACCCGGCTGACCAATTGCCCAATACGAAATAGGGATCAATTCGCTCCGGAGGCGAGGGGATGCCGGATATCGCGAAATAACTAAACCCGAAATATTGTGAAATTTTTCCAAGTAGGAGTAACACATCGTCTTTGCTCTTTGCACTGGCTGACTCTGACAGGAAATCGAACACCAGATTCGAGACCGCTGAGGATTCTTCCTTCACGACAACCTCCCGGTTCGGCGCAAGATTAACTTCGTCACATCTAAGCAGTAAGTGCCCAGTTCGGTGGGCGGCTAACTCTGAAAACCATATTAGATACCCTTGATATATACAACCAAAAAGCGCATCTTCCAGACGGGATCGTCGTCGGCAACCGTTTGGCGCCGCTCGTCTGAAAAACAATTCGAGCCGTCAATTTTAACCGAGTGCGTCAGCCCGATCGCTATAGCTTGGCATTGACTCGGAACCGTACGGCAGATGACTGACAACTTCGAAGCAGGGCCTGTGGCAAATTTGGGCGCTTAACGGTATGTGGACCATGGGACGAGAGATTGTCCCTCCAAAAGTTGTGGAGCGAGCCGACGATTCTGAATGCGATTACCGAAAAGCTGAAGCGGCAACCGATAGAAGATTTCAAGGGCCGGCATTTCGAGGCATGGCCGATCGTGCGGGCGGTTGCCTGGTGTTTGCGTTTGCTCAAGGCTTCAGACGAGTTCGTCAGAAGCGAAAGTTAAGGCCCGCCTCAATTACATTATCGTTGAGGTCGGACTTCGAGCTGATGCCTCCGCTCGTGGTCGGGACGGCGTTGTTAATGACGTAGTTGTACTCGATCTTTGCCGACACGCCGCCCGAAAACGCGTGCTCGACGCCGCCACCGAAGAGGTAGCCCTGTTTCCAGCTATCCGGCCCGGATTTCCGTTTGTCCGATCCGGATACGAGGCGGCGGCCCTCGAACTCGGTCGTTGTGACGCCCGCGGTGCCGTAGACGAAAGTGCGATCAAAGCCCAAGCCAGCCTTCGCTTTCGCGCCGCCGCGGAAGCGGCTTTCCACGTTGCCGCCGGGCACACGCACTTCGTTGTTCAAGTAAGAGCCTTCCAGTTCGGCGCCGAAAACGCCCGATCCAGCCTGGAAATTGTAACCTACCTGAGCGCCCACCGCTGGGGCGCGACCATTGTTGAACGGGTTGAATTTGGAGGCTGCGACACCTCCATGAAGACCGGCGTAAGCCCCGGCCCACGAGAAGGTTCCCGGTGCGTCATAAGAGGGGGCGCTCGGAACGCTGTGGTCAGCTAGATCGGCCGCCGACGCGCCGCATGCCATTAGCGTCAAGACACCTACGGAGAAGATTTTTCTTTTAATTAGCGACATATGTAACTCCATAACGAGCGAAACTAACATCCGGTGCTGGGCTGGACGCCCAAAGTCTGCAGGCCCCGCCTTACCCGCGGAGAGGGCATCATCAGCTTCCATGAGAAAAGCCAAATCGCTCGACTGGATCAAGTTTCGCATCGCGTCCGCTGGGTCTTGGGTCGACCCGACGCTCTTTGGGACATAGGAGGCGTTGTCCCTGCTGTGCTGGAGCCTTCCTCCTGGACCATAGCCGACGTTCCTCCCTGCGACAGCCCTTCGCCTGTTGAATATTTCAGCATTGTCAAACCTCTTTCATAAGCAGACTCTCTACAATTACCTGATTTAAGACAAGAGACGCAGAGGATATATTTAAGAATATATTCGTTTATGTTATATCAAAAACGGGAATGGATTGATACTTCACCGTTTAAAGGAAAATATACGACAATATATTTTCATATATATTATGGTTTATTTTCCAGCTGGTGGCACAAGCATTTGCCGCGCCAACAAAATTAGGCTCGCACAACGAAAGCGCGACTGTAGCTGAGCTTATGCCACGACAGAATTCACGACGCTCGTCCGGGCGGCCAGATCCGCAGAGCGTCCCTGCCACTCCTGGTCCAGGAGCCTGTAATCCGCAGCGAGTCCAGGAGCCTGTATTTCGCAGTGATATGATCGTCGGTCAGCCACTGGGTGGGGCCGAGCGGCTGCCGACCCTGCGGTGCGATGCCCGATCCCGAGGCCGGCTCTGCCGTCTGGGCAACTCGCGAGTGATGGGTGAGACGCCCGTCCGACTCCCACCCAGCCGTGTTGGGCTCACCGTGGTGGAGAAGCGTGTCATAGGGACGCGTCGGGTCGGCTTGAGGATATTCACAACATTGACGGCGTCGTCGAGACCAGTATCTCGGCGCTGTTCCTGCTGGTGATCAGCATCGCCAATTTGTTCTTCCTGAACCGTTGCGGAAGCCCAGATCGTTACCGCCGAAGCGAAG